>JAZOSH010000103.1:0-8760 GCA_045656985.1 Eubacteriales bacterium | reverse complement strand
GCTTTTTGCAAAAAGCTTGGCAAAAAATCTCCTGTCTTTGGACTTGTGCAGACAATATTCATTTATGACCGTTGTGAGCACGCAAGGGCGGAGCAAGGTCTGCGGGAGCTATACCTTTTGTATTGAAAGTTTTTGGGAGTCCAGAACCCTTTTTTCAAAAAGGGTTTTGGATAATCCTTCTCGTCAACTAACTGTTCGATAAATCAAAATTTGAAAAACGAATTTAACATAATAGAAACATCGGTAATCAGAATCAGAACTGATATTGCACTTATCGTCAGCTCGTGTACCTCGTGCGCCACACCTCCGCGCAATAAAACCATTTTGCCTTGGGAAAATGGTGCAGTTCTTCATCGGGGGCACCCGACTCCAACACAAAAGGGTAGGTCTTTTGACCTACCCTTTTGTGTTGGAGCTGGTAATCAGAATCGAACTGATGACCTCGTCATTACCAAGGCTTTTTTTGATTTGCAAAATCCTTTATTTATAAGCTTTTTTCAATATTATGATACTAAATTGATACTAATGAAATGTTTTATCCTCCAATTTTGTCAGCTTCTGAACGAAGAAATTCAATATCTTTTTTAGTTGCTTCTGCGTATATTTCTGCGGATGTTGAGTATTTTGTGTGGCCCATAAGGTCCATTGTTGCTTTTTGGTCAACACCATATTTTACACATAGGTATGCATAGGTATGCCTACATGAATGTGGTGTTATCTTCAGCTCGGGATTGTGCTCGCATGTGTTTAAGCTATATTTTTCAAGTGTTCTGTAAAAAACTCTATCTCTAAAGTTTTTAGCATCCCATCGTTTACCTGTTGGCGATGGAAATAGATATTCTTCTGATGTGTTTATCAGACTTTGAAATATAGGCAAAACTATATTAGGTATTGGAATTATACGATTTTTTCCGGCTTCTGTTTTACTTCCCGGTAAAAATATAACTCTTTCTTCCAAATTAACATGTTCTTTTTTCAAGTCAAGAAATTCGTTAATTCGTACCCCTATATAGCACATTGCAAGAATTGCAGCTATATTTTTATCATTTTGCCAAAGCTGCCACATTTTTTCAAGTTGTTTTTTTGAAAAAGAAGGTTTTTCATCTTTTTTCTTTGCTTGAGGTAATGTTACCAACAAAGCATAGTTTTTTTCAAGGACATCATTTGCCATTGCCAATTTACATAGTAGTGAGGAAACATTTTGTATTTTTTTCCAAGTTGCGTAACCTACTCCTTGCTCTGCAGCTTTATTTATAGCTTCTTGGAAATTGATTGTTCTCATTTCTCTCATGCGAATGTTTCTATAGGGCTCTAAATATTTGTAGCCTGAAACATAGTTTGTTAGACCGCTTTTGGTGAGCTTATCTTTATTCAAATCTATCAACATATCAAAAAATTGCTGTAAAGTGTAGTTATATATATCTGATATATTTCTACCTTGAATTTTATTAAGCTCCTTTTGCGCTTCGCTCTGAGAAGAGTAATATCCTATTGATATCTGTTTCCCATTAACTGTAATTCTTGCATTATAAGGCTTTCTTCTATTGCCTGAAATTTTTATTATGCTTCCTGATCCATTACCTCTTTTTTTATATTTGTTTTTTGCAGTTCTTATTTGTTTTCTCCCGCAGAATTGACAATATACGCTGTTCTCGGTTATTTCTTTTTTACATCGAATACAGGTCAAGTTATCAACTCCTTTATAAATTTAAGAGGTCTGCTCCTATTCCTATATTTGCAATAATTGCAATTATAACTATAGTTAAGGCGGTAAAACAGCCACAACCGCCGCCAAGGTCTTTTTTTATTTAGTACATTCGTATGTAACTACTATATTATCAAAATAAATTATATTTTGAATATTATCCGTTGAAACTCTAAAGTAAAATTTAGCGTTTTTCATGCTCACTACTTTTTCGGTATATGATATTGTTTTTGTTTTAGGATAGGATGATGCTGTTACATTTTCTTCTTGATGAATTACATTGTAATTTCTATCAAGATATACTTCATACTTTGGAGCTCCAAAGTATCCAATATCCCAAAGCATATCATAGTCTTTATCGTACTCAACATCGTAATAAACAGTTATTGTTATAAAATAACCTTGTTTAGCAAGCTCCTCTAAATCTAAATTTTTAGGAGTAATATCTATTGTTTTTGATGAAGAATAGCCTTTTGCATCTTTTATTTTTAGTGTGCTGAATGTTGCTGTGTCAACTTTCTTTAGCCACTTTGCATGTAAAGTTATGTTTTTGTTTAGGTATATTGGAAAAGTTGCTTCTACTGTAAATGATGAATCTAAATACCAACCTTCAAAAGCATATCCTTCTTTTTTTGTAGTTGGTGATGTGTGTATAACATCAGTTTTTAAATTACTTACTGCTGTTCCACCATTTGTAACAAAATTAACCGTATATTTTTTTGCTTCCCATTTTGCATACAATGTAATATTTTCAGTTACCGTAATAGGAAATGAAGTTTCTTGTGTTAATGCCGGATCTAAATACCAACCGATAAAATTATATCCTTCCCTTTGGGTGATAGATTGTATATGTGTTAATGAATTTGTTTCTATCGGATCTATTTTTGTTCCTCCATTAGTTTGAAAAGTAACTGTATAATAGACTTCTTCTTTCTCATCTATGATTATTGGTCTATCGTTTACTATTTTATCAAAATCTATTTCTCTTGGATTATCACATGAGCTGGAGCAAAGCAAAAAAACAATAGATAGTAAAAATAATACTAATTTTTTCATAAGGTTGTCCTTTTTTACTTAGTGGGTATTGAGTATTTTAGGCATATATCCTTTAGTTTTTCGTAGATGTTGTTATCGTCAGCCTGTGTGAGATATTCAAAATTTATACTTTTATCCGATAGATACATTGTAATCTTACGATCTCTTTTTTCAAGATACTCGGGAGTTGTCATTCCAAAATACTCTATATAAAGGTTATAATCGGGAAGATAGAAATCCGGGTAATGCTTTTTCTTTGTTTTCGGCTCAATGTATGTTGGTTCATATATGTGCCAAATTTTGTTTTGAAAGAAAAAGTCATCTATATCTCGTTCAGACTTGGAACGAACATATTCACCGTCCTGGCATCTAATGTCTGCTGGATATTTTTTTCTAAAGTCTTTTTTATATTCTTTGGCTTTCGATTTTTCTTCTGTTGCTTTTCTTTCAAACTTCTCCTTGAGCTTTTTGTTAGCCTCTTCAAGAAGGTGTATTTGTGTTAAAAGCTCGGCCATGCATTCATCTTTTTCTTCGTGTTGTTTCAACGATTCTTCTTTAATTTTTTCTACAATTTGGTTTTTGTTACTTATTGCTTTGGCCAGTTCCGCTTTTTCCTGTTCATTTTCCTCTAACTTTTGACTCAATTTATCTATTTCTTCATATAGCACTTTGTTTTCTTTTTGAAGAAGTTGATTTTCTTTATTTAAATTATTTATTTTTTCTTGATACTCTTTTTTAATATCACGCTCTTGTTTTGTAGCGGCTTTTGTTGAACGGTGTTTTGATATAAGAGCGGTTACCTTATCTATTAGTTCGCTTATTGTATCGACATAAAGCGCGCAAGGCATAAGGATTATAATAAGGAGTGCTATTGCTAATACAACTGTCATTTTTTATTTTCCTCGTCAGAAATTTGTTTTTTTAATTCCTGAATTTCAGAGTTTTGGTTTATAAGCTGCTTTTGCATTTTCTTTATAATCTTTATGTAGATTGCTTGTGATGCTATTATTGCTACTGCAAAAATTGTTAAAATTACAATAATAGAGACAAATGTCGCTTCGTTTGTGCTGTTTACTGCTTCTGCTAATTCCTTTAGCGTGTAATCGAGATTATCAATTTTATTGCTAATTGTTTCTAAAGACATTTTGCTTCTCCTTAAAATTTTGCTCTTAATTCAACTACTTTGCCGACTATGGTAACTGGGAGCTGCTCGATTTGTTTATTTGAATAGAACATAGGCTCGTAGGCAGGGTTGAGAGATATCAACATGATGCCTTCGGGCGTCTTTTTTATTTTTTTGCATGTGCCCTCCTCGTTGCCGATGAGCACGATCGCGATATCTCCGGTTTCGGCTGTCGGTTGAGATCTGACGATAACGACATCTCCAGTCGTCATCCTGGGTTCCATTGAGTCACCTTTCAGAACGAGCCCGAAGTATTCTCCTTTTATAGCCATATCGCGCGTGATCTCTTCATAGTCAATTATGTCTTCGATTGCAGATATTGGGATCCCGGCAGCAACATGACCGAATACAGGTATTTTTACACCTTCTTTATTTGGTGTGCTTTCGTTTCCAATTAGCTCATCTACTGTAATATCAAAATAGTTTGCTATTTTGATTAATGTTTTGTTATCAGGTTCATTTGAGTTGTTTTCCCACATTGCAACGGTTGACCTTGATACTTTAAGTTCTTTTGCTAACTTTTCCTGACTCACTTTTTTTATTTTTCGCAGAGTTGCAAGATTTTTACCATTCATTAAAATCACCTCTGTTTATATTATAATGTCATTTTAATTGACAGTCAATAAAAAATAAAATATTTTTGTCATTTCTATTGACAAATGGTTTTTGCCATGGTATAATTGTCACGATGAATGACAAAGGGGTGTTTTTTTGATTGTAAAAGAAAAAAGGGAGTCATTAAATATGACTCAAACACAGCTTGCCGAGGCTGTTAATGTTAGCAGGTCTGCCGTCGCTTCATGGGAGAACGGAGCTGCGTACCCCCGAGTAGAAATTTTGTTAAAGCTTTCGGAGATTTTTGAATGCTCAATTGATGAATTATTGAAAGGAGAATCAAGTGGACGAGTGGAAAATAACAATAACACCTGAAATTGCGTCTCGTATTCTCCGAGATATGGGAATGCGAATAGACGCTGTTGGGATCCGTCTCGGAATTGAGCAAGGGGTGTTCCCTTTTGGCATCTGTATTCAGCGTGAAAAAAGAGTCTTTCTTATTTTCAAGAAGAAGTTTACAGAATGGTGTCAAGATTATTGTGGCAAGTTGCCTGATTTTACTTTTTATACATCTGAAAAATGAAAGGAGAAAAAAGTAATTTATGAGTTTTTTTATTGATTTTGATAGACAACTTCAAATTCAATCTATTGTTAATCAAATTGCCTTTACTCTTGCTAGATGCGAGTGTAATGTGGGAGGTTGTCCTAAATGTGAAGTTGAGGGAACATGCGAATCCTTTAAGATTTATCAACTTTTCGCTCGCGAAATTCTTGCAAATTCTTTTTTGCCGGGTTTATCTTTTACAAAAGAAGATATTTTGAAATTTGAGAAATCAGATTTTATGGATATTTTGTGTAGTTGTCTTTCTGACTTATGTTTGTCTTACGGTGGTGAAAACACTAAAAAGAATGTCGAAAAAAAATCTAATGACTTCTTTATTATTACTTTGCCTCGCCTTTTTGTTGACACAACAGATGTTAAAATATGTATTCATTTTTCTAAATCTTTGGTTGGGGAGGAAGACGATGCCCGAATGGATCTCAGTTAAGGATAGATTACCTACGGTATTAGATTGCGAAACTGGACTTGTTGGAATTGTTAATGGTCATAATGGAAAACAGCGTTTTGTTGATGCATTGATTTTACTTGATTATGATTTTGATGAAGACGAGTTTTTTTCACCTGATTACCTTATTACCAATTGTCGGGTCGACTATTGGATGTCAATCCCTAAGCCCCCCGAAGATCTTAAATGATCATCTATTTCCACTGTCTTTTTTTATTTGCCTTTATGGCGTGTTTTCTTTACTATAGTTCAAATTAAAAAAGAAGGAGTATAAAAATGAACGAAAAGAAACTTGAATATTTGTCTATTGACAAATTGATACCACATGAAAAGAATCCGAGAAAAGCTCTCGGAGACCTCACCGAGCTCGCAGAGAGCATTAAGGTGAAGGGTGTAATGCAGAATCTCACGGTCGTGCCTGCCGGGGATGTTTACAAGATCGTTATCGGCCACAGACGCCACGGCGCAGCGCAGCTTGCCGGGCTTGATACTCTTCCGTGTATCATCGACTATGAGATGACCGAAGAGGAGCAGGTGGCCACGATGCTGCTTGAGAACATTCAGCGATCCGCGTTGACTATCTATGAGGAAGCCCAGGGCTTTCAGATGATGATTGATTTCGGTAAGACTCCCGAGGAGATTGCCGAAATGACCGGCTTTTCAAATTCTACCGTTCGCCGCCGTCTCAAGATGGCCGAGCTCGATCAGGACAAGCTCAAGGAGCTTTGCTCTGATGAGGAGCGTCAGATATCAATTTGTGATGTAGACAAGCTTGCTCAGATCAAGAGTAAGAAGGAGCGAGATAAGCTGCTTGGCGATATTGGAACAAATAATTTTGAGTATCGTTTCAAGAATGCTTTGAGCGAGCAGATCAATAATGAGCGTTTGCCTTTAGTAAAAAAGGCTCTTAAGGCACTCGGTGCTGAAGAGTTCAAGAGCGCTTCAGACGCTTATTCTTCCAAGTACGAGTATTTGACACGAATTCGCCTCGAGGATTATAACGAAGGTGATCCTATCAATATTAAAGGAAAGCGTGAAAAGTTATTTTTCTATTATCAATATGGATCTGTTTCTATTTACACTGATGCAAAGAAAAAAGCAAAAGAAAAGAAGAGCAAAAAGCAGATCGAGCGCGAGAAGTATGTAAAAGAAACAACCGAGAAGCTTGAGGAGCTTCACAAGAATGCTTTCCGTTGCCGTGTTGATTTTGTTAAGGATCTTCGAGTTCAGAAGAGTAATATCAGTAAAATGCTTGAGTTTGCTGCTTCATCAGTTTTTTTATTTTCGTGTCATTATTATCGGTCTGCTGCCGACGGTCTTGCATCAGAATATTTTGGTGATGTTGTTGGTGAGCTTTACGGTAAAGCGAGGGAGGATTATATTTATAATTTGATTTTCGGAAAAGAATCTGATATTTATTTACCTCGTTTTATTCATTTATCTTCAAGAGATAATCCCGATCTTCACAATTACAATTTGTGTACATCTGATAGATTTCCTCAGTATGACAAAGAAGATGTTATCGAGGAAATTTACAAAAAGCTCGTACTTTTAGGTTATCAGATGTCCGATGAAGAGAAGCAGCTGCTCGACGGTACGCATCCTTTGTATGTAGATAAGTATGCTGTTGAGGTAGCAAATGAGTAAATACAGACTTATAAAATGGCGATTATTCGCTGAGGAACGCCCGGCGCTTCCGGGTGAGTATCTTGTAATAATTGAAGGCGCGGAAGAGTCAACTTGTCTTACTTATGAAGAGGATGACTGTTCATATGGTTGGCATGATGATAACGGTAATTATTACTCTGTGAAATGGTGGGCTGTACGCCCTGAACATCCCGAAGGAGCACAGGAGCCTATTCCAAAGCCTCCTGAGAAAAAATATAAATTATATCTGACTGCAGATGAGATCATTCAGTTTAAAGAATCTCTTGGCTTTGTTCTCAATTATTGCGATCATGATATACCGAATAGCATGCGCAACGCATTAAAGCCCCTTCTTGTTTGTCTTGAGAACATGATGGTAGATAGGAGGTAATTATGGGCTGTTATTTTAAAAGAGACGGTAACTGCGCGGTTACCACTAGGAACACATGTGCAAAGTGTTCTTTCTTTAAGACCGAGCAAGAGGTCATTGAAGGAAGAGCTGCAGCGCGAGAACGAATTTCATCACTGCCGCTAGAGAAGCAGATTGATATATCAGATAAGTATTACACAAAAATAAAGGTGGTGATCTGATGGGAGTATCAATAACAAAGACTTTTTACTGTGATATATGTCCGGCAACATTTGATAATGGACAAGCTCTACGCGATGTTGTTCTCCCGGCGAGGATCTATTCAGATGACGGCGAGAAGTTTACACGAGGATATGTCAAAGCATCGGTATGTGCAAACTGTCTTGATAAGTTTTGGGAGATATCCGATTCCAACTTTGCTGTTATTGAAAAGGGCTTGCGCGGTGTAAAGTTTTATCCGCATTTTGAAAACGATAAGAAGGATGCGCCCGAAAGGGAGTTTGTTATTCTTGGATACCTGGATAAGGATCCTGAAGGAAAGTAGAAAGGAGAGTAAATTATGTTGAGATATTTTAAATATTTTGTTGAAGATAATTGGTTTCTTATTCTTTTATTTTTCGTATTGATTTTTTACATTGTTTTGTTAAGTTTAAATCTTTATTTTGATTTTAGTTATATAAAATCTGTTGACCTTGAAGTGGATGGAATTGTCTATGAGAATGTGGATTACAAAATCGGTTATGATTTTAATGAGATTATAATCCGTAACAAAGAAGATGGAACAAAGACCGTTGTTGTTTATGATTATTACATAGTCTCAAACAAGGAGTAAAAATCATGTTCAAAATAATATTATCTTACATAGTTTCTCTTTCGTCCCCCAAGGCTCTTGCCGATGCGGTTAATGCTGCCGCATCTCCCGATGAGCTTGACGAAAGAGTTGTTCAGATAGCGAGTGTGGATTATGGTCGGCGCAAGAAGATCTCCAATGCTACATCATTTAAAGACCCTGCCTGAATGGTATGGGCTTGCCTTGAGTGGTGAGAAGACCGCAGAGGTCCGCAAGCTTGACCGAGATTTTCGCGCTGGGGATATACTTCAGCTGCATGAATACGACGGTCAGAAGCTTACCGGGCGGTCATTCAAGGTCATAGTAACTCATGTTCTCATTGACAGTGAGTAAGTCGGAGGCCAAGCG
>JAZOSH010000102.1:0-40274 GCA_045656985.1 Eubacteriales bacterium | reverse complement strand
AAGGTATCTTCCCTATCCCGATGCTAAATGCCGCAGCATAGGTGTTTTCTCCTGCAAGTTCCCGTTTGATATTTTGGCGTCTGATGACGAAAAAATGCTTCGCGCCTTCGAGGATTTTGAAGAGCACGAAAATATATACGGAAATATGTATAGCATAGGCTCGGGTGTATCTGCATGGTACTCCTGTTGGAAAGCAGAGGCATACGCGAGGTGCGGTAAGGCACCTGAAGCAATGGCGGCGCTTCGTCAGTCCTTCATCTCGGTCGGCGCATTTGATGAGTTTTTTGAGATAAACGAGAATAACGTAAGAGTACACCCGTGGTTTACCACAGCCTCAGGATTTTTCCTCTCTGCCCTCAATAATATGCTCATAAGAAGCGATGGAAAACGAATAGACCTCCTCCCAGCATACGAAGAGCAAAGCATTTCCTTCAAGCTTTTAGCCAAGGGTGGTGTTACGGTTGAAGCGTCCATCAAGGACGGCGAAATACAAAACGTCAAGCTCTCTTCTGCATCAAGCAGTGACCTCCCCGAGGTATATTTCAAGGGCAAACGTGTAAACGTACCTATCCAATAACATAAAAACGGCACTGCGTATGCAGTGCCGTTTGTTATTTTGCTTCGAACCAAGTCTTACCCATATGCGCCTCAACTGAAAGAGGAACGCTCAAGGTGACGGTGTTCTCCATTTCCTCAACAAGTATCCTCATAGCCTCCTTAGCGCAATCCTTGTGCGCCTCAAGAAGCAGCTCATCGTGCACCTGAAGAATAAGCTTTGCGTCGATTCCGCTCTCACGCAGGCGCTTTGAGACGTTTATCATAGCGAGCTTGATTATATCCGCCGCTGTTCCCTGAATGGGACTGTTCATTGCCACTCTTTCACCGAAATGCTGAAGATTTTTATTCGATACAGAAAGCTCGGGAATATATCTGCGTCGGTTATAAAGTGTTGTGACAAAGCCGTTCTCCCTCGCGCTCTTTTTGATATTTTCAAGATACTCACTGACCTCCGGGAAGCCCTCAAGATAGCTCTTTATATACCTTGATGCCTCGGCAACCGAGATATTAAGGTCACCCGAAAGTGAGAAGGCACCCATTCCGTAAAGTATTCCGAAATTCACCGCCTTTGCCTTTTTACGGAGCTCAACGGTGACATTCTCGGGATCAACCCCGAAAACACGCGCGGCAGTTGATGTATGAATATCGGCGCCGTCGGTAAATGCCGATATCATTGCCTCATCATTTGAGATATGCGCGAGCAAACGAAGCTCTATCTGTGAATAGTCTGCATCAATTATACAATAATCGTCATTCTTTGCAATAAAGAATTTTCTGAATTCCCTTCCCATCGCGGTCTTTACAGGGATATTCTGAAGGTTCGGCTCGGCCGAAGAAAGTCTACCCGTTGCCGTACCCGTCTGATTGAAGGTAGTATGAACCCGTCCATTTTCATCAACCAACTTTAAAAGGCCGTCTGCGTAGGTTGATTTGAGCTTTGTCACCTGTCTATAATCAAGAATATCCTCAATTATGGGGTGATATGGGGCAAGCTTTTCAAGTGTTTCGGCATCGGTAGAATATCCTGTTTTGGTCTTTTTTGATTTCGGAAGCATAAGGCGCTCAAAAAGTACCTCTCCAAGCTGTTTTGTTGAGTTTATATTGAACTCGCCACCCGCCGCATAATATATTCTCTCGGTAAGGGCTTCTGCCATCATTGTAAGGGCTTCACCGTATTTCGTGATACCGCCGATATCAAGTCTAAAGCCCTCCTCCTCCATATCTGCAAGCACAGATGCCAAGGGCATCTCCATGTTGAAAATAAGCTCGTGAACACCGTCTGCTTCTATCCTTGCGCAAACCGTCTTATAAAGCTCCCACACCGCAAGCGAGGTTGGAATATTCTCGTCAAGGCTTTCTCCAATATATGCAAGATATAGCTCGGGAAGAGCAAGCTTTGTTCTGTTTGAATCACAAACATAGGCACCAAGCATAACATCAAAATAAACGCCTCTGTATCTATAACCCTCGCCGTCAAGCCTCTTGTATAACTGCTTTGCATCGTGGCAAACTATCTCTGCTCCCTCAAAAAGTCTGACAAGGTCTGCAATATCATCAACTGAGAAGCGCACAACACTTTCTCCGTCGCAAAGCTCATATCCTGTCTCGCATTCTGCGAAGGAAACTTTTTTGTTCTTTGAAAATCCGAGCGCCTCGTCAAAAGACATCTCACTGACCTTTATCTCCTTGCGCACAGACTTTTCAAAATTCTCTCTATCTGACACATCAAGCTCAAAGCGCTTTATAAGTGCCCCAAATTCAAGCTCCTCAAAGAGAGTGCGAAGCTCTCCCTTTGCATAACCGTCATTTTTAAGCTCCTCAAGCTCCGAATCAATAGGCACCTCGCGGCAGATGGTAGCAAGCTCCTTTGACATATAGGCGTTTTCTTTTCCCGCCTCAAGCTTTGCTTTAACTGATGCTGTCAACGAGGACTCTGCATAGCTCTCATACACCTTGTCAAGACTGCCAAATTCTGAAATCAGCTTAAAAGCCGTTTTCTCGCCAATTCCCGCAACACCTGGAATATTGTCAGAAGAGTCTCCCATAAGCGCCTTAACATCAACAAACTGCTCGGGTGTAATGCCATATTTCTCGGCAAATTCGCCCCTGCCGAACTCTATGGTCTCCTTGTTTGTCGCAAGCAGGATGTGTGTGGTATCAGAAATAAGCTGAAGCGAGTCTCGGTCTCCCGTCAGCACATAAGCGCGCACTCCCTCTCCCTCAGCTCTTGCGGCAAGTGTGCCAAGTATATCATCTGCCTCATAGCCCTCCTTTTCAAAAAGATGGAAGCCAAGTCCCTTAACAACGCTTTTTGCATAAGGAAGCTGCACGGCAAGCTCCTCAGGCATTCCATGTCTTGTTGCCTTATATCCATCGTACATTTTATGTCTAAAGGTGGGCGCCTTGAGGTCAAATGCAATAGCGGCATAATCGGGCTTAAGACTTTCAAGGTGCTTTGTAAGGATCGTCACCATTCCGTAAACCGCATTGGTGGGAAGCCCCTTATTGTTTGTCAGTATTCTTATTCCGTAAAAGGCTCGATTAAGTATACTGTTTCCATCAACTATTAAAAGCTTTTTCATATTTTCCTCACGCGGCTTTTGCCGCTTCCTTTATTTTCTGTAAATATTATATCATTTTTATCACTTAAGGTCAAGAACTAAATCATTGTGGGCGCGAGAAAGAGAAGCTCTCGCAAGACGCTGTATATCCTTAAATGATCACCAAGCGGAAGCGGATTTTTACCCTTGCCGCATTCTATCGTGAAGGCGGGAAGCTTAAGCTTTTGTATGCACCAATCAAGTAGTCCTCCGTATGCCGCGCTTCCCTCCGGGACGGAAAGCTTATAGCCACTCATTCGTGAAAAGGTGTGTGCGAGAACGCTTGAGCGATGCGCAACCTTACCCTCGCTTGAATAAAATATCTCCTCGCCCTGTGAGTGGAGACTGATCACTGCACGAATACTGCCCTCCTCTCTCAAAAATGAACAAATACTCGCTACCTCGGGCTCGCTCTCGGGCTCGGGTCCGCTATATTTTGTAGGTGCGCCGTGAGGGATGTTCTGCTCTGCCTCAATTCTTTTATATTCCATAAAGCCGCAATCGTAATTATGGTTAAGATCTACCCCGCGGGCGTTTGCTTGCCACAAGCTCAAGTCATTGCTCCCGCCGTTCATTCTTATCACCCTGTCATATAGGATATTATCTCGTGTGATTCCGTTTATTTGGTAATCAACTCCATCGGGATCAAGCATTGGAACTATATACACCCTACGGCTCTCAAATATCTGCTCTGCCGTATAATTGTAAGCCTTGCCATCGGTCTTATAAAGCTCACAAAATTCGTTGATATACCGCAAAAGGATAACACTCGTCAACCACTCTGCTGCGTGATGAGTACCAACATAAAGTATAGAACGCTCGCCTCGTCCGAGTGTTATTATTGGGATCTCCCTACCAAGTATACTCTTACCAAGCACTCCCACGCTCAAAAAAGGATACCTTTGCAAAAAGAGGTCAATATATCTCATCATCAGTCCATGGTCAAGTGCGTTGTTATAATCAAGAATCTTCTTTTTCTCGTTTATTTCATTCGTCATCGTCTATCCCCTCGCACAGTATTCTCTAAAAGAATATGCTGCGGGATAATTTTTGATTACATAGATTATTTACAAATTATAGAGAGTTTTGTAATGTTCTTATGGTAAAATAAAGAAAAACTTCTCTATGAGGTATTTTATGAAATATACGACCGAGCATGATAGCAGAAGTCCGATAAAAAAACGCCTTTTCATTTATCTTATCACTACTTCCGCTATTCTTTACGGGCTTATCTGTTTTGTTTTTTCTCCGATTTATTCTGTTGCCGTAAACAACAGAGTTCTCTTTTATTCCTTTTTGCCCACAGCCATGGAGCTTCTTATAGAGCTTGCCAACATTACCGCCTTTGCAGTATCCTTTGCTCTCATAATATACTCTATGTACAAATTTAATATAGGAAGCTCAACAATGCTTATTGTAAGCTATTGCGCCGCATCCTTTTTGAAGTATACCGCAAATATGCTTGTCTCCCTCTTTATTTTCAAGGTTCTTTCGGTAGACGACCTCTCGGACGCACTTACCAGCTTTTTCCTTGACACCGCGGTAGTCCTAATAGTTGCTATTATCGTTTACGGCGAAAAAAGACGTTATCTTTCGGCAAAAAACAATATGAGAAACGAGATATTTCCCTTCAAAAAAATATTTTCGACTACAAATCCTTTGCAAAGAGCATCGCTTAAAACAGGTGTGCTTCTTGCCGCAATAAAGGTATTTACGAGAATTATTTACGATATAAGCTTTCCACCTTCAGATCTAATTGACATATTGTGGATGGTGATCCACTATGCAGCAGACATTATGATAACATTTATCGTTTATCTCATTTCATTGCTGATTTTTACCAAGCTTAATAAAAAAGAGACGGCAGAATAACTGCCGTCTCTTTTTTATTAAAACTCGACCTCTAGTCCGTCATGGCTGACATCAAAGCCGTATTTCTCCGCCGCCTTGACAAGCTCCTCGTGAGTTGCCTTTCCATTATGGCTGAAATGATTTACAAAAATTCGGCTTTCTTCGTCAAGAAGTCCCATAGAACGCAGTCGGTCTATGACTTCGGCGTCACTGTCAAGCCCGAGGTGATGTCTGTGCCAGCCCTCAAGAAGCATTGCCGTGCAGTCAATGGATACAAGGTTAAAGGGGTTATCATACCTTGCAAGGTATTCCCATGTCTTGTCGGGAAACACACCTGTATCGTGAGCGTAAAGCATACGCCTTCCGTCCTTTTCGATTATATATATAACAGGTGTACTTTTTTCGTCGTGGTCTGCAGCAAGTGGAGTCACTTTATATCCCTCCGCTTCAAACGAAACAAACGGCTCTATACGGTGAAGCACGATTCGGCCACTTCCCTTCATATTATTGTCAGTAAATGCCTTCGCCAGCTCATATGCGCTATCGGCAAGATAAATGTGAAGAGGTACCTCCTCTATATCGTTTGCCATTCCGTTCAGCCTGCACCAGAAATCCCTCTCGTAAAGATGATCGGGGTGACTATGAGTTACGAGAAGCGTATGAACATTTTTCAGATCAAGTCCGCCGTAAAGGATATGCATATAGGTATCGGGCGGAAAATCTATAAGTATTTTTTCGTCAACTATCGCCTGACTTCTTGTCTTTATCTCTTTTCCACGGATTTGATGGGCATGTCTGCAAACGCGGCAATCGCAGAACAGCGCGGGAATACCCTCTGCAGCTGCAGTACCCAGAAATTTAAGCTTCATATCTACATCCTACGAATTATATTCCTTGCCCGAGTGCTGACATATGCCGTTCACTATTACATCAGGCTTTCCCTTTTTGGGAAAATCAAGTATTGCCTGACTCTCACCGAGTCTGAATACCTGTGAGGTGCCACGAAGCTTAAGGAGTCCCGTGCTTATGTCAAATCGGTCTCCGTTTATCTCGACTATTGCCTTGCCCGTGAACATTGAATATTCAAGGGACACAGTATGTACCTCACTATCTATCTCAATTTTCCAATTAAGCTTTTTTGCCATAATAGCTCTCCCTTCGTCTTACTAAAACAATTATATCAAAGCATAAAAGCATTGTCAATAAACTGCACTTTATTTTTTATAACTATACACAAATATCTGCAAATGTGTTATAATAATGGTACTGATATGTAAGGAGGGCTCTCTTTTGAAAAGAAAGGAAAAAATAAAGGGATTATTTAAAGAAAAAGACCTTAACGAAACCAAGCACTATTCAAAAAAGATCTCGGTCTTTGTTCTTTTTGCGTGGGCACTCCTCTTGGTTATCCTTATGATAATCGGGGTTATGTTTATTAACTACGAATTTAGCGACACCGATAGCTTCAGTATGCTTGTAAAGGAGAACTATCTGTTAAGTGTTATTTTGATCATAGCTATATGCGCTGTGCAGGTCGTAGCGGCACTTATACCCGGCGAGCTTCTTGAGGTTGCGTCAGGCTTTGCCTTTGGCCCGTGGCTCGGCGCTCTCTATTGTCTTATAGGTATACTTATCGGCAGTGTAGCTGTAATCCTTATAACAAGACGCCTCGGACGCCGCTTTGTGGAGTCACTTTATCCGCGCGAAAAAATAGATGCTCTCCCTATATTGAATAATCCAAAAAAACTTAATCTGCTTGTAACACTCATTTTTTTCATTCCCGGAACACCGAAAGACCTTCTCACCTATGCAGTAGGACTTACTAAAATGAGTATTCCAACCTATATTCTTCTTACAAGCATTGCCCGCTTTCCCTCAATTATCGTCTCTACTCTTGGCGGTGGAGCTCTTGGAGAAGATAAGCTTATTCAAGCGGCTGTCTTTCTTGCAATCTCTGTAGTCACGGGAATTATCGGTTATCTTATCTATGCAATTGTATCAAAAAAGCGCAAAAGCAATAACAGCGAGGACATAATTAACAAATAATATTTCTTCATTTTGTATAAATTCACCTTCGCAAAAGAACATTTTATTTGTTTTGCACAAAATTAAATTATGATTTTTGTGCAGTTTTACAATTTATTAACTCGCAATTCATATTTTGGAAATATTCTCATATTAGAATATGCATGTAGCATAAGGCTACATGAAAGGACAGGTGAAAATCATGAGTGTTAACGGAAAATATGTTTACAACATTTCTATCGACACGATGGCTGATGCAAAAAAGCTTGTTTCTATTGCATCAAAGATCAAGGGCAAGATCGTTTTGCAGAGTGGCGAAAAGTTTCGTGTCAACGCAAAGAGCTTTCTTGGCGTAGTTCTCGCAAAGAGACTCAACTACAGTGACCTCAAGATCGTTATGGACGAAGACCATTATCGCGAGTTTGAGCAGTTCATTGCGGAATAATTTTTTATTCCACTCAAAAGCAGATTACGCAGCATTGCTGTGTTGTAAATATACATCAAAAGAGCCAAGCGGGCATGCCGCTTGGCTCTTTATTTATTCTTTATCAGTCTCTTCACTGTCATCGTGCTTGAGGAAGACGAAAAGCATTATTCCAAACATCACAAATAATGCAACGAAGATTATTACAATGCCTGAATCCTTTTTTTCATCCGCGGCATCGCTCGCATCAGTTATTTCTTCTCTTGTCTTAAGACGCTCAAGAGAAATGCAGTCTGCAAGCTCTCCATCATCATATTCAGTGCTCACTCCAACTACCGAGGAAAGATAAAGTGAAAAGTCGTCGCCTTCGGTTGAAAGAGGTCTTACAGATATACTTATGTACTCTCCGGGATGCTTTGACGAAAATTCGGTGGTATCAATAATTATTTTTTCTCTCTCCCCCGCGGAGAGTGCCTTGGCACATTCTATAAAGCTTCTTCCGTTACCTATTCTTATCTTGATCTCATAAAGCAAGCCGTCACCGTCAGCGACCTCTACCATAAGCTCAAAAACAAGATAAGGCGAATGCAGATAGCTTTCGGGGTATTGGTCGACACATATCAGCTGTGCATAATCCGTATTGGAAAGCTCGCTTGTATCAAACTGTGCGCGAAGTGCTCTGTCGCCCGACGCACCATAGTCAATTGAAAGGCCAACCGAGCCCACTCCCTCACGCCAAGGGGCAATCTTTGTTGCTTTTGAAAAGTCATAATAATAAAATTCTCCTTTGGCATCGTTGGGCACAACATCGAGTGCACTCACAGTATACTCCTCGCGCGCAGAATAGCCTTGTTTATCATAGCCCTCAATCACGCCACTCCAACCATCAGTACCAAAGTACTCCGAATAATAGTCGGTCGCGGATCTGCTGTTTTCTGTGTCTATTGCGCGAATTATACTCTTTACATCTGCAAAAGCCGTTGAGCTATCTATATCGGCAACAAAAGAGCTTACTCCCGACACAGAGTAAAGAATATAATATGAATACGCGTAAGCAGCACACAATGCGCTTCCGTTAAGCTCCTCATCTGCCTCCCAGTAGTAAATAAACGACTTTGGAGCGCTGACATATTTCTTTCCAAGCTCATCAAGATAATCCGAGAACTCCTCAGCTCCACTAATAGTCACAACATCTGTAGGATCTGTATATTTTAAATTAATTTTATTTAAATTCGCGTTTGTTATGCCATAAGGCGTATGCGACGAGGTTATCATCACTGAGAAATCAAATTCCCTGTATCGTTCGTCAAAAATAGCCGAAAGCGTTTCTATAACTGTTCTTCGAAACTCCCCGCCATCAAAATTGTTGCTTGAGAAGGGATAAACAATATCTGCCGAAGGGACATTCTTTCTTACCGCGACATTGACTATAAGGCCGTAAAGGGCAAGCAATTCAAAATATCTCTCGGAATTGATAAAGCCGTCCTCAACCGCTGATCCGAGAATAATGCCCGAAAGTCTTCCGTTTTCAAAAGAGGAATATCTTTCAGAAAGAAAATCGCAGCAGGCATACATCCTGCGGATCTCATCCTCCGAATTTAAGTTTGGCATTATATATCCTGTATCTGTAGGAACAAGAAGGCGTAAATACACACGTGCTCCCTCGGTTGACAAGGCACGGATCCTGGTGTCTATTCCCTTCACATATTCACGGTCAAAGAAAATGCCCGTATCTCCCATTGAGTAATAGTATCCTGAAAATCCGTTATTGAATATAGCATTCAGATCTATATCTATTATTGTAGTTGCAGGAGAAACCGATGCAAGCTCTGTGCTTTCCCCATATATAACACCTTTGAAGGTATCCTTTTTATCATCCAATTCATAATCAGAAAAAACAGTCGGATAGAAAAAGTCACTGATATAGCTGAAGCTTCCTTCTGCCGAGACGAACACGATGACATATTTTGAGAAAAGGTCAAGCGTATCAACAACATTAAGAGAGAAGTTAAATCTTATTGAAATATCTGCCGATGCTATTGGCGCCATCTCGGGATCAGATATTGCCTCGTAGAAGCTCTCAAGCGGCCCCACCTTATAGAGCTTTATGACATGATCCTTATATGTAATACATGCATCGTGTGTTACAGTGCCGCTTATCAGTATCTTACCCGTGGAATCATTGTAAACACAACTATAGCTCACACCCGAAGAGCCGTGTGTAGCATAGCTTTCCTCGGCGGTGGGTGAATACTCTATTGCCCCTATTGCAGGACACGCCGCAATAACAACGAAAATCATGGCAAGTATAAATGCGGTAAATCTTTTCAACATCACGGCGCACCTCCTTTTTTAGATTAAACATCATTTATCATTTTATTATATCATACATTATACCGAAAAATCAATGACTTTATTAAAATTCAAGAAAAGCACACTCATTTGTTCAAATCGTGAACAATATATGATATACTTAATATGCAAAATGAAAGCGAAATTATTGAAAAAATATACATATTGCTCTCAAGAACTACAACTTGGACCGCGCGGGCAGTAAGGCTTTTTGAAAGGGGCAGATTTTCTAACTCATATATATCGTTTGAGCCGAAAACAAACTGATTCTACAGCTATGCGAAAAGAAATATCTATAATTTTCTTATATGCGGACTTGTAAGTGAGGACACAAGCAAGGACATATATGGTTGTTCTGGTTTCTGTACCTGCGCACTTTATTCACTTGTGATTACTGACGAACCATATGCTCGCATGCAAAATATGATAAGCAACTATTTTGATAATTATGGTAAATACAAATACAGCTTTTTAAATGCGATCTCTATACTTTTAGGAACAAAAAACAACTTGACTACAAAATGACCTGCTCACAGTTTGTAGCAAAGCTTCTTGATGAAACGGACGCCGTTACACTACCAAAGTACCCTTTACTTATGCGGCCGAAAGACTTTCTTACCGTTAATGGAATGACACTTGTATACATCGGAACTATAGCGGGATGCAATTTTAAAAGTGAATGCATAACGGCAAAAAAGCAGACCTAAGACAAGGTCTGCTTTTTCTTATTGGACTTTTGTACAACTTTCTCAATGATTTTCCAAATTATGTATACCCACTAATTCAGGTACTGATGTTACTTGTTCCTCGTTGCCATAACACTTAACGACAAGTGCATATTCATCCGATATAGCGCTATTCTTCACCTTTTTGTTTAAATATTTGGAGAGGAATACCGCACCTCCGTAGCACCCTACCGAACGACATCCTATAATTGCTATTACGCGTTTTTGGGGATTTGCCGGATTTTTGACATTGAGGATCAATGCATAGTCCGTCTCATAATATTTTCCATCGCCGGTAAGCTTTGGAGAATAGCGCTTAGTGCCATCTGCACCCGTATAAACGAGAGTTGCGTCACTCTCAAAGTAAAATGGCAATTTATTATTCTCATTAAAGAAAAGATTTTTTGTTACACTATTATGGAATGGGCCACCAATAATGAGCAAATTATCGTCAATATCCTGCTCGCGTATACACGAGAAATCCTTTTTTGCCATCTGCACATTAAGCGCAAAATTTTCAAACTTCTTTTCCCATGAAGACTTTATCTCTCCTACCGACATATATTCAAAAATATAGCCGAGGTTAACATGTTCTTCATTATCAATGCAATCGGGGTTTGCTGTAAAACAGTTAACAGACAGGGCCTTGCCACTCAATCTTAACTTCTTTTTATAGTTGCTTCTGAAAATAGTATTTCTTAACTTCAATGTTACAAAACCGAGAATGAAAGAAAGCGGCATCATCAGAATATCTAAAAATATATCAACTAAAATATCTATAATCATCTTTTCCGTCCGTTAGTTGTGTTTTTTTGTTTGTCCTGCATCTATTACAATGTTCTGTCCAGTCATAGCAGTAAAGGTATTACACACATGATATGCGAGGTCTGCAACTTCTTCTCTTGTAGCAAATCTTCCAAGTGCCGTACCTTTTAGCAAAGAAGAAAAGTCCTTAGGTTCTCTTTCTGTTGCGTCGGTCTTTACTGTTCCAGGAGAAAGGGTGTTTATTCTAATGCCAAGCGCTCCAAACTCACATGTTATAGCATTAGTGAAGCCATAAAGACCAAGCTTTGCACTACTGTAGGCAGGCAATCCAAAGCTATCTGTGCCATTAATTGACGAAACTGTGAGTATTGCCTTATCTCCTTCCGCCCTTTTTACAAGAGGCAAGAAGGCGTGAATGATATTTAAATGTCCAAGCAAATTAAGTTCTATTGATTTTTTTATATCATAAGGCGACTGCTCCTCAAAAGGCTTCCAGTCCCCATCAAGTGCTCTTCCTGCGAGTGTGATTACATAGCTAAAAGCAAGGTCATCTTTAAGAGAATCGCGGTACTTAATTATTGCTTCAATGTCAGTTACATCAAGATTAACTGCTTCAAATTTGCTATTTCCAAACAGTTCAATAAGCTTTTGCATACTCTTATTATCATTGTCAACGACATATACGAAATATCCGTTATTGATAAATTTTTTTACAATTTCTCTTCCTATGCCACCTGCTCCGCCTGTAATTAAAACATTTTTCATCTTTTCCTCCAAACCGTAAATAACACAAAAAGTAATTTTTTGACAAATCCTTTATAATTCATTATATTACTTTTTTAGTATTATTTCAAGTATCAAATTGATATTCACAAAAATAAAATTTACATACTGACAGCAAATATAGCTTCCTTTTTCACATATCTTTGGGGGAACTTAGCTTATACAAAACTAAAAAAAATCCCAAACACATATTGTGTCTGGGATTTTTGGTGCCGGTGGCGGGGGTCGAACCCGCACCCTGTCGCCAGGACCGGATTTTGAGTCCGGCACGTCTGCCAATTCCATCACACCGGCGCACCTTTTTGCAACAAGGGTATTATAGCACACAAAACACGCAAAATCAAGTGCTTTTTGCGTTTTTAATAATTTTTATTTATCAACAATGTTTATAAACTTACCGAACAGATGACTTGCGAAAGGCAAGAGGAGTTCTTCCCGTCTTATCCTTGAAAACACGGCAGAAATAAGAAACACTGCTAAATCCGCAACGCGCACTAATCTCCCCAACACCGAGTCTATCCTTTGCAAGCATTTTCTTTGCAAGAACTACACGAGTATCAAGAAGATATTCCATGAAGGTCTGTCCTGTCATCTTCTTAAACTCACGGCAAAAATGATACTTGCTGATATGCACTACAGCACACACATCGTCAATCTTTATTTCCTCGGAAATATGGGCATTTACATACTCAATTGCAGGGATAAGAAATCCGGTGTTAGGTGACACACTATCAACATGATTTTCATCAATAAAAGCAAGTAATCTAATATAAACCGAAAGCAAAATAGCATCAAAGTTCTCTCTTCCCTCGTGTACCGCCAAGCTATCTATCAGAGACTCTACCTCTTTTACATCCTCTCCCGATATCTGGGCGTATACCAACGACTCGGAAGTAAATTTTCTTCGCAGCTGACTCTCATTTGGCAAAAGCGAGAGTAATGAAAGAAGCCTCTCGTTTGAAATAAATATCTTGCTTCTGTCATACACCTCGGGCTTTTCGGGCATGGTATAATGATACCTTTCACTACCGATAAAGCAAAGAATTCCCTTCGTTATAGGCAAGGTCTTTTCACTGCAAACTATTCCACCACTGCCCTCATATATATAAATTATCATATTTTTGCCGGTTGTATGCCACACCTTAAAGTAGGGGTCTATTCCGACATTGTGATAAAGTATTTCCTTTGCCATTTCATCACCTCTTTTTCATGATAACATATTTTATCAAAAAAAGCAATAGCAGTAAACAATATTAGAGTTTTTTGAAGATTTTAAAAACATATTGCCCCGTGCATAAGTGCACGGGGCTAAGTTTAATTAGAGCTTACTGCCTTGTATTTCTCCGACTGAACCTTAAACATCTCGGCATATTTTCCGTTAAGAGCCATAAGCGCATCGTGGCTTCCCTCCTCTATAAGCCTTCCCGTATCAAACATATAGATTTTATCTGCAACACGGGTGGTGGACAGACGGTGCGAGATAAATATGACAGTCTTACTCTCGGTCTTATCAAGTATTGACTGATTTAGCTTATACTCTGCATTCGGGTCAAGGGCACTTGAAGGCTCGTCCATAATTACTATAGGATAGTCTCGCGCAAAAACTCGTGCAATAACCACCTTTTGGGATTCTCCACCCGAAAGATTTGTTCCCTTATCGTTAAATTCACGGGTCAGATGAGTGTTTATTCCCTCCTCAAGCGACTCAAGCTTATCTGTAAAATCCGATGCGGCAAGCGCATCTATTACCTTTTGCTCATCAGCTGTATCAAAAGGACCATTCATAACATTTTCAGCAATAGATGTTGCAAATATCTTGAAATCCTGAAAAACTGTTCCTATCTTTTCTCTGTATGCCTCTGGATCATACTCCTTAATATTAACGCCATTATATAGTATCTCTCCCTCGGTTGGGTCATAAAGTCGCATAATAAGCTTTATGAGTGTAGTCTTTCCCGCACCGTTATAACCAACGATAGCAGCCTTATCTCCTTTGCGGATAGTGAGGCTGACATCACGCAGTGCCTCCCTTGCATCGGGAATGCGTGACTTGTGGTCATCATCGTGGAACTGATATTTCGGGTGTGAGGAAAATTCATAAGAAAAGCTTACATTCTTGAATTCAAGACTCTCAAATTCGGGCACACTTTTGTTTTCTCCCTTAATACTGGGCTCAAACTGCAAAAATCCCTTATACTGCTCTATATATAGAGAATGCTGTGGAAATTTTGTGAAAATACTTACAAAGCTTTGTAAATTCCATCTTACATTCCATATTACATTCAGAGCCGCAGCAAAGCCGCCAACAAGCAGCGAGCCATCTGCTAGAAAGCGCATCATATAAAGGATTATTATAAACTGTGTAAGCACCATAAGCTCCTCGCCAAGTGCACCGCGAAAAAGGAAGATCTTCTTTGCATATTTCTTATCAAGATCTATGATCTTTTCCATATTATCGTCGTATTCGGACATAATAAGCTCACTTGCGTGACGGATACGGAGCTCCTTTGCGTAATCGGCAAGATGATACACACGGTTTATATATGAGCTCTTTCTATGAAGCGGGTTTGCAATCTTCGCCTTGTTGAATTCTATCTTATTATCAATAAGCGTTGCGGCTACCGATATTCCGCTGCTAGCGAATAGTATTATGGCAACAAGGGGGTCTATTGACAGAAGAATACCGAGGTTGAGCGACAGCGACACAATGCTCTGTATAAGCCGCTGAACATCATCGGCGACCTGTATCGCTCTGTTATCCGACTGCTCCATAGCCCAAATAAAGTCATTATAAAACTCGGGGTCATCAAAGCAGGAAAGGTCAAGAGAGCGTGCCTTAACGAAAAGCTCCTCGTGCATACGAAGGCGAAGTCTTTGCTTTACAAGCGGGTTTATTACATTGTGATAGAGCGCCTCGTATGCAGAGAATAAGGTAATTACGACCGCCATAACAACAATTACTTTTACCGCATACAAAAAGTCTCCGCCCTCGTCAATAGTATTAAGAAGTGTATAGGTAAATATGGTATAGCTTGCGTTCCACGCACCATAAATTATGCCTATTATTACCATATAGGCGAAGTACGACGGTGAGAATTCTGCTATCTTCTTTATCATCAGAAGATTATTTTTTAATATATTCCCTACTCTTTGCTTTTTCTTACTCATCTTCGCTCACCTCACTTCCGAGATAGTTCTCCGCTTGACGATGGAACATAGCGGCATATTTTCCGTCTCGCGCCATAAGCTCCGAATGTGTACCGACCTCGGCTATCTCTCCTTTCTCCATAAGCACTACCCTGTCGGCAAGGACTGCCGAAGAAAGCCTATGCGAGATAAAAATGACGCTTCTTCCCTCGGTAGCGCGCATCATATTCTCGAACATCTTATATTCGGCAATAGGGTCAAGCGAGCTTGATGGCTCGTCAAGTAAAACATATGGTTCGTTATCAGCAAAAACTCTGGCAAGTGAGAGCTTTTGCTGCTCACCAATTGAAAGATTTTCACCTTTATCATCAAATTCTCGGGTGAGGATGGTGTCAAGTCCCCTCTCAAAGGTATCTATCTTACTTGCAATCCCACTCTCTTCAAGAGAGCGGCTGACGAGCTCATCGTCTCCCTCTTTCGCGGGGCGTAACAGCACATTGTCACGCACAGTAAGCGAGAACATTTTGAAGTCCTGGAAAACTGTGCTGAAGCGGTCGCGATAGGCACTGACATTGTATTCCCTAATATTTTTGTCGCCCATAATCATCTCACCCTCGGTGGGATCATAAAAGCGAAGCAGAAGCTTTATGAGAGTTGTTTTTCCCGAGCCGTTGCTTCCCACAAGCGCGATCCGCTCACCCTTATGCCAAGTAAGGTCTATATTCTTGAGTGCATATTTCTCGCTTCCGTCATATTTGAAGCTGACACCCTTGAGCACGACATTTTCGCCATCTTCGGAAGGTATTGCCTCGCCCGACTGGAGCTTTGTTTCGTAGTCAATGAAATACCTCATATCCTCAATAAAGAGAGCATGCTCACCAAATTCGGCAAATATCTGCACGAAGCTATTGAGCGAGTAGGAAATACTTGAGATCGAGTTGATAACCACTATACAGTCGCCAATGCTCATTCCTCCATTTTCTTGTCCTATACACATTGCGCTCCACACCGAGTAGAGTGTCGCGCCAAAGATCGTTACTACCTCAAGCCCGAACTCCTGGATGAATGCGAGAAGTGCGATCTTGAGACCATATTTCTTTGTCACCGTCTTAAACTCAACAAAGGTATTACGAAGATCGCGAAGCATTCCCTTATGCATATCGCCAATTCGCATCTCCTTGGCGTATTCATTCAAATAGAAGGTTCTGTGAACATAATTGATCCTGCGCTCTATAGGCTTTTTTGCCGCTTCTCTATCGTGTACAGCCACATTGCGCAGGCGTCTGAAAAATCCGAGCACAAGTGGAAAAAGTCCGAATAAAATAAGCCAAGGGTCAATAATTATAAGCAAAACAGAATTTGCTGAAAGTGTTATAATTCTTGATATGAGATTACGCAGAGTGTATGTGACCCGCATTATGCGGTCAAAGGCACTATCCATCGCCTTTACATACTTATCATAAAAATCGGGATTTTCGTAGCAGGCAAGCTCTACCTCAGCGGATTTTTTGAAGATAAGCTTGTCAACATATGCACCTATCTTTCTATGTATTGGAGGGTTTATCACATGATAAAACCAATCAATGCAGAGATAAAGTGCAATACATATAATACCGAGTATTATAACATATCTCACGATGCCCTCAAGGCTCTCACCCGCACCTACTCCGTCAACTATTCTGCGAAGCATATATGTATCCGTCAGAAACCACAAAATTCCGTTAATCACCGACACAAGCACAAAGCAAAGAAGATATATTCGCGACACCTTGCCTATAAGCCCAAGAGCATAAAAGTTGTTGGCTATATTACGCTTAAAGGGTACCTTTCTCTTCTTTTCCTTTTCTTTTTTTACTGTCTTTTCTTTTTTCATCCGGGAATCACCTCGTTTCATTAAGTCAATTATATAACTCTAACACTTCTCTGTCAATAAGCCGTTAGTTGATTTTTCTCAACAGTCGGGTTATGAAAAAAAGCCCTCTTCCAAGGAAGAAGGCTTTTATATTAAAGCATTAAAAGAAATTCCGCAAGAGTATGTGCAAGCTTGTTGTGAGCAAGAGCATTATAATGTACTCCATCACTTGTATAAAGCCTTGCATGCTCCTCAAGATTTGTATTTATATCAAATTCTCTGTAGAGGTCAAGCACAGGAATATCGTGCTTCTCCCCTGCTCGCTTTATAGTATCAACATAATAAAGAAGGGGCTGTGCGTCAGGTCCCTTTGATGACATTTTTGAACGAAGCGTATCGGGCATTCCGTAAAAGCATATCCTTGCGGGTGTCATAAAGACGATTTTAGCGCGGGGATAAAGAGACTTCAAATTGCTCATAAGAAAATTAACGCTTCCGCAAAAGGTTGCAGGTGTATTGCAGGACTCAAGGTCACCAAGCGGAGCATCGCCATGCGCAAAATCGTTTGCACCACCCCAAACCACGATTATATCGGAGTCCTTATTGATATCATACATTCTCGCGCAAAAGGAAAGGTCATATCTCGGGATCTTACTCGGCACTCTTTGGTGAGCGATACGGCTTCCGTTGATGCCATAGTTATGTACCTCGCGCAGCCTGTATTCCTGCATAAGTACATTATCATATCGATCAGAAACACTCTCAAGTCCGTAACCCTCGGTCATACTGTCCCCGAGAAAGCTTACACTTTTATCCTCAATTATCATCTTTTTTATCAGACTGAAGCTGCTTGAGCTCGTCAAGGAAGGTGTTAAGATCCTTGAATTCTCTGTAAACCGATGCAAAGCGGACATATGCCACTCCGTCATGTATCTTGAGCTTCTCCATAACAAGCTCGCCAAGATCGCGCGAGGTAACCTCTGTAACAAGCGCATTCTGAAGCTCGTTTTCTATCTCATTTGCAATCTCCTCTGCGTTGACAGGTCTCTTTTGGCATGCCTTGAGAAGTCCTGCAAGAAGCTTGTTTCTGTCAAACAGCTCCTTGGAACCGTCCTTCTTGACGACAATTATCTGCATTGCCTCAACTGTCTCAAAGGTAGTGAAACGCTTCTGACATTCAAGACACTCGCGACGGCGTCTGATACTGCTTCCATCAGAGATAGGTCTTGAGTCTATAACCTTGCTGTCAAAGTAACCACAAGCGGGACATTTCATAATTATCTTTTTCTGCGTAAACGCAGCCTTTCCAAGTAAACATTAATTACAGTTATTATAACACATTCCCGAAAAAAAGTAAACAGAAATTTCCAACTTTAATTCATTTCCTTATAAAAATCCTCAATTATCTCAAAAAGTGTACAGGGTGTGACAAGATTTCGAGAAATTTTATCAAACATATCTCTTGCGCGTTCCTCGATACTGCCAAGAAATGCAGCTTCATACTCCTCTTCAAAACTTACAAATAAAGCGTAGGCATACATGCCTTCAACCTCTACCCTTACAAGACGGTACATTATGTTTCCTTTTTCTATTCTTGCGGTCATTTCACAAATGGGGCTGATCTGGCTTTCTTTTAGCACCGGATTCATTTTTTTACCTGCTCTTTCGTTTTTTATCCATTATACATCAATTTTTTTGAACTTTAAGATTAAGATTGTCAAAAAAGAGCTAAAAAAGAGCTTTATTTTTACCCATTTTGCATTTTTGGGCATTCTATGTATATTTTTGCAGAATTTAACAAG
Organism: Eubacteriales bacterium; assembly: GCA_045656985.1. Classification (GTDB taxonomy): domain Bacteria; phylum Bacillota; class Clostridia; order Oscillospirales; family CAG-272; genus HGM12713. The sequence goes on along the minus strand of JAZOSH010000102.1, from coordinate 21,390 downwards.
ATATACGAATAATTATTAACTTTTTACAAGTCAGCTTTGTCGTTTTCTTTTTATTCTTGAAGTATATGGATGCGCTCCCATACATTACATATCGACCAATTTCGCTATTATCTTGAAATATTCGGCACAATATGATATAATATAAGCAACTTAATAAAATTTTTTTGCATCTTTTTATAAAGTTTAGATGCTAAAATTACACAAAAATTCGCGAATAATTTTACATATTACAAAAAAGGAGTAAAAATGAAAAGAAACCATTTCTCACTATCAAAGGTCCCTGCAAGGCTTCTTCTTATAGGACTACCCGTTATAATTGCATACTTGGTATACATTTTTATATCGGTAATGATGAGCACAGATATTTCGGCAGATGCACTCATACATATATTTGGACCTCAGCTTGAGCATATCTTCATGACGCTTACAATTCTCATCATAGGCTCGCTCTTACTTGATGTAAGCCATAAAGAAATAAAAAAGGAATAGACGGCTTGTCTATTCCTTTTTTGCAAATATCAGATAAAATCTGAAAGCACACGCAGTTCCCCCCCGCGTGTGCTTCATTTAATAGGTATCGGTAGCGCAAGTCAAGCCTTTCATCATAGCATACATGCCCCATCTATCCTTTTTTGAAATTATCCAAGCAATCTTCCCTTTTCTGAATATTCAAGCGGTGTCATACCGACGATAGACTTGAATACCTTGCAGAAATAAGATGAGTTCGCAAAGCCTACCGCTGTTGCTATCTGCTCTATGTTATTATCGGTACTGATAAGTAGCTCCTTTGCTTTGCCTATTCTGTACTGCTGTATATATTTTGCAGGAGCGACCTTAAAAACAGAAATGAAAATATTTCGGTAATAGGTCTCTCCAATTCCCGACATCTCGGCAAGCTCAGGCGTATAAAGATCCGGATTGCGATAGTTGTTCTCAATATATTTGACCGATCTGTGTATAAGACCGTACTTACCTGCAAGAGTATGTGTATAAGAATCAAGAGTTGAAACCTGTGTGATTATACTGTAAAGCTCGGAAAGACACTTTGTCTCATAAGAGGGGCCCTTGAGGGTAAAGTATTGAAGAACACTTTTGGCCGTTGAGATTATCTCCTTTGAATTATCAAAAAAATACTCACCCGAGGCAGGCTTTTCGCTGTTTGCGCAGATATCAAATTCTATCACAACGCAATCGCCCTTTTCAACGACCTCCATAGAATACTCATCGCCTGTTGCAAGAAAGACGATATTGCTTTGATCTGCCGTAAATCTTTTGTCGCCGACCCAATATACTGTTTTACCTGAACGCCTTATTATAAGGGCGTTGTGAGACATTTTGCCCTCACCTGTAGTGCCTCTTGAGAGTGAGTGCCCGTAGACATCGGATATGTCTCCGATTATTATGCGTGACAGGTCAAATTTCTTCATTTTCTCCATCCCTTGATTATATTTTTCGTTACAAGTATTTTACCATATTTTAATAGATTTGTCAATAGAATTTTGTTTTTTTTTGCAAAAAAAAGCAGTGGTATTTTAACCACTGCTCTGGAGCTGGTGGTGGGAATTGAACCCACGGCCTGCTGATTACGAATCAGCTGCTCTACCTCTGAGCCACACCAGCGAATTGACAACGCTAATATTATACTTGGTTTTTCTTCCTTTGTCAAGGCATTTATTTTTATTTATCAAAAATTTGTTTCAAAATATATTCCATTCGGCCTGCTTATATGGTATAATATTTTTACAATACATTTTTAAATTAGGTTGTTTATGAAGAATTACAAATATCTAAGTAAAATAGATTCGCCGCTTGATCTTAAGGCGCTTGACGAGAGTATTATGGGAGAGCTTTCCGAGGAGATACGCGACTTCCTTATATCGTGTGTCACCAAAAACGGAGGACACCTCGCGTCAAACCTCGGCGTTGTAGAGCTTACCATGGCAATACATCGCGTATTTGATACGCCGCATGATCATCTCATCTTTGATGTAGGACACCAGAGCTATGTCCACAAGATACTCACAGGGAGACGCGCTCTGATGGAAACGCTCCGCCAGGCAGGCGGCGCCACAGGCTTCACAAATCGTGACGAAAGTGAACACGATTGCTTTGGTGCCGGACACAGTTCTACCTCCCTTTCCGCCGCGCTCGGATTTGCCGTTGCCGACAAGCTCTCGGGCTCTGATGCGTATACCGTTGCGGTGGTTGGTGACGGAGCTTATACAGGTGGAATGATTCACGAGGCACTCAACAACTGCCGCAAGGATCTTAAGCTTGTTATCATCATCAATGAAAATGAGATGTCAATCTCCAAGAATATAGGCAGATTTGCGACATCCCTCTCAAGGCTCCGCATAAAGTCAGGATATTTTAAGACAAAAAGGCTGACCGGCGCCTTCTTGAAAAGGATCCCTCTTGTAGGCAAGCACATCTTCAAGGCGGTACGAACTACAAAACAATTTTTCAAGAATGCTCTTTACGGATCAAATTATTTTGAGGGCATGGGACTCACCTATCTCGGCCCCGTTGACGGAAATGACTACGGCGCAACCGTAGAGCTGCTGCGAGAGGCGAAAAAGCTTGGTGAGAGTGTTATTGTTCATGTAAAAACTACAAAGGGAAAAGGCTTTGAGCCTGCGGAGGCATTCCCTGATCTTTATCACGGTGTATCGCCGAATGGTGGAATACCCAAAAAGAGAAATTTTTCGGTAGAGCTGGGCGAGCACCTTTCCTCTCTTGCCAAAAGTGACTCTGCTATCTGTGCAATAACCGCGGCTATGTGCGACGGAACTGGGCTTAATCCATTTAAGAAAGCCTTTCCAGACCGTTTTTTTGATGTTGGAATCGCTGAAGAACACGCAGTTACATTTGCGGCAGGTCTTGCCGCAAGCGGTAAGAAGCCCTTTGTTTGTCTGTATTCAACCTTTTTGCAAAGAGCTTATGACAATGTTATCCACGATGTTGCTCTTCAGGACCTTCCCGTAACGCTGTGTGTCGACCGAGCAGGACTCAATGCCTTCGATGGAGCAACGCACCACGGAATTTTTGATGTTGCTTTTCTTTCTCAAATACCAAATATGACCTTATACACTCCTGCAACGACCGACACGCTTCATCTCGCACTTCAAAAGGCAACCGAAAGCAAGTCACCCGTTGCCATAAGATACCCGAATGGCCATGCGGATGAACGCGTAATAAAAGAGTTTTACTCATCGGGCACGCCTACAGAGCTTTCTGCAAAGTCAAACTTTAAGAAAGAAGATGCTCCGGAGGTCATATTTGTCGCTCACGGAAGAATGATGTCGCGTGTGCTTGATGTGGCAGAAATTCTCAGGAATGAGCATCAAATAAAGGTGGGATGTATTCTTCTTGAGGTACTTAAGCCTTACTCGGCAAGTGCCGAAACGTTAGCCTCACTTCTCCCCGAGGGCAAGGCAAAAATTATTTTTGCAGAAGAGGAGATACGAAGCGGCGGTATGGGTGTATCGCTCTATGACAAGCTGATCAATATGCAAGCGATGATTGATAAGAGTGTACAAATCGTTGCCACCGACGACAATTTTGCAATAGCAACAAAAGATATGTCTGTGTTTGATGCGGCAGGGGTAAGCACATCTTGCCTTGTCAATGCCGCGCTGAAATAAATAATGACCACCAGCGCGTCTGGTGGTCATTATTTATTTTTTCGGTCTTGCAACAACGGCAAAATGCCCGTATTTTTTAATTTTTTCTGCAGCAGCTTGGGCGTCATTTTCCTTTTTGAAAATGCCAAACACCGCTGTGCCGCTTCCGCTCATCATAGCACCGACGGCACCGTTTGAAATAAGGCTTTCCTTGATTTGTACAGCTATAGGTCTGTGTGGCAAAATAGCACTCTCAAAAATATTATAAAGACGCTCACCGAGTTTATCTATTTCTTTTTCTTCAAGTGCGCTTTTTAAGGCAGATATATCCCTTGGAGTATACACACCGCCAGAAAAATCGCAATAAATTTCGTCAAGTGTGCGGTAAGCCCAGGGAGTTGATGCCCCCTCTCCTCCGCGTGCAACTACGATAAAGCAATCAGGCATTTCAGGGAATGGATGGAGAACATCTCCCTTTCCGTTGGCAAAGGCTGTGCCGCCCTGCATACAAAATGGAACATCTGCACCAAGATTTGCACCAAGTGAGAATAATTGCTCACACGAAAGCGGTTCTCCGCAAAGCTCATTAAGCGCAAGCAGAGTTGCTGCCGCATCGGCACTTCCACCCGCAAGTCCTGCCGCTATGGGTATCTGCTTGTCTATTTCTATCGCAACTCCGAGCTTCTCCCCTGTTTCTGCAAGAAAGAGCGCGGCAGCGCGATATGCTATGTTCGTTTCATCACACGGCACACTGGGAGAAGTACAGCTTAATGTAATTCCTCCGACGGTAGTGCTCACGGTTACCTCGTCAGAGAGCGAGACTGTCTGCATAACAGTATTGACCTCATGAAAACCGTTTTCGTATTTTTTCAGTACATCAAGGTGTAAATTTATCTTGGCATAACCCTTTTTTGTAACAGAGTTCATTCTCACTCCCCCCTTCCACTAAAATATACCATATTTTTTTCTTTTTTGCAAGAGCGGGACAAAATTATTGGAAATAACTTTGCACAATATGTAAATTATTTGTTTTTTCTCTTGACTTATCGGCTAAAAGTATATAAACTAATAGTATATATATAATTTATATTACTTATGACTCCAATCCTATTTTTTCGGGAGAGATTATATGCAGAATAATGAAAATAATGACTCAAAAAGAAAGATAGCGCTGACACTTACCGTCTTTGCGCTTGCGGTGCTTGTGATAGTAATAATCACAAATCTTGCACCCCTCAAGAGTGTATTCACAATTATCACAGAAATATTGAGTCCCATAATCATAGGCGCGGCTATTGCCTATATTCTTAACCCCCTACTCCGTCTGTTTGAACTTAAAGTATTTAAAAAGGTCAAGCAAAAAGTTCTTGTAAGAGCACTTTCGCTTATCCTTACCTATCTTGTGCTTCTCGTTATACTCGCACTTATGCTTACTGTTATTCTGCCGAGATTTACAGAAAGTGTTGTAAAGATCGGTGCAAACTATAATGAATATATAAAAGAAGCAACGATCATCATTAATCAGGCGATAGAGCGCTTCACCTCCTACTCCGATTACTACGACCCGGAGCAGATAAGAACGATAGTTACAGAGCTTATATCCGACTCAAGCGATCTCTTTGCAACGATAACGGCATATGTCCTTTCCTACGGAAAGATGCTCTTTACTACACTCAAGAATCTCCTGCTCGCTTTCTTTATCTCAATATACATGCTTGCCTCAAAGGAAAGACTGTATGCACAGGCAAATAAAGCAGCACGCGCACTTTTCTCCGACAAGATATACAGAGCAATGATGCGCTATGTTCGCATAACAAACTCCACCTTTGGCAGATTCTTTATAGGAAAGATACTTGATTCGGCACTTGTTTCACTTATAACTCTCGTGCTTTTGCTCCTCTTCAGAATACCCTATGCCCTGCTTTTGTCAACTATAGTATGTGTTCTCAATATGATTCCCTTCCTTGGAATATTTATCGGAGCGATCATTTCATCGTTTATAATTCTTATTGCCGATCCCACAAAGTTTCTTTTGTTCATTCTCATAATGATAGTCATTCAGCAGATAGACTCAAATATCATCGCGCCGAGAATTCTCGGTAAATCCGCGGGAATCAGCTCACTTGGAGTAATTATTGCGGTGGTCGTTATGGGTGCTTATTTTGGTATTGTTGGAATGATAATCGGTGTACCAATATTTGCTATTCTTATCTCAATAGTCAAGGAATGGGTCGAAAGACGCCTGCGCACAAAGGGACTCAAAACAAGCACTGTTGATTACTACGACAAGCCCGAATTCTCGGGTGAGAGCCGTGAGCACAGAACGGTAACAAGAACTATTTGGGATACCGTTGTTCATATCAGTCACAGAAATGACCAACACGATGATCATCAAAAGGATAAAGAAAAGGCAGAAGACTCCTCAAATGAGGATACCGAGGGCAAGGAATAACAGCCCGCAAAATCTAAAGAAAGGTTATTTGCGATATGATAAATCTTGACAACAGAAAAAAGCTTGCCCTTGCCATTACTCTGTATTGCTCACTTCTTATTTTCATAATCGTTATTGCGCAGTTTGATGCAATATCCGCCATTGTAAATTCAATTCTCAAGGTTTTCAGTCCTGTAATAATAGGCTTTGCGGTGGCTTATCTGATTACGCCTATCGTTAATTTCTTTGAAAAAAAGATCTTTCGCAAAATAAGAAACAGGCTTACTGCAAGAGTGTTCAGTGCGATACTTACCTATCTGTCGGTGTTCGGCTTTGTATTTCTCTTTGCAATGCTTATAATTCCGCGAGTTTCAAATAGCATATTTGAGCTCCTCGGAAATCTTGATCTTTATGAAGAAAAGGTCATCACTATAGTTAACAATGTGCTTGCAAAGCTTGCCGAGCTTGAACTCATCTCAGATCAGCTTGATGCGGGTGCAATACTAACATATATCGCCGAGAAGTTCTCGTCCGGCGAGGAGATAGCAAAAACTGTACTCAATTATATAGTAGAAAACTACCAGAAGATACTTGTTGTTCCCTTCAATATTCTTGTCGGACTCTTTATCTCAATATATGTTGTTTTCACAAAGGAGAGACTCGGGGCGCAGCTTAAAAAATTTCTTGCCGCTGTTTTAAACGATAAGTCATATGCTTCATTTATGAAGCGCCTTAACAAAAGCCATTCAACCTTTGGTGGATATTTTACGGGAGTACTCCTTGATGCAATATTTATAGGCTTAACATCGTTTATACTCATGCTTATCTTCAATATCCCCTATGCAAGCCTTATATCGATAATACTCGCTATTACCAATATTATTCCGATATTTGGTCCGATTCTCGGAACGATTCCCTGCGCGCTCTTCATTTTTATAATTGATCCGAAAAGAGCGATTATGTTTATCATACTGATACTTGTTCTTCAGCAGATAGACGGAAATATCATTGCTCCGAAAATACTTGGAAGCTCAACAGGAATGAGTCCTCTCGGTGTTATCATATCTATCACAGTTATGGGTGCTTGCTTTGGCTTTGTAGGTATGCTTATTGGTGTGCCTGTATTCGCAGTTATCACAACAATAATCAGCGAGCTTCTTTCAGAAAGGCTCAAGGCAAAGGACCTCTCGCAAAACACAGCAGACTACTATCCAAAAAATGCAGTGATATTACCCAAGAACGAGGAGCATGTTACTCTTTGGGAAAAAATCTCGCGATTTATACGAAATCTGTTCGCAAAAATATTTAAGAAAACCAAGAAGGATTAAAAAATGGAAACACCCCAGAATGAGATCAAAAAGGGCGGTATATCAGTTGATACCGAGCATATATTCCCTATTATAAAAAAATGGCTCTACTCCGAGAAGGATATATTCCTCCGCGAGATAGTCTCTAACGCATCAGATGCTATAACAAAGCTCAAAAGACTTGAGTCTCTCGGAGTACGCGAGTCAGCAGGCGAAAGCTATAAAATAACAGTTACTCTTGACGCCGACGCAAAGACACTCACTGTTGCAGACAACGGAATAGGAATGACCGAGGATGAGCTGACAAAATATATCTGTAGCATCGCCTTTTCGGGGGCTGTCGAATTCATCCAGAAATATGAAAGCGAGAGCGACGGTGCTAAAAACGGCATAATAGGTCACTTTGGACTTGGATTTTACTCGTCATTTATGGTAAGTGATACTGTTGAGGTGATCACAAAATCTTACACAGATGCCCCTGCGGTTCATTGGATCTGCAACGAGGACGGTGAGTACGAAAGCCGCCCCACAGACAAGGCAGAGCACGGAACAACTGTTATCATGCATATTTCCGATGAGGAAAAGGAATATCTCTCAACCTCAAAAATTCGCACTATGCTTGAAAAATACTGTTCCTTTATGCCTGTTGAGATATACTATGACGATCTTATCGAGGATAAGGAGCCCTCTCTTATCAACGAGGTCACTCCCCTTTGGCTCAAGACGCCCTCCGAGTGTACTGATGATGAATACAAGGAGTTTTATAGAACTGTATTCAAGGAGTTCCGTGAGCCGCTGTTTTACATTCACATAAATGCGGATTATCCTCTTAATTTCAAGGGAATTCTCTATTTCCCCAAGCTTGCGAATGACTACGAAACGATTGAAGGGCAGGTAAAGCTTTATTACAATCAGGTCTTCGTTTCGGACAATATAAAAGAAGTCATCCCCGAGTATTTCTTTATGCTCAAGGGCGTGCTTGACTGCCCCGAGCTTCCTCTCAATGTCTCAAGAAGCTACCTGCAGACCAACACATATGTGTCGCGTGTCAGTGCACATATCGTAAAGAAGGTTGCAGACAAGCTTAACTCAATGAGACTTAACGAGGCGAAAAAATATGCCGAGATCTGGCAGGATATTTCTCCTTTTGTTGAGTACTCCTGTATGAGAGACAGAAAATTCTATGACAGAGTTAAGGACTCACTGCTCCTTACTCTTACCGACGGAACAAGCAAGACATATACTGAATACCTTGAATCGGCAAAGGAAAAACACGAAAATATCGTTTATTACGCAACCGATCGCGCTTTACAGGCTCAGTATATCTCAATGTTTAGCTCACAGGGCATAGAGATCGCTCTTCTTGAAAGACCTATCGACAGCCAGTTTATCACGGTTCTTGAGAACTATATGGAGGGCGTTAAATTTGTTCGCGTTGACTCCGAGATCGCCGATATTCTGAAGAGTGACGGAGAAAATGCCGAAAATGATTCCCTCAAGGAGCTTTTCAAAAAGGTGAGTGCAAACGAAAGCCTTGAGGTGAAATTTGAATCGCTGAAAAGCGAGGGCACGCCAGCTATCCTCAACATCTCCGAACAATCCCGCAGAATGGAGGATATGATGAGACTCTACCGTATGGATAACAGCGAAAATCCTTTCCCGACAGAGCTTACCCTTGTAATAAACACATCATCTCCTCTTATCAAAAAGCTTGCAGAGGCAGAGCCAGAGAAGGCCGAGAAGATGGCTTCCTATATTTACAAGGTCGCACTTCTCTCGCAGAAAAGATTTTCTGCCGAGGAAATGCAGGAATTTATTGACGATAGCTTCAATATCCTTATGAACTATTGATATGACAAACGAATATAAGGATATAGACATAATAATTGATAATATTCGTAAGCTTGGTGTGAGAAAAATGCTGACCAATCAGCAAGAGACACTTTTTATGTCATTACTTGCGGAAAATGAGCATACCGCACCGCAGTACAGAACCATTCTCAATGAATATTGTAAAGAGGCGGGGCCTGCGGCTGCTATCGTTTTTTTGCGTAACCTTGCCGAAAAGACCGAAAATCCGCTATCTTTGCTTACCGCAACGGACAGTAGCTATGAGCCCATCTCGCCCGATGATAGCGCACTTATCGCTTATGTCAAAAATAATTATAACGATGCGGCGTTTCTTAAATTTTCATCGCTCTTTTCCTTTGCAAAGGTGTCCTATTGTACAGGATTTGAGGAGGTGTGCGAGGATGTTTATAACTCCGTCTGCGACTTTGGTCTTTTACCGATTGAGAGTGCAAACGATGGAAAGCTCTTCAGCTTTTATACACTTATAGAAAAATACGACCTTAAAATAGTTGCAGTGTGCGATATTGATGACACCCACTCATCAAATAAAACAAGATATGCTCTGATTTCACGAAAGAGTATTCTTTTTCATAACAGAAACGAAAACGCATATTTTGAGTTTTCGTTGATAAATAGCGGTGCGGGAGTTCTCTCGGATATTCTTTCTGCCGCCGTCTCGTGTGACGCTCATCTTTACAGAATAGACACCATTTCCCTTCCGTACGATGACCTTGCATTCAAGTTTTATCACATTTTTGATGCAAGGGGCAGCGACATTCTTCCACTTATACTATACCTTGACTTGAAGTATCCTCAATTCAAGATCGTAGGACACTATATTTCTATTGAATAAAGAAAAGGAAAACAATATGGCAAATCAGTTTAACTACAAAACAAAATCTGTCTGTTCTCGCTCAATTGACATTGAGCTTGACGGCGACATCATCACAAAGGTAACCTTCAATGGTGGTTGTGCAGGAAACACACAGGGCGTTGCAAGTCTTATCAGAGGAATGAACATTCACGAGGCCATTGAGCGTCTCTCGGGAATAAAGTGCGGCTTTAAGCCCACCTCCTGCCCCGATCAGCTTGCTACAGCACTCAAGGAATATCTTGCAGAAAACGCATAAAAAAAGAGCTTCAGCTTATTGCTGAAGCTCTTTTTTATTCGTCTGAAAGCATCTTTTGAAGCAAGCTCACCTTGGTGTTAGAATATTCGTATGCTCCCTTGAAATCGTTTGTCTCGCGACAACATATCTCAAGGTCATAAAGCACCGCGTAAAGCAAAGGACGGCTGACCTCATATTTGCTCGTAAGTATCTGACGAAGCTTTCCCATGGCAAGACGGTAATTTTTATTTGCCATATCTATCTTTGCTTCAAGATGAAGTGCGGTCGGTTCTTCCTTATCGGCACCCGAAATAAGACTTCTTGCAAAGGTAGTATGCCCTCCATCAACTCCGACCACGGCATACATATATCTGCAAAAATCAATGCTCATAGCGCAGTAATGCTCAACGGCATTTTCCTCAATAATATTTGAATAGAGGTTTGGCGAAAGCTCACGCATATACCTGAAATACATAGCAGCTGCCGCCTTTATGTGCTCAGTATAGTATGAGGTCCTCTCCGAGAGGCTTATAGCCTCGTCAAAGTTGGCACACGCCGTGCGCAGTCTGCCCGCCATAAATTTTTCTGTAGCCAACGCGAAGCTTGCTTCGGCAGCTATAAGCCCTATTTCATCGTCATCAAGCCCGCTCTCGGCGCAAAGGCGGCGACATATCTCATAATCTCCCGACTCATAGGCAAGCCGTATCTCGGCTATCAGAAAGCTCTTTTCATAGGTAAGATCCTCCTTCTCATCTGCAAGCAGATAGCCAACAGGAACACCAAGGCGCTTTGAAAGATAGCGGAGTGTGTCAAGAGAGGGATTTGCCTGACCGTTTTCAATACGACTGAGCATATTTCTCGTTATCTCTGTGCCAACAAGAGCTGACTGCGTCATCATTTTTTTCTTTCTTAATTTTTTTATCTTCTCACCCGTTGTCAATGCCCTGCTCCTTTCAGCTCTCTATATTGAGTTTCTTGACTCTTGCTCTTATCTTGCGTAGATCCGAGAGCATTTTTAAGGTATCTCTCACAATATTGACTTTTGACTCGCGGTGATTGATTATCTTTACAGGCGCCTCGCTTATTTTGTATCCGAGCCTTTCAGCTATCATTATCGCTTCAAAATCAAAGGCAAATCTGTCTACCTCGCAAAGCGAGAATACTCTTTGTGCAGCCTCACCGCTGAATGCCTTACATCCACACTGTGAGTCGGAAAGCTTAAAGCCTCCCGCAAGACAAAGCACCTTTATATAGGTCTTTGACATCACCTTGCGCAAAAAGGTATATCCGCTATATCCGTCATCTCCGATATTCCGCGAGCCGATAAGTATCTCGGTCTCCGGCTTTTTCAAAAAAACATCGTAAAAGCGTCCTATCACATCTATTCCGTAAGCAAGGTCGGCATCAGTAAAGAGCACTACATCTCCGAACGCTGCTAACATTGCGTGTCTTACGGCACAGCCCTTTCCGCGATTTACAGGATAACCCACAACTCTCACTCCCGAGAGTGAGAGCTCCTCAACTGCCGCGACAGAGCCATCTGTAGAACCGTCGTTTGAAAAAAGAAGCTCAAACTCGCCCTCTCCAAATTTCTCTAAAAGATACTTATGGACATCTCTTGCGGTGTCTCTTATTATTTTTTCCTCATTGTACATTGGGATTATTACACTTATCTTCATATCTGCTCCGCTAAAAATTATTTTTTATATACCGAAAAAACTATGTCTATCTCGGTTTCAAGCTCTTCAAGTCCCGATAGCTTTTCCTTATCGGACTGCGAGGTACGCCAGTAATAAGGTGTCATAGAAAATAGATTCTGAATGTCAGCGCCAGAGGTAAGATTTACCGAATATGAAAGTTCTGTTCTTTCAGAGAGCTTCATCTGCTTTGGCATATCAGCGCGTTCATCGTTTTCATATGCCTCCTTATATATTGCCTTTTTAAGTCCCATAAGGTGCTCCCTACCAGCTGAGACAACAATGAGTGCACCTCCCTCTTTGAGAACTCTTAGGCTTTCCTCCTCGGCGCAGGGGGCAAAAATACTTACCACCGCATCTGCACACTCATCTGCAAGAGGCAGCTCAAAAACACTTGAAACAGCAGCAAAATGAGTCTCGCTTTGCTTACATCCAAGCCTTGTGGCAGTTGATGCCACCGCAAATTTTGAAAGGTCAAATCCCGCAACAGAAAAGCCTTCCGCCGCTATATGTGATGTATAATATCCCTCTCCACAGCCTGCATCTATCACTGCACCGCCATTGCTGTATTTCTTTAACAGCTCACATAACTTCATAGCTATAGGGCGGTAATAGTCCTTGCCGAGGAAGTCGGAGCGCGAACGCACCGCTTCCTTTGAATCGCCCGTTGCACTCTGTGATAAAGACAAATTTACATAGCCCTTTGCAGAAAAGTCAAAGCAATGAACTCTTTCTCCTCTGCAGGCAAGCGTCCTTCCGTCATTTGTAAGCTCCATTCTTCCCTTGCATACAGGGCAGATGAGTCTTTCTATAAAAAAGTTATCCCTCATAAATGTCAACATCTCCTAAAGTAATATCAAGCTCAAACCAGAAAGTAGACCCCTCTCCAAGCGTACTGTTAACGCCAAACTGAGCTCCGTGAAGCTCAAGTATCTCCTTCACGATTGAAAGTCCGAGTCCCGTGCCCACAGTCGCGCGCTTATGTGTTTTATCAACCTTGTAGTAGCGCTCCCAGATAAGGGGAATATCCTCCTTAGCAATTCCCTCGCCCGTGTCACTGACGGATATCCTTACCTTACCGTCCTTCACAGTCTGTCTTACAATTACCGATTTATCCTCACCCGTATAATTTATTGCATTATTGATAAGATTATAGACCACCTGAAGCATCATCACGCTATCGGCATAAACATCTACATCCTCATCGGCAATAAATTCTATTTTGTAGCCATCCTGCATAGTAAGCTTTTCATAGCGCTTCATGGTATCGCTCACAGCACCCGTAAGCGAGAATATCTGAAGCGACGGCCTTCTTGTGCCCGCCTGAAGTTTTGACATATCAAGCATATCGTTTACAAGGGCGGCAAGACGCTCTGTTTCATCTATAATGACCTGAACATTTTCGGGAGTATTCTCGCCCGGAATATCTCTCATTACCTCGCCATAGCCCTTTATCATGGTAAGCGGGGTGCGAAGGTCGTGCGAGACATTCGAGATAAGCTCCTTTTGAAGCTTATCTGTCTTGGCAAGCTCTTTTGCCGCAAAATTAAGTGTGTCTGAAAGCTCATATACCTCACGGTATCCCTTACCTTCAAAATCCGCGTCGTAATGACCGAGCGCAAGTCTTTGCGCTGCCATATTCATCTTGATTATTGGCTTTGTGATAAGACGAGACATAATTCCCGCAAGCAGAAGTGCGAGAAAAATAAGGATAATTCCTATCCACAAAAACTGCTTGTTAAGTGTCTCAACCACCGCATTAATGGGCAGAAGCTCGGCGGTCTGTACAATAAAGTAATTTTGCTCGCCCGCAATGATTATCTTTACATTAACTGCATTTGATGAGGTAACTCTCAAGGGCGGAAATATCGCGCCCTTGTATTCCTCAAATTCAAATGTCTCCCGCGCTCCGCTTTCGTTCATCACAAGCTTGCGCGATACAGCTGCCACATAGTCGCCACCGTTATCAAAAGCTCTTTCATACAGCTGCTGCATATCACTTTTTGAAAAGAAGGACATAAGACTTCCCGCCTTGTTGCCTGCCTCAAAGGTTGCCCTTGCCACCCCATCCTCTATCTTAAAGACGACGATATATGAAAAATATTTTTCCGCGCAATCATCAGCAATGTTTTCAAGATGATCTATGTCATCAGCCACGGCAGATATTTTCTCGGCCGAGAGAGCAAGCTCTGTGAATTTCGTGTTCTGATAAAAGACATTCAGAAGCGCCACCTGAAATATCCAGATAACAGAAATTATGGCAACGATAAATGCCAAAAGTATGGCAAACATCTTCCATTTTATGCCTATCTTCTTTGACCCCTCTATGTGTCCGTCAGATCTTTTTGCCATTCCTCACCTCAAAATTATTTTCCCTCAAATCTGTAGCCTACGCCACGAAGTGTCACGATATACTCGGCATATCTGCGAAGGCTCTTTCGCAGAAGCTTTATGTGTGTATCAAGCGTTCTTACATCACCGTAAAAATCATAGCCCCAGACCTCACTTATAAGCTTTTCACGCGACAGAGCAATATTTCTGTTCTCAAGCATATAGAAGAAAAGGTCATACTCCTTTGGCGACATATCAACTCTCTCTCCGTCAATGAGAACTATCCTTGCGGTAAGATCAACACGAAGTCCACCGTTGTCAAGCTCAACTATAACATTGCTCTGCTTTGCCTGATACTCCGAAAATCTTACCCTCTTCATGACCGCTTCAATACGAAGCATAAGCTCCTTTGGCGAGAAGGGCTTGACCACATAGTCATCAATTCCAAGTTCAAATCCGTTTATCTTATCGTATTCCTCTCCTCGCGCTGAAAGCATTATTATCGGTGTCTCGGAGTTCTTTCTTATCTCTCTGCATGCCGAAAAGCCGTCAAGCTCGGGCATCATAATGTCCATAATAATAATGTCAAAATCCTGTTTTCTACAAAGGTGCACCGCCTCCATACCATCTCCCGCCTCAACAACGGTATGTCCCTCAAATTCGGCATACTTTTTGATTATTGAACGGATACGCACCTCATCGTCAACAACAAGAATATTATACATTTTCGTCTCCTTACATTAAAATTTGTAATTCTAATTTACCTATTACAATTATACACCAAATATTTTTCTTTTTCAATATATTGTTCCAATCTTTCATACAAAACTACCGAAATAAACATAAAATCTTCATAAACTGTGTCAAATAACATGCAAGGGCGTTGCGCATTGCGCAACTCCCTTATTTTACTTTATTTTTCTGTACTCAGCTATCATATCGTGCTTTATCTGCCAAAGCTTTTGTGAGAGATCAACATAATAGTTATGGGGATTGTTAAATCTCTTTACCTCATCCCACATTCCCTCTATCTCCTCGACGCAGTGGCGGCGAATATCAGCAAGGCTTGGAAGCTCGTATACAAGCTCTCCATTCTTGAAAACAGGAACTTGAAGCTCTGTGGCAGTATAATTCTCCATAAGCTTTCTCTTCCATGTATGCTCGGGATCAAATATCTCAAGCGGCTGGCTGTCATCAATAACCTCGTCATAAACACAAATAACATCAGCCTCTGCCTTATTGTTTTCCTTATTTCTCAAGCGATATATCTTCTTGAAGTGAGGCGTGGTTATCTTACCAACATTCTCGCTTATCTTTATCTTGGGTCTTACTGTGCCGTCAGCATCCTCAATGGCACAAAGCTTGTAAACTCCGCCGAAAACGGGATCGCTCTTTGCGGTGATAAGTCGTTCTCCAACACCGAATGCATCCACTTCTGCCCCCTGACGGATAAGCTCTCTTATAATATACTCATCCATTGAGTTGGAAACAACTATCCTGCAGTAATCAAAGCCGGCATCGTCAAGCATTTTTCTGACCTTCTTGGTAAGGTAGGTAACATCTCCTGAGTCTATTCTTATAGCGCATTTCTTTATGCCACGAGGCAAAAGCACCTCACGGAATGCCTTAATAGCATTTGGAACTCCACTTTCAATTACATTGTAGGTATCAACAAGAAGCGTCGCATTTTCGGGATATATCTCGCAGTAGGTCTTGAATGCCTCATACTCGGTGTCAAACATCTGAACCCACGCGTGCGCCATTGTTCCTGTTGCAGGCACTCCGTATACCTCATCGGCAATAGTACATGCTGTTGAGCCACAGCCACCGATATAAGCGGCTCGTGCTCCAAGGATAGCTGCATCAGCTCCCTGCGCGCGTCTTGAACCGAACTCACTTATCGCTCTTCCCTTTGCAGCTCTTGCAAGTCTTGATGCCTTGGTTGCAATAAGCGACTGATGGTTTATCATCATAAGAACATAGGTCTCTATAAACTGGGCCTCCATAGCCGTTGACCTGACTGTCATAAGCGGCTCTCCCGGAAAGACTACAGTTCCCTCAGGTATAGCCCAGATATCTCCGGTAAATTTGAAAGTGCGCAAATACTCAAGGAATTCCTCCGAAAAGCACTTCTTTGAACGAAGAAATTCTATGTCATCTTCATCAAAGTGCAAGTCCTTGATGTATTCAATTACCTGCTCAAGGCCTGCAGCTATTGCATATCCTCCGTTATCGGGATTGTTTCTGTAAAAAACATCAAAATATACTATCTTATCTTTTTTATCGGTAAGATAATATCCGTTTGCCATAGTGAGCTCATAAAAGTCACAAAGCATTGTAAGATTTCTTGAAATATTTTTCATTTTTTACCTCTTGCATCATGTGTAGTATATTTATTGATATAAGTATAACCCTTTTAACCTTTCTTGTCAACAATTTACCGCTATTTTTCCATTATATCACACCCTTTCGACTTAATAATAACGCTTGACATTGCATGCTTTTTTTGATATAATTATTATGTATTATTATGCGTGAAAGGCTGTGAGAAAAACGAGAACGATATTTGAAGACTTGATCGGAAACGACTCTATCAAGAAAAAGCTCTACTCGGAGCTCTCGCTAGGTACCCTCTCTCACGCTTACATAATTGAGGGAAAAAAAGGTAGCGGCAGACGAACTGCAGCGCGCCTTGTTGCTGCTGCGCTCTCATGCGAGAATGCAAAAAATAACGCTTTACCCCTGCCTTGCACTACATGCGCAAGCTGCAAAAAAATACTTACAGGTAAGTCGCCCGATGTCATAATGATAAATCGCGAGGATAAGGCTTCTATAGGTGTTGATACCATACGATTTCTAAAAAATGACATTTATGTAGTACCAAACGATCTTGACTATAAAGTATATATAATTGAAGATGCAGAGTTGATGAATGACAACGCACAGAATGCCTTTCTTCTCTCTCTTGAGGAGCCGCCTGCATTTGTAAAATTCTTTTTGATATGTGAAGACTCCGCAAGCTTGCTTGAGACTATCCGCAGCCGTGCACAGCTTCTTCGCACAGAGCTCATACAAAATGACACAATAGACGATTATATATCCTCAAGATATGAGTCAGCGGCAAGAATGAAGCGCACAGATCTCTCAAGCTACAGGGAACTTATCATGGCGTCAAAGAACACCATTGGCACGGCAATAGAGCTGCTTGACGAAAAAAACTTTAAGGATACACTTGAGATTCGTACACTTGCGAGAGAATTTATTGACATGCTGATAAGAAAGAAAACAGGTGAGCTACTTGTTACCCTTCTCAAGCGCTTTGATAAAAAGCGTGAGGAGCTTATCTCTTGGATAAATACTACACTTACCGCCCTGCGCGACCTTATCGTGCTTCAAAAAAGCGAGACTGCTCCTCTTATCTTTTATCATGACCGTGATGAGGCACTCTCTTTGACAGATGAATCAAGCATCTCAACTCTTCTTTCTGCATACGATGCGTTGACACGCGCCGCAGCGTCGCTTGACGGAAATGCAAATCTCCGTCTTACAATTGTAAAATTATTCTCCGATACCGATACACTGTAACTCTCGGAGAGCGAAAGGAATATAGATGAATAACGAAAACAAGCCCCTTGCAGAGCAAGGTAATAAGAATGCTAAAGGCGGTCATCACAGAAACCGCAGAAAAAAGCATCATTACAGTAAACCCACCGACCAGCAGAAGACAGAGAACCTTGAAAACAAGGCAGTATCTGCAGAGCCTGCTCGCACAGATGAGGCCAAACCTCACTCAAAAAAAAGACATAAGCACAGAGGTAACCGTCCGCACAACCGTACTGACGCCCCCTCACAGGATATAACTGAAAGAGCTCTGGAGGAAAAACTGTGTGAAGCCCCCGAAGCTACACCTGTTGCAGATGAATCTATATACGAGACCGACATCTTTGACACAAAGCAGGAAGAAAAGCGTGAGGATGTAAACTATGTAGAAATAATCGGTATACGCTTTAAAGCAGGCGGAAAGACCTATTATTTTGAACCTAACGGAATTGTTGCAAAGCGCGGAATGCACGCCATTGTTGAGACGGCGAGAGGTCAGGAATTCGGTGAGGTTGCAGTTGCAAACTCCTCTGTTCCCGAGTCCGAGACTGTTCCCCCTCTGCGTCCTGTGTTAAGAATTGCGACCGAGGCCGATATAAAGCACCACGCAGACAACAAGCAGAAGGAGGAGGAAGCCTTCAGGATCTGCAATGAAAAGATAATTGCTCACGGACTTGATATGAAGCTTATTGATGCACAGTATACCTTTGATAATACAAAGCTTCTCTTTTACTTTACCTCCTCGGGCAGAGTTGATTTCAGAGAGCTTGTAAAAGATCTCGCATCTGTATTTAAGACAAGGATCGAGCTTCGCCAGATAGGTATCCGTGATGAGGCAAAGCTCATCGGCGGCCTTGGAATATGTGGCAGACCCCTTTGCTGTGCGGTATTCCTCTCCGATTTCGGACAGGTATCAATAAAGATGGCAAAGGAGCAAAACCTTTCCCTCAATTCGGCAAAGATCTCGGGCGCGTGCGGCAGACTTATGTGCTGTCTACGCTATGAGCACGAAACATATGTTGAGGAAATAAAGAACACACCTGCAATCGAGTCAAGAGTAAAGACACCTGATGGCATTGGAACTGTTACCGAAATGAGCCCTCTTGCAGGCAAGATAAAGGTAAAGCTTGATGAAAAGCCTGACCAGGCGCCGAAGTCATATCACCGCGATGATGTAACAATTATTCCAAAGCAGAAACAATAAAGCAAATTTTCCTATAAAATATTTGATTTTATTCGGGTTATTTTCAAAAAACCCCTTGAAATTTTTCAATTATGTGATACAATTATCTTGTAATTAAAATACAAAATGGAGGAACACATCATGGCATACAAGATTACAGACGCTTGCATCGGCTGTGGCGCATGCGCAGACGCATGTCCCGTTGGTGCTATTTCCGAGGGTGACGGTAAGTTCGTTATCGATCCCGATACATGTATTGATTGCGGCGCTTGCGCAGGCGAGTGTCCCGTTGATGCACCCCAGGCTGAGTAATACATACTGGGTCAGAAACGAAGCAGGTCTTGCGGTCTGCTTCGTTTTTTTTGGAAAAGGAGGTCAAGGTAATGCTGGAAGCTTTCATTGGCACTGATGAAAGAATTGATTATGTAAATGAAAAAATAACGCTTATACAAAAATGCGACGGGCTTACCTTTGGCACCGACGCCTTTTTGCTTGCATCATATATCAAAAGTGCACCAAGAGCGCGTGCAGCAGAGCTTGGCTGCGGTACGGGGATAATTTCCCTCCTTCTTGCGGCAAGAGACAAGCTCTCGTCAATATACGCTCTTGAAGTACAGGAAAGCTTTTACGATGTTACGCAAAGAAATGTAAAGCATAACGGATTTTCTGATAAGATAATTCCCATTTGTGCCGACATAAGAGATATAAAGCCCTCTGATCTGTCAGGTGAGCTTGATGTGGTCTTTTCAAATCCTCCATACATGAAAACCACAAGCGGAAAGCGCAATGAGAATGATTTTAAATACATAGCGCGCCACGAGGTAATGGGCTCTGTTGATGATTTCTGTGCAGCGGCACGCAGACTCCTTAAGCACGGTGGAAAGTTCTATGCCGTTTGGCGCGCCGACCGTCTGTGCGATATGATCTCGGCAATGAGAGCAAATACTCTTGAACCAAAGCTTATGACATTTGTCCATGCCGACAGTGAAAGCGAGCCATCAATGGTACTCATCTGTGCTACCAAGGGAGGAAAAACGGGCCTTAAAATAAGTGCTCCTCTTTTCCTTCACGATACACCTGCTAACGGTGGTGGTGCACGGGAGCTTTCAGCACGCGCTTCAAAAATATATAACACTCTTGAATTTGACTTTTAGCTTACGAAAGGCAAAATAGATGGAAAATACTAAGCTTTTACTTAGCTACACCCGTCGTGCGGTTGACGATTACGGGATGATAGCCGAGGGCGATAAGATCGCCGTTGGTGTGTCGGCAGGCAAGGACTCGCTGACACTTCTCTCGGCACTTGCCCAGCTCCGCCGATTTTACCCTAAAAAATTTGAGCTTATCGCAATAACCGTTGATATGGGCTTTGAGGGCATGGACTTCATACCCATACAAAAATTTTGTGAGGGGCTTGAGGTTGAATATCACATTGTTCCCACTCAGATCTCAAAGATAATCTTTGATGTGCGAAAGGAAAAAAATCCCTGCTCTCTCTGTGCCAAGATGCGCCGCGGCGCGCTTCACACAGCTGCAAAGGAGCTTGGATGCAATAAGGTAGCACTTGGGCACCACTTTGACGATGTGGTTGAAACATTTATGCTGAATCTTTTCTATGAAGGACGCCTTGGCTGCTTTCAGCCTGTAACATATCTTTCAAGAATTGATCTTCACCTTATCCGTCCCCTTATCTATATGCCCGAAAAGGATGTACGGTATTTTGCTAACAAGGTATCTCTCCCTGTAATAAAATCTCCCTGCCCTGCCGACAAGAACACCGAGCGCGAGCGAATGAAGGAGCTTTTACACGAGCTTGAGAAAAACAACAAGGGGCTTCGCTACCGAATTTTCGGGGCTATACAGCGAGGTGGAATTGACGGCTTCCGTGAAATGGGAAGAATGATTGGCGGAATGAACAATTACGACGAGGAATAAAATGAAAGAATTTCTTTTACCCAAAAAAATAGCCGCCTCGTACGGCGTAACAAATGCAGAAACGCTTCTCAAAAGAAAAGCGCGACAGATAGGGCTTGATGAAACAGACTTGGCGTCATTCTCGGCCGGCTCATACATCATACTTGATTTTGGCAAGGAGATATGCGGTGGCGCAAGAATATTCACCTACAAGACCGACGCAAAAAATGTGAGAGTGCGCTTTGGTGAGAGTCTTACCGAATGCTCTGCCGAGCTTGGCGAAAAGAATGCCACAAATAACCACTCTATTCGCGACATGACGGTGGTTCTTCAGAGATATTCGG
>JAZOSH010000101.1:0-10304 GCA_045656985.1 Eubacteriales bacterium | reverse complement strand
AAAAGGGTTCTGGACTCCCAAAAACTTTCATTACAAAAGGTATAGCTCCCGCAGACCTTGCTCCGCCCTTGCGTGCTCACAACGGTCATAAACGAATATTGTCTGCACAAGTCCAAAGACAGGAGATTTTTTGCCAAGCTTTTTGCAAAAAGCTTCCCGCCGGAGGCTCGCGTCCTCCCCGATAAATCAAAATTTAAAACATATTCCAGGCAAAATAAAAAGGAGATAAAAATGGCAACCTCAAGCATACTTCGTGCGATGACATCTGACGGAAGCGCACGCATACATGTAATAAATTCAACAGATATAGTAAACGCAGCAATAAAGTATCACAAGACCACACCCACAGCAACAGCAACCCTTGGCAGGTTGCTTACAGCAACCTCAGTGATGGGCTGTATGCTCGGAGAGAAGGACGATACCATAACAGTTATGCTTGGCGGTGACGGTCCTGCAGGTCGCGTGCTCGCTGTTTCCGATTATTTCGGAAATGTGCGTGGATATATACAGCACCCCGAGGTTGACCTGCCCCTCAAGAATAACGGAAAGCTTGATGTGGGAGGTGCAGTCGGTCGCGGCTCGCTGACAGTAATAAGACAGGTAACGGGCTCCGATGAGCCTTATAACGGCTCTATTCCCCTTGTCAGCGGTGAGATTGCCGAGGACATTGCGGCATACTATGCCGAGAGCGAGCAGATACCTACAGTTTGTGCCATTGGTGTGCTTGTTGAGACCGACCTTTCCTGCCGCGCGGCGGGCGGAGTTATCATTCAGCTCCTTCCCTTTGCCGCAGAGGATACTATCTCGGCAATAGAGAAAAATATCCCGAAGCTTGCAAATGTCTCAAAGCTCTTTGAGCGCGGCTACGATAACAAAAAAATAGCCGACATCGCCCTTGAGGGCATTGAGTTTGATGTCTTTGACGAGCTTGAAGTAGAGTATAAGTGCAACTGCTCACGCGAGCGCGTGTCAAATGCCCTTCATTCCCTTGGCAAGACCGAGCTTTATAAGATGCTTGCAGAGCAGGTATCCGAGGGCAAGCCCGAGGAGCTTGAGGTACTCTGCCGCTTCTGCGACAAAACCGAGATATTCAATAAAGACGATATAGACAAGTTGTTTATATAAAAAAGAGCGGCGAGAAGTTCTCGCCGTTCTTTTTTATATTTCAAATGTAAACCTCTGCGGTACATGGTCAGAGTAATCATTAAGCTCAATTAAAGTTTCGTATTTAAGCGGGGTCATTCCCTTTCTTGAGATAAAGCAGTGGTCAATAAAGCCCTTGCCGTCGGTATCAAGCTCGGGAATGCGACACTTGCGGTTTGTCGTCTTATATTCCATGTTCACCCTCTCGCACTCGCACTCACGAGCCGAAAGAAAATGTCCGCAAAGCGTTATATACGCAGGCTCATGGATATGCGCGTTATAGTCGCCCATAGCCGCAACAGGGGCATCATATCTCTCTTCAAACTCTGAAAGCTTTGCTAGAAGCTCCTTTGCAAATCTGTCACGCTCAGCAAAGTTATCGGCACTTCCCCAAACTAGATGCGTTGACGAGCAGATAAAGCGCTCTCCGCCCTCTATAGCCTCAAGCACCGCCCACGAGAAACACCAAGGGTTTGCTATAAATCCGTGTGATGTTCCAGAATACATCTGATATCCCGCATCAACGACCTTTAACCTCTCTGTATCGTAATAGATAACATTTCTTATCATGCGAAGCTCCTCGGAGGAAAATCCGTTTGTTGCCGCCGCATAACCGAGAGAGGGCAGACCTTGCTCGCTATCAATAACATCGTGCCAGCCCTCATCGCACTCGTGGAGTGCAATGACATCGGGGTGACATTCACGATATGCTTTCATAAAGCCCTCAAATCTCTCTGTGGGAAGAATTGCAAACGGCGCACTCTCATTATATTTATTCTCGTAAATAAAGCTTTGAAGGATATTATTTCCCATCATCGTAAAAGTTGCCATTATTTTACCTCCTCGTCATCGGGCTTTTTCTTTTTCTTTTCCTTATCCTTTTCTTTCTTCTCTTTATCCTTTTCCTTAGGCTTTGTCTCGGACTTTTCTTTTTCTTTCTTTTCCTTGTCCTTTACCTTTTCGGGCTCGGGCTCAAGCTCGGGATATTTTGCGTCTATCATAGCCTGCGCAATATTCTTCATAAAGGCGCTAAGCGAAACGATGCCGCCAAGAATAGCAAGAAAATCCTCATCGTTCTCAATATCAAGCCCACTCTTTTCAAGCATATCCGAGACTATTTGTGCGCTATACTCACGGTTGAGCTGCTTTGCCTCGTAATATCTGTCATATATTGCGGTGAGTGAGTCCCCGTTAAAGCCCTCTGTAGCATAAGCGCCACCAAGCAATCTCTTTATCTCACCAATAGAGAGAGTTCCCTTGAGGCTATACACGAGAAGTATCTGTATTATCTGCTCTTTTGTATATTTCTTACCCTTGACAGGAGTTATAACTCTGTCCTTGGCATAGTTATTTATCATTGTTTTGGTAAGCTGACGCTCGCAAAAACGGGGATTTCCCTCCTTAAGCTTTTCCGAATGAAGATTGATTATCTGGTCAACATAAAGCTCTATGGTGGGTATATCACTGCTTTTAAGCTCGGCATCGTTCACAGCCTCGGCAAGAAGAGCATCAAATTCCTTTTTATTCATAAACTCACCTCTCATATAGTAGTTATCAATACTATGATACAATATTTTTTTGAATATGTCAAGAAGTATTGCGTTTTTGAGGCGCGGTACTTGAAATTCTTCCGAGCTTATGATATACTGTACTAAAGCCCTTGGAGGAGACGAAATGAACGAATATCAAAGCTTTGAATATACTGTACGCCAGAAATGTGAGGGAATGTTACTTTTGAAGAGGATATTTTTTATTCTCTGCTATATCGCGCTCGTGCTTGTCTGGCTCATCATCGGACTTAAGACAAAGATAATAGCGCCCTTGGTTATCTTTATACCGCTGACGCTTTTTGTGCTTATCCGCATTACATGGAAATACACAAAGGTAGAGTTTGAGATATCGCTTATCTCAGGCATACTCTCACTCTCCGAGATATACGGAGGCAGGAGCAGAAAAACTATATTTGAGATACCATTAAAAAGCATTGACGCAATAGCCCCTTATGACGATGAGGGCTATGAGCGTGTCCTTCGCTACGCCCCCGAGCTTGAGTATTCTGCGCTCTCGTCAAAGAATGCGGAAGATGTGTATTTCGCTCTTTTTGAGGACACAAACGAGAAAAAGGTGATATTCCTTTTTGAGTGCGACAGCGAGGAGAAATTCCTTAAAATATGTAAGTTCTACAATCCCTCGGCAACCAAAATTAAATAAAAAAGCGCTTATGCATCGCATAAGCGCCTTTTTATTATTCATAAGAGTAAAGTGTTATAAAGTGGTCGGGGGAGTTGAGGATATCCTCGGCATCAACCCTCTCCCCATAGGCATTATGCCATACACTTCTTGTGGGGTAGGTATATTCCATCCCGTCAAGCTCCGACGGATCGGTGATGGAGTTAGGAAGGATAAGATCCTTGCCAACAAGCTCGTCTCCGTCATAATAATACACAAGCTTTGCACGCTCGTTGAGCTCGGTATATTCCCTCTCGGTATCGGTATTAAAATAATTTCTTGATACTGGAACACGGACTCCAAGCGAATGGATATAAAGCTTTCCGTCTATCGTTATAGCCGTTCTTCTTTCTGCCTCGAAGCCGTCAGAGCCCTCGGCATAGTCACAGATGATCCTACCGCCTGTAAAGCCCTCGCTCTCAACGAGCTGTGAGCCTATATAGAGCGACTGACCAGATGATTGTCCACCCTCCGTAACGATAAATCCCGATCCGAGTGATTTTATCGCGCTGGAATTGAAGTCAAGCGCTGTAGCAATTCTGCCGTCAAGGTAACGGAGCACGCCGTACGCACCGCCTCTTGAAAGACCTATATATCCGTTATCTATAAAGCAAAGCGCGGTATAATACGGAGCAAATATCTCGTTGCCCGCAATGTCACAAAGTCCGATAAGTCCATCTGCTGTCTCGGTCACGAGGTATTTCTCCTCAGGAAGCGAGGCATCTTTGACGATGTCACGCACCCTCTCACTAACACTTGCCGCGTGCATCATTTCATAATTCGCATTTATACAGTAAAGCTCTGTGCCCGAAGCCGTATTAAGCGAGAAATATCCCGTGTCGCCATATGCTGTAATAGGCTTGTCAAGCAATCCCGCCATTCCGAAATCAAAAACATTGAGATTTGCATAGGCAAACGCACGGCTTCCGTAGCAAGCATTTCTGTAAAGCGCGATATATCTTGCGCTGTTTGCCGCATTTGCGTTATTTATGTAGTTCTTTACAGAAAGCACGAGTATAGGCAAGGAGCCGTTTTCAGACGAGGGATCCATAATGATCTGTATCGTATCAATAAGCTCAAAGGACATACCCGCAAGCTTCTCTGTCTCGAAGGAATAGCTTGCCGCAACCTTGTTGGCGGGAAGATCTATAATATCATATCTGCCCTCCGTGCAATCAGCACCAAGCGCAAATAGAATGCCGTGTGTTTTGAATATTCTCAAGAAGTCATATTTATTTCCGCTTCCGTTGCTCTCAAAGGGGGTATACAGCGAAACCGACTCGCCATCCTCAGCATATCTGTGCTCGATAAATATTCCCTCCCGAAGCCCCTCTCCCCCGTAAAGCGAAGCGCTCTCAAGGGTTGATGTGAGCGCAAGATTGAGCACCTTCATATCTTTGCCCGGGGTGGCAAAGATAAATTTCTGCATATCTCGCTTTGAGGTGTCCTTAAATACATATATTCCACCGTACGAAAGCTCGGGAAGATGTGTAAGCTCGCTGCTCTCGTATTCAAGAAGTATCTCTCCACCAACGCCGAGATATATATAATTTTTATTGAGCTGATCCTGCGCTAAAAGGTATCCACCCATATCGGTGATCCTGTCATAGCTTACAGCGGAGGTGAGTGCTGTGGAAAT
Organism: Eubacteriales bacterium; assembly: GCA_045656985.1. Taxonomy (GTDB): domain Bacteria; phylum Bacillota; class Clostridia; order Oscillospirales; family CAG-272; genus HGM12713. The sequence continues at coordinate 5,293 of JAZOSH010000101.1, read as the reverse complement.
TACCGCATAATCTCCTTGAATAGTATCCTTGAGTATAACTCCGCCGTCGGTAAAGACCGCGCTCTCTATCTCGTATCTGTCAGAGGCGGCACTGATAAGCCTCTCGCCGTCAAAGCAAACACAGGAGGAAAGCACGCCGTCATCGGTAAAGGCGACAGCATAACTGTCATACGCCGTGAAGCTCTTTACAGCCTTTGCCATAAGCTCGCCCTCAAGTGAATAGATATTACCGCCCGCAACATCGCAGAAGAAGCGACTTGCCTTGCCCGATGTACTTACTACCTCAAAGCTCTCAATTCTCTCACTGCTGACTATAAGCGAGCCCGAAGCAGAGAATATCAGTGTGCGTACTCTGCCTTCTCTCTCCTGTCTTGCGGTGATATAGTCGCAGACCGTTACTTTTCCGCTCTTATCAAAGCTTTTTGTTGCAATGTCAATACCCGCATTGAACTCGGTGGGATAAATATAGTTGCCCGAAAAATCCGAGAGATCAGAGTTAAGGGCCTCAAGGCTGATTATCGCGTGACAGCCGTTGGTATTATTGCGGAGCACAATTATCGGGAGCATGACCGACTCTATGGTATAATTTTCACCCGAAATGACATTTTTCTCTCCGATAGAGCTTATGAGGTAATACTCACTTGACTCTGCCTTTTGCGCTATGTAAAGGTCATATATCTTGCGCGAGGCATTCTCGTAGGCAAGCACCGACTCAACATCGTCGCCATAAAAATCGTTAAGCGAAACTATATAGGAGTATGCATCGCTCACAAGCTCGCCATCCTTTTCAAGATAAAGCGAGCCATCCTTGCCGACGATAGAAACGCCGTTATAGGATACATCTGAAATATAATCGTATTTCGTCTTATCAAGCGACACACCGCCATAGCTATCCTCCCCAAGAAGGAGTGTGAGAGCAACAAGCCCCCCTATAAGTAAGGCAAGAGCGCATGCCGATATAACTATTATAAGAGTTTTCTTTTTCATCTTTAAGCTAACTCCTTGTTTTTAATCTATCAAGATATTATACCACATATTATCGCCCTTGTCAATTCTATAAAAAAGGTGGCTCTGTAGCCACCCTTTTATTTTTTGGGTTTTCCCTTTGTGAGAAGTGCCGCAAGATATCCGAATATAATCGCCGCAGCAATTCCCGCCGATGCAGCACTCAAGCCTCCCGTAAGTGCACCGAGAAGTCCTTTTTCATCTACAGCCTTTTTCACTCCCTTTGAAATGGTATATCCAAAGCCTGTAAGCGGCACAGTTGCTCCCGCACCCGCAAACTCAACTATAGGCTCATAAAGCCCGAGTGCTCCAAGAAGCACACCTGCCACAACATAAGCAACAAGTATCCTTGCGGGGGTAAGCATAGTTTTATCAATAAATATCTGCGCCACCACGCAAAAGGCTCCCCCAACCAGAAATGCTCTTATATATTCATTTACTGTTTCCATATTACTCTCCTTCCTCTGTTGCCGAGAAGCGCAAAAGGTGCGCCACACCCGGAATACTCTCACCCTGCTGAATGCTTGACGGGCTCATCATAGCACCCGTGCCGAGAAAGAGAATATTGCGAAGCTCCCGCCGCTCAAGCTTTGGTAAAATATATGAAGCCATCACAACGGCAGAGCAGCCACAGCCCGAGCCTCCGCTGTGCGTATCTTGATTTTCTCTTGAATAAATTATCATTCCGCAATCGTTATATTTTTTTCTTATATCCACGCCCTTTGCCATAAGCAGCTCACAAAGTATAGAGCCCCCCTCATAGCCAAGGTCACCCGTAACGATAAGGTCAAGCTCCTCGGGCGAGCATTCACCGAATTCAAAATAGCGAAGGAGAGTGTCTGCCGCCGCAGGCGCCATTGCCGCGCCCATATTTGAAGCATCACTTATGCCTTTATCTACAACAACACCCGCAAGCCCCTCACAAACTCTTACGCTCCCTCCCCTACCGATTATGAACGCCCCCGAACCTGTGACGGTCCACTGTGCCGTGGGAGAGCGTTGCGCTCCGTATTCTATCGGCGTGCGAAACTGTCGCTCCGAGGAGCAATTATGTGACGAGGTAACAGCGGCACATCTCTCATAAAATCCACCCGACACCGCTACCGCCGCAAGCATTATGCTTTCTGACGCCGTAGAGCATGCACCGTAAAGTCCGAAATACGGAATATCAAAATCAAGAAGCCCGTATGACGAAGCTACACATTGATTGAGAAGGTCACCCGCAAAGAGTGCATCAATATCTCTCTCGGAAAGCTTCTTCTTTGAGAGCGCCACATTGAAGGCAAGCCTTTGCATCTCACTCTCTGCCTTTTCCCATGTCTTCTGACCGAAGCGGTCTGTCTCATCGTGAATATCAAACACATTCCCGATAGGTCCCTCGTGCTCATGCTTGCCGACAGCACTTCCAGCCGTCAGAACACTTACATCACGAAATTTCAAGGTCTTTCTTTGCATTATAAATACCCCACAAAAGCTCAAAGTAATTTTTCTTTTATTATTTCTTCTTTATTGTAAAGATATACCTTGCGATTTATTTTTGCGTATGCTATAATTAAAGTGATGATGAAAGGAGTGATACTGTGATCTATACATTCGGTAATAAAGAGCTTAAGGTTGAAATAAAAACAAAGGGTGCCGAGCTTATGTCGGTGCTTGACACGGCAAGCGGCTGTGAATATATCTGGCAGGGCGACGCAAAATATTGGGAGGACCGTTCTCCCGTATGCTTCCCAATCTGCTCAAGCTTTTTTGAGGGAAAATACACCTGCAACGGAAAAGAATACAAAATGGGACTTCATGGCTTCGCACAGCACACTGAATTCAGCGTGCTCGCACATGACGCTACCTCGCTTGCGCTTGGTATGAACTCAAGCGAGATCACAAGAGAGAGCTATCCCTTTGATTTTGAGTTTATCATAAAATACACTCTTGTTGGGCGCGAGCTTATATGTGATGCAACGATAAAGAACACCTCGGATGAAATAATGCCTGTGTCCTTTGGTGCTCATCCCGGATTTAATCTTCCCTTTACCGTGGGAGCGGGTGAATTTGAGGACTATTATCTTGAGTTTTCTGATCCGTGTACACCGATACAGATGCCGCTTGACAAAAAAACCTGCTTCCTCACGAATGAAAGGATTCCTCTTAAGCTTGAAAATGACAGAATACTCCGCCTGCGTCACGAAATGTTCACGCCTGACGGAATATTCACAGAATGTCCAGCAAGAGAGGTAACACTCAAAGGTGATTGCGATGAGCGCAGTGTGACGGTGAGATATGCCGATATGCCCTATTTCGGCATCTGGCAGGAGTATGGCGCCGACACGCCCTTCCTTTGCATAGAGCCCTGGTGCGCTCCACCAGACAATCACGGCGTGCCGCAGGATATCTTTGACAGAACAGCTATCTTCAAGCTCGCTGCAGGCGAAGAAAAGAATGTCTCTTATTCAATAATCTTTAATTGAGGTATTTTATATGCTTAACAACGAAACGAAGCAATATCACATAAATGTCTCAGCAGGCGAGGTGGGCAGATACTGCCTTATCCCCGGTGATCCCGGGCGATGCGAAAAGATCGCTTCCTTTCTTGACGAGCCCTACCATGTCTCGCTCAACCGAGAGTACAATATTTGGAACGGAAAGCTTCTCGGCGAGACGGTAACGGTTTGCTCAACAGGCATCGGCGGTCCTTCAACAGCCATTGCCGTTGAGGAGCTTGCTGCCTGCGGTGCCGATACACTTATACGCATAGGCACCTGCGGCGGAATATCTCTTGATGTTTGCTCAGGTGATGTTGTAATAGCAAGCGGAGCTGTGCGTCAGGACGGCACCTCGCACGAATATGCGCCGAGTGAATTCCCTGCAGTATCTGATCCCGAAACTCTTTTTGCACTCATATCGGGCGCGAAGGCGCTCTCACTTCGCTACCATGCAGGCGTAGTTCAGTCAAAGGACGCTTTTTACGGTCAGCATTCTCCGCAGAATATGCCAACCTCGCAAGCGCTTCTTGAAAAATGGGAGGCTTGGCGCCGCCTTGGTGTACTTGCAAGCGAGATGGAGGCTTCCACTCTCTTCACCGTTGGCGCGGCAAGAGGACTTCGCACAGGCGCGTGCTTTATCTCTGTTTGGAATCAGGAAAGATATGCAGCAGGACTTGACAGCGACAGCGACGAATGTCATGATACCGAGACGGCAATAAGAGTGGCAATTGAAGCTCTGAAATTCCTCATTGAAACCGATAAAAAGGAAAAATAAGAGATAAGGTCATTTCTTGACGAAACCACAATATAAGCAAAGATGACAATAAAATTACACCTAAATATTGTAAAAAAAATTAAAAAAAACGCAAAGTTTTTTGTTGACACAAATATAGCGATATGATATAATTAATTATGTGAAAATATTTCGTGGGGGGTCCTCGATCTATAACACTGAATTTAAGATTAAGGAGAAAGAAAAAATGAAAAAAACACTCAGCTTATTATTGGCAATTTTGATGATCTTCTCCGTTTGCCTTGTATCCTGCGGCGGCGGAAATGATGACGACAAAGACAACGACAAAGACTCAGAAAATCTCGCTTTTGACGACACCGAGCCCAAGGATACAGATCCTGTGGATTCCGATCCCGTTGATGACCAGCCTCAGGATTACGCCTTTACCGAGGTAAATCAGACGGTTTATGTTCAGAACTGCACAAAGGTAAATCTCAGAACATCTCCCAGCGCTCTTACAAACGATAATATAGCAGGCGCTCTCAAGTTTGCTGACGGCAAGTCCTACACAAGAACAGGCTACAACGAAAAGTGGAGCAGACTTGAAATAGATGGCGAAGAGTTCTATGTAAATACATACTTCCTTACAGACAAGGCTGCAGAGGTCGTTTTCACAGAAATGTCTAAAACGGTATATGTTAACAATATAGACGAAGACGGTGAAACACACGGTCTTTACCTCAGATCCTTTACAAGCACCAACCCCGATCCTGAATTTTATCCCAACAATAATATTGCAGGTGTTGCAGGACACGGAGCAGCTCTTATAGTAACAGGCATCAGCAAGAATGAGAAGTGGTACCGCGTTAACTACACAGATCCCGAGGGCAACGAAATTAAGAGCGTTTATGTTTACAACGGTCCGTACATTTCTGATACAGTTCCCACAGGTGAGCCCACAACAAACACACAGACTCCTGACGAGCCTGCAGTTGGTTAATTATTAACAACACAAACGCCGACACAATGTGTCGGCGTTTTTATTTGCTTCCATGGCCTAAAAAAAGACCGATAT
>JAZOSH010000100.1:0-1260 GCA_045656985.1 Eubacteriales bacterium | reverse complement strand
TATTCTTGAAGCTCTACCGCAACAACAATTTCAACATTCACATTGCCGACAGCATTGAGGATAATAAGCAATAAAAAATGACCTGCCCGTGCAGGTCATTTTTGTTAATCTTTCAACTCATCCATAAAGTATGCTCTTGTATTCGCAGGGTAGCCCTCAAAATCGGTGATCGTAATGCGGAAGTAAACGCAGTCGGGGTGCACATCAAAGGTTGCCTCGGTGAGTCCTACGCCGTCTCTTGCGTGACGCACGCCGATGTGCCTTGTGCCGCAGGTGAGCGCTATTCTTCTTACAGGGGAGCACTTGATGTGCACCTTGCCATCCTCATACCAAAGCTCCTCAATAAGGGGCTTGAGCGATGCGTACATATCGCCGCGGAGCATAGCGTCGGTGACAGTCTTATAGTCAAGCTTATCCGCCTTGATAACGGTAAAGCAGCCAAAGGAGTCAGGGGTATTGTTATGGTTGTCGTCGGTTGCAATGCAGTATATGCGCTTATCTGCGCGGAGCATCTCGTCATAGACATAGGGCATATATTCATCAAGGCCTGCGTCAATGCAGCCGTAATTTGCTATCTCCATAGCGTTCATTCCGTTATAGTGAAGGTACTGTTCTGCAGTTTCGTGCGAGTGAGTAATGTGATTATAGGTTACGAAAAATCCCGCCTCGCGCGCAATTCTTATCATATCGTTGATACCGTCTGCCGAATAGACACGCTCGTAATCGACAGTGCCCGGAGCGACAGACGCATATTTTGCGTATCTTTCATGCTTCTTGCTGTTCCAAAGCACCTGATATTTCGTCTCGGGATCAAGCGCAATAAGACAGAACTCGCAGGTATTTCTTGCGGGGTAGGTCTTCTGCTCGTCGGACTGCTGAACTGCCACCTCATAGCCCTTGAGGGTGAGGAAATTCTCATCGTCAAGGTCGGAGTGGTCGACCATCGTCTCGTGGTCGGTGAACGCAAGGATAGAGTAGCCCTGCGCCTTATATTCCTCCTTCATTCTCTCGGGTGTCCATCTGCCGTCGGAGAAGGTGGAGTGGGAATGAAGATTTGCCTTGTAAAAGTGGCCGTCCTTGGGTAAAAGATATTTTCTCATTTTATTACCTCCGATTATCTTTGCTTTCGGTTAAATTTTACCAACATTTTCACCTTTTTTCAAGCCTTAAATCTCACAAAATTATCCTTTTTTATTTGTGCAATCTGTTCAACATTGAAACACATAAAAATTCACTAAAAAAAGGGCGGCAATGCCGTCC
>JAZOSH010000099.1:0-18292 GCA_045656985.1 Eubacteriales bacterium | reverse complement strand
AGCTTTATAAGTCTTTGCCATATCGAATTTCCGTGGCTGTTTTCACTCGTTCCGATTTGCGCGATCTTTATTTTTTTCATACCTCGCTCCTTACAACTTGATTATTTTTATATTTTCATTATATCACCTTGAAAAAAATTTTTCAATATGTTATACTGTAAAAAAAATAACTATTCTGCAAAAGGAGATACGAGATGGAAAACAGTAATATCTTTGTGTCTGATCTTTCGACCTCGAGGCACACGTTTAACAATTATCATTTTTGCCGCGGAAACAGCAATCGAAGAAAAACCCGCATAGGCGTTATTATGAAAGGGAGCGGAACATATATCTATCTGAATAAAAAGTTAGGTGTGAGCGAGGGGGATGTCGTATTCATTCCTGAAAACATTTACTGTTATTCGGAGTGGTACGGAAGTCCCGATATCGAGGTGCTTTATATAAGCTGCTTTATGCATTACGAGCAATTGCGATATGAACCCCAAATTATAAAGTGTGACGAGGAAGAAAAAAATAATTTAATTGCAATAAGCAATCTGTTATCAACGGACTATATGGGGGAGCTCGAAGCGTATTCCTTGTTTTATAGGCTGCTCCAGAAGATTCTTCCGCAAATGGTGGAATCAAATATTTCGGCTGACAAGACTCTGCAAAAAGCTATTGAATATATTACTGAAAATTGGAATATCAATTTTCCGGTCAGCGACTTAGCGAAAAAATGCTGTGTCAGTGAATCCACCCTTTACCATCTGTTTCAAAAGGAATTAGGGCAAACGCCAATCAGATTTCAAAATTCTGTTAAGATCAATGTCGCCATTGAGCATCTCGAGAACAGTGATTATTCTATTGCTACCATAAGTCGCTTAGTAGGATTCAACTCCGAAAATCATTTCAGAAAGGTATTCAAAGACATTACCGGAACAACACCGCTGAAACTCAGAAAAAAACAGTAAAGGCGGACAGTCGAAACTATCTGTTCATCTAACGAGCTACGCTCGTCGGAATACCCCGAAGGCGGTGTATCACATGCCTCATTTTCGCAACCAAACGAAAAAACCAACCAATTGGGTGGTTTTTCTTTGTGTTGTACAGCCTTAAATATATGGCGATCATTCGCACGTTGTTTGCGTATCACCCTTATATATCAAACCTGCGAGGAGTACTGCACACACTCCTGAGATCAACTTGCCTACGATCATAGGGAATACGTAGCTGCCATCAAAAGCCATTGTAAAAGCAAGATGGCTACCGAAAACAAAAGATGCCGATACTGCGAATGCCGAATTGAGCACGACGCCTTTTTTATCCATCCGATCCATCACTCCAAAGGTAGAGGCGTTGGTAACAAGGCATCCAAGAAAAGCAAGAGTGGAAATACCGTTGATCCCAAACGCTGATCCCAATTTATTCAAAGGCTTGTTTAACAACTTCGTTATGATAAACATCAAGGGCAAAGCCCCTGAAAGCGTCACGCAAGCGTTAGCGCATATAAAGGCGGCATTTTCAAAGCTATCAAAATGCTGACTGATCTCGATCTTTGTCAGAAAGGTAAATATCGAGCAAACAAGACCTATGATAGCTAAGATCTTCATAAAAAAGCCAAAGACCGTAAAGCACTTAATACAAAGCCTCGGGATTAAGATCAGCGCCACGGCTACGATTGCGGAAATAATCAACAGAGGAAGAAGGTTTATAAGAATCGCGAGAGGACTCAGCCCGCAGATCAAGCCCGCAACAAAGCTGCCTATGGGGATCGTTGCGATACCACAAAGCATACCGAAGAAAAGTTCTTTGTGCTGGTGCTGTTTGACAATGCCGAGCGAGAATGGGATGGTGAAGGATATAACGCAGCCCATCATTGAGGATATTACGAATGCGTTATAGTTGCCGATGTCCTCAGTTTTACAGATGCTTTGAGCAAGAGTCATACCGCCCATATCATTTGCAAAGAGTGACGCGGGAATGATGGAGGGGTCTATCCCAAAAACATTATAAAATCCTTCAAAAACGGGTGACAGCCACACACCGATGGCCGGTGCGATAACGATCATTCCGAGCATTGATAATGCCATCGGACAAAACAGCGAGAACGCCTTTTCGAATTCCTTTCCGACGCCGATTTTATTGCCTAAAAGATAATCAATTGCACCGAACAGGGAAAATGCCAGTACAGTTATTGTTATAGGACTCATAATCCAACCTCCTCAAAGCCGTTGTCAGTAAGAATATACCTTGAATTGAAGCCGGCCGCTGAAAGAAGCTCTTGAGCATCTTCAAATTGACAGTCGATAAAGCTTTTATCGTGGCAATCCGATGTTATGAGGGCGCCAAATCCGCATCGTTTGAATTCTCTCAAAAACTCCATTTGCGGATACGGTGATGTTTTGTATCCGCGAGGAATGGCGCCCGTATTGACCTCAAAAAACGGGATTTGCCCTTTCAATGAATTAATGGCTTCAAATCCTGAATTAAGATATTCATTTGCCGAAACATCAATAAATCCCCCTTGCTCGTTGTTTTTGATTATAATATCAAAATGACCGATGATATCAAATTTGTGCTTTTGAGGAAGTGAAGCTACGGTTTCAAAATACTTTTTGGCGAAAGAAATTCCGCTGCCTCCAAAATTTTCTTTGATATAATCCAAAGTTTCGTTAAGCCCTCGGTCAAAGGTTACAACTTTTCCGTTACAGTCGAGATAATGGACAGAACCTATAAGATAATCAAATCCCTCAGCATTTAGGTCTGAATAAAAATCATATTCCAATCCGCAGTATATGTTTATCTGCTCTCGGTATTTGCTCTTCAGGTCTTTTATTTCCTTTTTGTACAGCTCCATTTTGTCGATAGTAAGTTGGTTGGGATATGATGAATATCTAAGATAAGAGTGTTCCGAAAAGCCTATTGAACCAAAGCCCCTTTTGATAGCCTCAAGTACCATTTCCTCAGGTGTGTCTTTCCCATCTGTGTAGGTTGTATGAGTATGCAGATTTTGCTTGCAACTGAATTGAGTACAGTTGTTTTTTATATGATTGCTTATAATATATCATCTCACTTTCGTTGTAACAATTATAGCATACTTTTGCGAAAAATACAATTGATAAACTTAAATTCAGAAATCAGTTCCACTGTCCTTGATTCAGACACAAAATATTTACAAAGATTTTTTCAAAAATGATGCAAAAAGGGAGAACTTGACGACTAAAAAATCGCAAAACTCCCATTGAAAAGTTGATTATTTAAGTTCATATCCCACCCACACGGCAATTTGGGCGTTTAGCATCTATCAAATCCGCGCGGTTATAAATGAGTACAAAAAATCCCAGAAGCCTTGTTGCATCTGGGATTTTGGGGGTGCATCTATTAAGGATGCACAAGATGGTTGCGGAGGAGGGATTTTTCATTGCCCACTCGAAAATATAGTCGTCTCGGTCGCGCTTGGTGCGCACTCCCGATACTCCTTATTTTCTCCCTTGTCACCCTCGCTTCATCGCCATTTAGGCGCGCTCGGGCTCCAAGCCCACGACTCCGGGTTATCGCTCCGCGCCGCCACCGTCGCATAGTCACAAGCTATCACCTGCGCTTGCTCGGCTCTGCTTGCTCCTTGCTTTAGGCGGTTTCGCTTGGCAAAAACGATATTCAATCGTTTTTGCCTGCGCTACCCAACGAGCTACGCTCGTCGGGATAACCCGAAATTCGTGGAAGCACAGAGTCCGCTTCGCGAGCAAAAAAACAAAGGACACCTTTTGGTGTCCTTTGTTTTTTGGTTGCGGAGGTGGGATTTGAACCTCACGACCTCCGGGTTATGAGCCCGACGAGCTACCAAGCTGCTCTACTCCGCGATATTAAATTTGAGGCGACGCTTTGGTGCCGGTGACCGGGGTCGAACCGGTACGATACTCTCGTATCACGGGATTTTAAGTCCCGGGCGTCTGCCTGTTCCGCCACACCGGCGAATAGCTTTCGTTTCGGTACGAAGTATTATACCACAGAAAAATCTGTTTGTCAATACCTTACATTAATATTTTTATCAACTTGCGGTAAAATTATTCCTGTTATCGAAAATATATCCTCCCGCTTTTTTGGGAGGATATATTTTCTTAATATTTTTTGTCGTTTATTCAAGTTCAAAGGCGCCAGTGTAAAGCTGGTAATACTTTCCGCGCTCCTCTATAAGCTTATCGTGGCTTCCTCTCTCAATGATCCGTCCGTTCTCAAGAACCATTATGACATCGGAGTTTCTTACAGTTGAGAGTCGGTGGGCAATAACAAATACCGTTCTGCCCTTCATCAGTGCGTCCATACCCTTTGATACAAGAGCCTCCGTTCTCGTATCGATCGACGAGGTAGCCTCATCAAGTATCATAACGGGAGGGTCTGCGACCGCGGCACGCGCGATAGAGATGAGCTGACGCTGTCCCTGCGAGAGATTCGATCCGTTAGATGTGAGCATCGTGTTATATCCCTCGGGAAGTCTTGTTATAAAGTCATGTGCATTCGCGAGCTTTGCGGCAGCGATACACTCGTCATCGGTCGCGTCAAGATTTCCATAGCGAATGTTATCCATAACCGTGCCCGTAAAGAGATTGGTGTCCTGAAGAACAACGCCAAGTGAGCGACGGAGGTCTGCCTTCTTTATCTTGTTGATATTTATTCCGTCATATCTTATCTTGCCGTCATCAATATCGTAAAATCTGTTGATAAGATTGGTGATAGTTGTCTTTCCCGCACCCGTCGCTCCAACGAATGCCACCTTCTGGCCGGGTTCTGCATAGAGTGTTATGCCGTGAAGAACCGTTTTTTCGGGCACATAGCCGAAGTCCATATCAACAATACGGACATCGCCCTGGAGCTTTGTATATGTGAGAGTACCGTCACTATGAGGATGCTTCCAAGCCCACATGCCGGTACGCTCCTCGCACTCAACTATCTCACCGTCAACCTCCTTTGCATTTACAAGGGTAACATATCCCTCATCTGTTTCGGGCTCGGTATCAAGAAGCTCAAAAACTCTTGATGCGCCTGCCATTGCCATAGTAACCGCATTTATCTGCTGTGAGACCTGGCTTACATTATTGGTAAATTGCTTCGAGGCATTAAGGAAGGGAACTACAACGCTTATATTTACAAGTGCCGACACGCTCATTCCAAGCGCGGGGCCTATAAGGAGCTGAAGGGAAATATTCTTCGCGCCCGTGATTATGAGAAGACCGCCTACAAATGCTACGAAAACATAGAGGATATTACCTATATTGCCCATAATAGGCATAAGGATATTTGCAAAGCGGTTAGCCTGCGTTGCATTTTTGCAGAGCTCGTCGTTTATCTTATCAAAATCCTCAACGCTCTCCTTTTCGTGACAGAATACCTTTACTACCTTTTGACCGTTCATCATTTCCTCGATAAAACCTTCGGTCTTAGCAATAGATTTCTGCATTCTCATAAAGTTTTTTGCACTCGCTCCGCCGACTTTCTTTGCAACGGTAATCATTGCCACGCTTGCAAGTGCGACAACGAGGGCCATCCAAACGCTGAGATAAAGCATGTTGAAAATAAGGAAGGTGACGATAAGTGCTGCCTGAATGAGATGGGGAAGAGTTCCCGATACAAGCTCACGAATGGTGTCAACATCGTTCGTGTAGTGTGACATTATATCGCCGTGCGCATTTCTGTCAAAATAGCGAATGGGAAAGCTCTGCATCCTGTGGAACATCTGCTTGCGTATGTCATTGAGGAAGCTCTGCGAGACAATTGCCATAATTCTCGTATAAAGGAAGGAGGCTACCCAACCCATCGCGTATATTGAGAGCATTATCACTATTGCAGTTACTATCTTTCCAATAACGGCATCAAGCCCCTTTTCAAGGCCTTCTCCAATATACTGAATGAACTGATTCATAAAGAGACTGGCAATAGTTGATGCTGCTGAAACGAGCACGATACATACTGTTACGGCTATCATCTGCCATTTATAGCTCTTGAAGAGCATTTTTAGTATGCGTCCCATAACGCCTTTTTTGATGGGGGGCATTTTGTTTTGATTAGTTTTCATCTTCGCTTGCCCCCTTGTTCTGAGATTCATATATTTCCTTGTAAATGGGGCTCTTTTTCATAAGCTCCTCATGGTTACCGACAGACTCTATCTTGCCGCCGTCAAGGACGATTATCTTGTCTGCGTGCTCAACTGAGGAAATTCTCTGTGCAATAATTATCTTTGTGGTATCGGGGATCTCCTCGGCAAAAGCCCTACGGATAAGCGCGTCGGTCTTCGTGTCAACGGCACTTGTTGAGTCGTCAAGAATGAGGATCTTCGGCTTCTTGAGAAGCGCGCGCGCAATACACAGACGCTGCTTCTGTCCTCCCGAGACATTAGTTCCGCCCTGAGTGATGTAGGTGTCGTACTTATCGGGGAAGGTCTCTATAAACTCGTGCGCCTGCGCGAGCTTACAGATGCGAACCATGTCCTCGTCGGTTGCATCGGGGTCGCCCCAACGGAGATTTTCCTTGATAGTTCCCGAGAAGAGAACATTCTTTTGAAGTACAACAGATACCTCGTTGCGAAGTGTCTCAATATCGTAATCGCGAACATCAACGCCACCCACCTTGACCGAGCCCTCAGAGACATCGTACAGACGGGAGATGAGCTGTATCATACTTGTCTTGCCACTTCCCGTGCCGCCGATGATTCCGACCGTCTCGCCCGAAGCAATAAAGAGGTCAATATCAGAGAGCGACTTCTTTTCGGCTGTAGCCGAATATGAGAAGCTTACATTGTCAAAGAGAATGCTTCCGTCGCGCACCTCGGTGATGGGATGCTCGGGGTTCTGTATAGCACTTGTCTCCTCAAGTAGTTCTGCAAGTCTTGATGCAGACTCTGTAGAGAGTGTGAGCATAACGATTATCATAGAGAGCATCATAAGGCTCATAAGTATCTGTGCGCCGTAGGTAAGAAGTGCAGAGAAGCCCGCGATGTCAAGCTCGGCACCGCTTGAGGTGATTATGAGCTGTGAGCCGAAGAAGCAGACCATAAGCATAAGCGCGTTGAAGCAGAATTGCATTATGGGGCTATTGAGAGCGAGTATCTTTTCTGCCTTTGTGAAGCCGTCGGCCACATCGTCGGATGCCTTCTCAAATTTCTTTCTCTCGTAGTCCTCGCGAACGAAGGATTTTACAACTCTCATTCCCGATACATTCTCTTGCACCGAATTGTTGAGGTTATCGTATTTTTTGAAAACTGTTTTGAAGATGGGGTGAGCCTTCTTGAAAATGATGAGAAGTCCGATTGCGAGCACGGGAATGACCACCGCAAAGGCAAGGGACATCTTGGGGCTTACCGAAATTGCCATAATAAGAGCGAAAATGAGCATCATAGGTGAACGGATCGCCGTTCTTATTATCATCATAAACGCCATCTGAACATAGGAAACATCGGTGGTGAGTCTGGTTACAAGACCTGCCGTTGAGAACTTGTCCATGTTGGCAAAGGAATAGCCTTGTATTGCGAGGTATGCGTCATGACGCACATTTTTTGCAAAGCCACAGCCCGCAATTGCTGCAAAGTGACCCGCCAGCGCACCGCAGGTGAGGGACGCTGCCGCAAGCAAAATAAGTATAAGACCGTATCTTACTATAACAGAGAGCTCACAGCCATCCTGTATGTTTCGCACAAGATCTGCCGTGACAAAGGGAATCATACATTCAATAGCTACCTCGGCCGCAATAATTATAGGGGCTAAGATAGCAGGCTTTTTATATTCCCGAATGCATTTTGCTAAAGTTTTTAACATTGACATCGAAATAAAAGGACCTCCTTCGATTACATATCTTTTCTATTATAGAATATAAAGATTTCATAAAGTTTATATCTTTGTAAACAATGGGTGAACAAACGGCAATGGGAGGCAATGCCTCCCATTGTTTTATACAGTCTCTATTTTTATAATATCGGTATTGCCTGAGGTTCCGTTTGTAAGACCGCCGGTGATGACTATTTTGTCGCCCTTTTTGAGCTTCATTTGCTCGCAAGCTATCTTTTTGCCCGAATAGAAAAGCACATCAGGCGAATAGTAATGCTCTGTCATAACGGGGTGAACGCCCCACGAGAGAGCAAGCTTGCGCCAAGTCAGCTCATCAGTGGTCATTCCGATTATGTCAACGGGTGAACGGAAACGCGAGACCATTCTCGCCGTAATTCCCGAGAGTGTGCAGGCAACTATCGTTCTAGCGCCGATGTCAATAGCCATTCCGCAGGTCGCATGCGAGATGGCATCGACTGTGTTCTTTATGATAAACTCCGATTTTCTGAACATCTTCTCATAGTCGATATTCATCTCAGTCTTCTCGGCAATTTTTGCCATCGTCTTGATGGTAAGCACGGGATATTTGCCCGCTGCAGTCTCACCCGAGAGCATAATTGCGCTTGTGCCCTCGTAAACGGCGTTTGCAACATCGCTTATCTCGGCTCTTGTGGGGCGGGGGTTATATATCATTGATTCAAGCATCTCGGTTGCGGTGATAACACGCTTGCCAAGTAGACGGCACTTAGTTATAAGCATCTTCTGTATTGAGGGAAGCTCTTCAAACGGTATCTCAACGCCAAGGTCGCCACGCGCTATCATAATTCCGTCGCATTCCTTGCATATCTCGGTGATGTTGTCAACACCCGAGCGATTTTCTATCTTTGCGATTATGTCAACGCTTGCTCCGCCGATCGAGGAAATATACTCTCTTACATCGATAAGGTCTTGACGGAGAGAGACAAACGAGCAGGCTATAAAATCAACACCGTTCTCAATGCCGAATTTGATGTCGTTTTTGTCGGTTTCGCTCAAATAGATCTGCTTGAGCAGCTTACCCGGGAAGCTCATGCTCTTTCTGTTTGAAAGCTCGCCTCCTACCTCAACACGACAGTCAACGGTAGTTTCGGTCACGCCAAGCACTTCAAAAATTACAAGTCCATTGTTAAGAAGTATTTTGTCGCCCGCGCTCATTTCAGCGGGAAGTCCTTTGTAGTTTACGGAAACGCGATTCTGGTCACCAACGATTTCCTCTGTGGTAAAGGAGAAAAGGTCGCCCTCGGTGAGAGTGATCTTTCCGGTCTCAAAGGTGCCTATTCTGTATTCAGGACCCTTTGTGTCAAGAAGAATTGCTATCGGTAGCTCAAGCTCCTTTCGAACTTTTTTGATAAGCTCTATTGTTCGCAAGTGCTCCTCGTGTGAGCCATGCGAAAAATTAAGTCTTGCAACATTCATTCCCGCAAGACACATTTCGCGCAAGATTGCCTCGTTCGCCGAGGCAGGACCTATTGTGCATACGATCTTTGTTTTTCTCATATAATCCACCTATCAGATGTAACATAATTTACTAATTAATAATTATATCATACTTGAATATTATTGTCAATAAATGTGTGTATTAGTTGGTAAATTTTCACTTTTTGTAAATAAAATACGACATTCTATTGATTTTTTCGCCAATATATGCTAAAATATACATAATTGTAAGCGTGGTTAAGCGTATTGCGACAATGAAGATTAAATTTAAAATTAAATGTCACAAAAAGAATTCAAAATTGCTTAATAATGTATTAAAATGGCATAAAATATTGTAATATTACGCACAGTTCTGCGACCAATTTTTTGATACACAGGTGAAACGGAGGACAAAATGGATACAGAAACAAAAATGAAGGAAATAGCAATAGAAGAGACAACAGAAGAGGTAACTACCGAAAAGGCTGCAGCTCCCAAGAAGAGACGCCGCCGTTTTGGCGACCGAAGCGACGGAAGAAAGCTTCGCTCAATACCACCGATGTTCAGAATAATGCCCTACATAATGGCAAAGAGAAGTGACTCTCAAAACACCTTTGCAGATAGCTTTGATGTAAGCAAGACAGAGCGCTTCTGCAGAGAAAAAGTAAAAGCAGGCAACAAGAGCTTTGGATTTTTGCATGTTTTGCTTGCCGCATATGTCCGTACCATTTCACAGCGCCCCGCTATTAATCGTTTTGTAAGTGGTCAAAAGATTTATGCCCGTAACGATATTGAGGTCATCATGGCTGTAAAACGAGAGATGTCTATAGAGGGTGAGGAGACCATGATAAGCGTTATTTTCGAGCCTACAGACACAGTTGACGATGTTTACCGCAAATTCAGCAAGGTGCTTCACGATACAATGAGCGCCGAGGAGAGTGATTTTGATACTCTCGCGAAGGTTATCAACTATATCCCAGGACTCCTTCTTCGCTGGACTATAAAGCTTCTTAATTTCCTTGATTATTTTGGACTTTT
Organism: Eubacteriales bacterium; assembly: GCA_045656985.1. Classification (GTDB taxonomy): domain Bacteria; phylum Bacillota; class Clostridia; order Oscillospirales; family CAG-272; genus HGM12713. Next base: position 8,003 of record JAZOSH010000099.1, on the reverse strand, counting down.
GCCTCGTTTTCTCACCCGTCTGAGCCCCTTCCACGGCTCTATGATCGTGACAAGCATGGGTTCGCTTGGTATCAAGCCTATCTATCATCACATTTACGATTTTGGAAATCTTCCTGTTTTCCTTGCTTACGGAAAAAAGGAGACAGAGAATATCATTTGTGATGACGGAACTGTGAGAAAGCGCAGAAAGATAGATTTCAAGGTCGTAACAGACGAAAGAATATGCGACGGATTTTATTTTGCATCGGCTTTCAAGCTTTTTAAGAGATATGTTGAGAATCCTGAACTGCTCGAGATGCCTCCCGAAGAGGTCATCGAGGATATAGATTGAATTTTTCTTATTTGGAGGCAATTGAATCATGCTTTGGACAGAGCTAAGACACGAAGAGTTCGCCCCAGCGTGCAAGGCGGCAAACGGCGTCTGTATCCTTCCCATAGGTTGTATTGAAAAACATGGACAGCATCTTCCCCTCGGAACCGATGCCTTCGCGGCGGCACATATAGCAAGACTTGCGGCAGAGAAGGAGCCTGCAGTCGTTTTCCCCGAGATGTACTTTGGGGAGAAGACGGGAGCGGGAGAGTTTGAAGGAACGGTAATGTTCTCCTCAAAGCTCCGCTTTGATATACTTACCGAGACCTGCAGCGAGATCGGTAGAAACGGCTTTAAGAAGATACTTATCTTAAACGGCCACGGCGGAAACGGCGCAATGCTCTCGAATTTCTTGCGCAGTGTGCTTGAGTCAAAGAAGGATTATATGGTGTTCGTGTCTCGCGGTGTATCGCTTGCCAAAAGATGCAATGCGATACTTGACGCAAACTTTGATTATCTCACCGACGAGGACAAGGAGAGCCTTCGTGACTTTATCGTGTCCAAAAAGCCGATAGGTCACGGCTGTTTCGTTGAGACGGCAACGGCTTACGGACTTTACCCGCACCTCGTAAGGCTTGACAAGATGACCGAGGAGGAGGGACACAGCACCCACCGCTTTGATGAGTTTGCGGCCCATGGTATAGAGACTCCTTTTTTGTGGATGGCCAACTACCCGAATTCCTATACGGGCGAGGCGCACCCCATAAACGAGCGCATAGCGCGTGCTATGGTGGATATAGAGGTCGCAACTGTGGCAAAAACGATAAAGTTTCTCAAGGAAGAAACCATCTCCGACGAGTACCTCAAGGAATGGAGCGCAAAGCAGAAGTGATAAAAAAAGAAGTGTGTAGAGATACACACTTCTTTTTTTGTTGTAATTACTTATTTTCAGTCGCCTCGAGCGCTTCCTTTACGAAGAAGCTGCCGCCGATAGCCGCGATCTTGTCGAAGGCAAGGAACTCGTCGATGTTGCCTCTGTCAACGCCGCCCGTGGGAATGAATTTTACCTGCGGGAAGGGAGCTGCGAGAGCCTTGGGCGCCTTGAGTCCGCCGTAAACATTTGCGGGGAAGAACTTAACTGTAGTAATTCCAAGCTCAAGCGCCATCATGATCTCGGTGGGTGTTACACAACCGGGATAGTAGGGGATATTTCTCTCGTTACAAATGTTCGCAACTGCAACAGAAAGACCGGGGGAGACAATAAACTGCGCGCCTGCCGCAAGAGCCTCCTCGCACTGCTTTGCATTGATAACGGTACCTGCACCGATAGACATATCGGGATAGTTCTTGCAAGCATAAGCAATAGCCTCTGCCGCGCAAGCGGTACGGAATGTGATCTCGGCACAGTTTATACCATAATCTCTGAGAGCCGAGAGAATCTTGTCGGTCTCGCCGATTTCTTTAATAACAACAACGGGAATGAACTTTTCCATAATAATATACCTCCGAAATTAAACACCCGAATAAGCGGAGAAGCCTCCGTCTATGGGAAGAACTACACCTGTGATAAAGCCTGCCGCCTTCTCGTTGACGAGGAAGAGAAGGCCGCCCTCAAGCTCCTCGGTTTCGCCGAAGCGTCCCATGGGAGTCGCGGCAAGTATCTTGCCTGTACGAGCTGTGGGGGTGCCGTCCTCGTTGAAGAGAAGCTTTGCGTTCTGCTTTGTTGAGAAGAAGCCGGGAGCGATAGCGTTTACTCTGATGCCGACCTTCGAGAAGTGAACTGCAAGCCACTGTGTGAAGTTGGAGATCGCTGCTTTAGCGCCCGAATATGCGGGAATCTTGGTAAGGGGGGTGTATGCGTTCATAGACGAGATGTTTATGATGTTACATCCCTCTCTGTCAAGCATCTGACGCGCAAATGCCTGTGTGGGAATAAGAGTGCCGAGGAAGTTGAGATTGAAAACAAAGCCAACTCCGTCAGCATCAAGGTCAAAGAAGCTCTTTGTGTCGGCATCGATGTCACCGGGGAAATAATATTCCTTGTCGGTGGTAGCTCTGGGGTTATTTCCGCCCGCACCGTTTACGAGTATGTCGCAAGGACCGAGGTCGCGAAGCACTTCGTCTGCTACTGCGTAGCAAATCTCCTTGTTAAGCACATTGCAGGAGTATGCCTTTGCAACGCCGCCCTCGGCAACTATCTCGTCAGCATATCCCTGTGCCGCCTCAAGATTGAGGTCGAGGAGCGCTACCTTAGCACCTGCTCTTGCAAGTACCTTTGCAAAGTAGCTACAGAGTACACCTCCGGCGCCGGTAACTACCGCTACCTTGCCCGAAAGATTTGTATCAAGTACATTCTTGTTCATAATAATTTCTCCTTAAATTACTTATTCTTTTCGCAAGCCTCAAAGAGTCCGTTGATATATGCTGCGCCAAGTGCTCTGTCAAAGAGTCCGTAGCCGGGTTTGCCTGTCTCACCCCAGATCATTCTGCCGTGGTCGGGACGAACATATCCGCAGAAGCCGTTCTCTGTGAGAACGCGTGCTACCTCGTACATATCAAGCGAGCCGCAGGAAGAAAGGTGAGCTCGCTCTTCAAAGGAGCCGTCCTCCATTATCTTTACATTTCTCATATGCATAAAGGCTATTCTGTCTGCCTTTGCGTACTTTTCAACCATCGCAACGATGTCATTTGACGCCGCGCAACCAAGGCTTCCTGTGCAGAGGCAGAGGGAGTTTGCAGGGCTGTCGTAAAGTGCTAAGAAACGGTCAAGATTTTTCTCGTCGGTGATAATTCTGGGAAGTCCGAAGATGGGGTAAGGCGGGTCATCGGGGTGGATTGCCATTCTTACTCCGCATTCCTCGGCAACGGGAATGACCTTCTTAAGAAATCTCTCAAGATTCTTCCAAAGACCCTCCTCGCCTATCTCACCGTAAGCGGTGATAAGCTCGCGGACCTCACTCTGTGTATAGCTTGAATCCCAGCCAGGAAGATGAATGTCGTCCTTAAGAGGATCAAGACCTCTCATTTGATCCCAATACATAACAAGGCTTGTTGAGCCGTCGGGAGCCTTTTTGTCGAGCTGTGTGCGGGTCCAGTCAAAAACAGGCATGAAGTTGTAGGTCACGCACTTGATACCGTACTTTGCGCATCTGCGAATGTTTTCGCAGTAAACATCAAGGAGCTTGTCCACATCGCCGCGGCCAAGCTTTATATCCTCGTGAACGGGGATAGACTCAACTACATCAAATACAAGTCCATGGCGTTCACACTCGTCTACCATTGTTTTTATGCTCTCCTCGGGCCAGACCTCACCGGGTTTAACATCGTATACTGCCGATACGATAGAGCGCATTCCGGGAATCTGTGAGATGTACTCAAGAGAGATAGGGTCATCTTTTCCGTACCAACGGAAAGAAAGATTCATATTCATTTTATGAGACCTCCGTGTTTTTAAATGATTTATAAATTGTGACGAAAAATACAAAAAATATGTCAATAATTGTATATGAATTGAAATTTAAACATTAAGCTGTCGTGATTATTATTTTAATGATTCGCGGTATTCTCTTGGGGTCTTGCCCATATACCGTTTGAATATCTTTGAGAAATACTGCACATCCATTATTCCACAGTGAAGTGCCACTGTTTGGACCTGAAGATGAGTTGTTGCAAGCAGGTGTGCCGCATGCTTTATACGATGCTGGGCAATGTATTCGGTAATCGTCTTGCCTGTTTCTCTTTTGAAAATAGTTGAAAGATACCCCGCGCTCACCTTTTGCGCGGCTGCGACTGCGCTTAATGTGAGATTTGACGAAAGGTTTGAGTCAATAAATATTACCGATTTTTGCACTATCGGCGAAAAGCTCTTCATTGAGTGCTTTCTTACAAGTCTGCAATAGCTTCTGAACATTTCGTGCATGAGCTCGTTGCCCTCGCTGACCGATTGAAGCTGCTCAATCTTTATGGCAAATGCCGAAGAGACATCGTTGAGATAAACAGGGTGCACGCCTCCTGCTTCTGCTGCCTTGCGGAGCAGGGTATTCATTATTACTCCGTAGTTTTTTGTGTTTCTTATGGGATCCGAAAGGCGCTTTTCAAAGGACATCGCAGAGAGATTTGAGAGAAGCTGGTTTGCCTTGCTTATCTGTCCGTGCGTTACCGCCTGCATAAGCTCATTTTCGTACTCATAGCGCTTTTCCATCATATTTATGTTAAGTAAAACGCTGTCGGGCTCCTCGCTGTCGGTTGGGTTGTTTATGGTGAAGGCAGGCATAAACCTTTCCTTTTCAATATCGATCACCGCAAAGCCCTGTGTGTTCCAAATGCGCTCTGCAAAGCTATCTATCAGTGCAAAAATATGGCTTGTGTCGGGTATTATGGGAATGCTTGACAAATATTCCGAAACAAAGGCGTGAAGCTTAGGCGAAAGCTCATTTTTTTCTTCAAGCTCAAGCACCTGTTGTGGCGTAAGCGCCCGATTAAGATAGGGGCCTATTACGAAAAGAGTGTCTTTCGGTGCGTCGGGCAAGAGGAAAAACATGTAGTTAAGCCCAAAAACTCCAATCATTTTGTAGACTGTTTTATCCTCAATAGCACCAAGGTATTCAGAGACAGTAGTCTCTGTGTTTATTAAGGGGGAGAAAATCATTTTCAAGCTGTCATCAACTAATGGTGAAATGGGGTCATCTAACGATATTACGGTAGAGTTTATCCGTATTCTTTTGAATGTATCGCGCAACAAATTAAGCTCGCTCGCGTAGAACAACTGTAATGACCTCCTTTTCCAAAAAAAGTGTTTATATGAAAGAATAAACAAAATTCCCCAATAAGACAATTTATTATAACACACTTTTTGTGTAATTACAACAGTCAATTTTTATGTGATGTGAAGAAATTACAAGAAAAGTGAAAAATAATACTCACAATTTTTTAGAAAATACTTTATACTAAAGATGTAATTTTGCGCCCTTATGTCGGTTTGACGATAAACACAGTAAAGGGCTGATTTTATAAAACACTAGAAAGAGGTAATGTTATGAAAAAACAACCTAAACTCGACGCAAACGGCAAGCGCGCGTTCGGTATACGCGACAAGCTTGCTTATGCTGCCGGTGACGCGGGGTGCAATTTAAGCTTTGGTCTTAAGTCTACCGTACAGACCTTCTGGCTTGTCTACATGATGATGGAAACAGGTCTCTTCTCGATCCTTCTCCTCCTCGTTCAGGCGTGGGATGCTATTAATGACCCGCTTATCGGTACGCTTATTGATAGCGACAAGAGAAAGTACAAGCTTGGCAAGTATAAGACTTACATACTTATCGGTGCTGTCGGCCTACTTGTCGGTGGCGCAGCAGTATTCCTTCCTTTCCCTGATGTAAAGCCTGAATTTATTAAGGCAATTCTCTTTATCCTTGGTTATGTAATCTGGGATGCAGCTTACACAGTAGCAAATGTTCCTTACGGAACAATGCTTAACATTGTTACCGAGGATGCAGGCGAGAGAGCTCAGCTTTCTGTATTCAGATCCATCGGCGGTGCTATTGGTGGAATGATCCCCGGAATGATCCTTCCTATGCTTATCTGGAATAAGGTTACATTTGACCCCAAGAAGCCCACTTGGTTCCTTGATAAGATCGAGATCCCCGAAGGCGCAGAGAGCGCATTTTCTCCCGAGAACTTCCTTAAGAATCCCGTTACTGGTGAGCTTTACAAAGAAGGCGATAAGGTGCTCAGCCCCTTGACAGGTAGCCAGATTGAGGTTCTTCAGGGTGAAAAGGTATTCTGGGCAGCACTCATTATGGGCGTTCTTGCATTCGTATTCTTCATTTTTATGATCAGAAATATCACTATCCGTGGTAACGAATACGCTCAGCTCAACCAAGAAGGCGGCGAGAAGGTTAACCTCTTCAAGTCATTCGGTACTTTTATGAAGAACCGTCCCGCAGTTGGTTGTACAATCGCTGCTATGGGTATGTTCCTTGGCATGCAGTCTGCTACCACAGCTAACACCATCATGTTCGCAACACACTTTGGTCAGGCATCTCTTTCCGGTCTTATTATGATGGTTGGATTCCTTCCCATGTTCATCTTTATGCCCTTCGCAACAAAGCTTGTTAAGAAGTACGGTAAGAAAGAGGTTGCTTCTATAGGATCTATCGCAGGCCTTGTTGGCGGTGCTATCCTCTTTGTATTCCCGCTTTGCCCCAAGAATGTTCAGCTTATCGTTTACATGGTAGGTCTCATATTCTTCGGCCTTGGCCTGGGCTTCTACAACTGCGTATCCTGGGCTATGATGGGTGATGCTATCGACTACCAGGAGTGGAAGTTCGGTAAGAGAGAGGAAAGTGTTGTTTACGCGCTCCACTCCTTCTTCCGTAAGCTCGCTCAGGGTGTAGGCCCTGCAGCGGTTATCGCTATTATGGGTACATCCCTTATCGGCTATGAGGAGGCTCTTGGAACTATCGGTCAGTCTGCAGAAACGGCAAGCAGACTTTGCTGGCTCGTTGCAGGTCTTTACATGTTCAGTGCAGTTTGCCAGTTCGTAGGTGTTGCACTTGTTTACAACATTGACAGAAAGACTCTTGATAAGATGACAGAGGATCTCGCAGCTCGTCATACAGCGGAATAATACAGAGCCACAAACCAATTTGTCACAACAGATGACTTTCACGGCGTCCGACAGAAAGGTCGGGCGCCGTTTTTTAAGATAATTAACACGCAGTTAATAATTTTGTGTTATAATTATCGCAGTAAAATTTTATAAGGAGAAAACAAAATGAGAAATATAGTAAATCTCAATAGAGATTGGCTTTTTGTGAAGAATACCACAGATGTCAGCGCTCGTGAGGGCGAGGCAGTAAATCTTCCTCATTCATGGAATGCTATTGACGGTCAAGACGGCGGAAACGACTATTTCCGTGGCTCCTGCCTCTATGTAAAGACACTCACGAAGGCAGCCCTTCCCGTAGCTGACCTTTATTATATTGAGTTCAGGGGAACAAACTCCTCTGCAGACCTTTATGTCAATGGAAATAAGCTCGCTCACCACGATGGCGGTTACTCGACATGGAGAGTAAATATCACAGATGTACTTACCGACAATACAGATATCGCAGTTATTGTTGATAACGCCGCAAATGAGGAAGTTTACCCCCAGATGGCAGACTTCACATTCTATGGCGGTATCTACCGTGATGTAAACCTCATTTGTGTAAATGAGGCTCACTTTGACCTTGATTATTACGGCGCACCCGGACTTATGATCACTCCGACCGTTGAGGGTAAGGACGCAAAGGTTGAGGTCGAGGTATTCGTTAAGAATATTAAAGACACACAGAAGCTTGTTTATACTATCTACGATAAGGACGAAAACGAGCTTTATAAGATCGAAGGAAATGATACCAAGGTTACCTTCGAAATAAAGGACGTTCACCTTTGGCACGGTCGCAAGGACCCCTACCTCTACTGCTGTGAGGTCGAGATTACCGAGGGAGACGAGATCATTGATAACGTATGCAGCCGCTTCGGTTGCCGCAGCTTCAAGATCGATCCTAATAACGGATTTATCCTCAACGGCGAGGAATATCCTCTCCGCGGCGTATCCCGCCATCAGGACAGATGGGGCGTCGGTAACGCGCTTCTTCCCGAGCACCACGTTGAGGATATCGACCTCATCTGCGAGGTCGGCGCAACC
>JAZOSH010000098.1:0-2886 GCA_045656985.1 Eubacteriales bacterium | reverse complement strand
TGCGCTTGTCATACCAGAAATCAAGCTCGCGCTTGAGCGCTCCGATTCCACGGCACAAGATCTCCTCGTCACCCGTCGCACCGTAATAATCCGAGAGCATCATACCAAAAAACGGGGGCTGTGAACGATTGAGCATTCTCTTTCGAGAACCGTTCGGGATATGACCGTATTTGTTTATCATATAAATGAAATTTTTAAGATTTCCCTTCACTACGTCGTGCTTGCCCGAAAGAAGCAGGCCGCGATTTGCAAAATAAGTATCCCAATAAAAAAGATGCACGAAAATATCGTCATCACAAGGCACGGTATAAGGACAAGGAAGCCAAAGAGAATCATCCTCTCGTGCTTCTCCCTCGCGCCAATCGGTGCGGCGCAAAGTTTTGTCCCAACCGTCAAGTATATATTTTGTAAGTTTTTCGTTCATAGGCACCTCCATAGGTCACCTTGATTATATCATAAGACATGCGCAAAAGCAACAAAAAAATATAAGCTCGGAGATTTCTCCGAGCTTTTATTTTAAGAATTAGTCAGCGTATACGCTAACCTGCTTCTTATCCTTGTTCTTGCGCTCAAACTTAACCTTGCCGTCGATAAGAGCGAAGAGTGTGTCATCCTTACCGATACCAACATTGTTACCGGGATGGATAGCAGTTCCTCTCTGTCTTACGATGATGCTTCCAGCAAGGACAGCCTGTCCGTCAGCACGCTTTACGCCAAGTCTCTTGGACTCGGAATCACGTCCGTTCTTTGTAGAACCGACACCCTTCTTGTGAGCAAAGAACTGTAAACTGATTCTAAGCATTGTAAGTTCCTCCATTCAATAGTTTTGTAGGTACGCTGTACCACAGAAAATTTTAGATGTAATCAACATCCTTCACATCAACCGACAGATGATCGTAATATTCTTCTACGAGATCGTTAAGCTGATAGAAGTATGACATGAAGAGACCCGAGATAGCATAACGCTTTCTCTCGTCATCCTCAAATTCGGGTAGTGCAGATTTGCTTCTTACCACTATCCTTGTCGCGCCCTCGTCAATACTGTAGTCTATATCGGAAGCGTATGCCACCTCAACAGTATTTATGATAAGCATTGACATTGCAGACAAAGCCGCGCACAGAATGTCGTTTCCTTCATCCGCGTAACCGCTGTGTCCACATTCCTCAAAGCCGTAAAAGACTCCGCCGCTTCTGTAAAAAACTACATTAGTCATTTACAAAATTACGCGTTGATAGCCACGATCTGAACCTTTGTGTAGGGCTGTCTGTGACCGATCTTCTTCTTTTCGTTCTTCTTGGACTTGTACTTGATTACATAAATCTTCTTTGCCTTGCCATTTGCAAGAACATTAGCCGTTACGGTTGCACCTGCAACGCAAGGAGCGCCAACCTCAAACTTGTCTACGGTTGACAATGCTTTTACACAATCAAATGTAACAGTCTCACCCTCGTTAACATTGAGCTTCTCAACATAGATGATGTCGCCCTCGTTAACCTTGTACTGCTTTCCGCCAGTCTCGATTATTGCAAACACGAAAAGCACCTCTCTTTCATATAAGTCTCGCTAAAGCAGGCGGCGCTACGAAGGCGCACTTATAAGAGCCCGATTTTATGCGGCAATATATTATACCACCCACACCCATCAATGTCAAGAGATTTTTTGATTTTATTTTGAAAAATTCCTTTTTTATTGACACAATGGCAATACAGAGGTATAATTATCAGGTAAAGTATGGCAAAGGAAAAGGGCAAATGAAAAACATTAAAAAAGAAACCTTTCTGAAGGTTTCGCGCGAGGCAATATCAAGAAAAGGAATATCAAGGGACGGACTGGCAGAGGTCACCTCGCTTTCATCGGTGACAGTCGGCAAGGTGGTGTCGGCTCTTGTAAATGCGCGCTTGCTTACAGAGGAGAGAGCTCCCGTCTCACGCGGCAGACACGCACTTTTGCTCTCGCCCTCGGAGCATACAGTCTATCTTGCTCTTTTTGTTTCTACCTCCTCAATGCTTGCCGTTGCCGAGAGTGCAAGTGGTAAAACTGTACTGTGCGAAGGGCGGCCATACAATCATGCTGTTGATCTTGATGACAATATTCGTTCACTTCTCGCCACCGTGCTTGATGCAGAAGAGCTTGAGAACAGAATAGGCGCACTCGCACTCATATGTGACGAAAGTCAACCTTCGGCATCATTGCTTTCATTTTCGCCCGCTGTAGTGCTCTCACACAGCGAGCTTATTAAAATGGCGCTTGCCAACAAGTATAAAAACGAAAATGTGCTCTATGTAAAGCTTGCAGACTCTCTGCACTATTTTGCGGTCTCGCACGGAAACCTCTTTCTCAGCAGAGGTAGTGAAGCACCTGAATATCCTTACGAAACGCAGAGTGAAGCAGCTGAGAATATTGCCTCTGTGATAGGCGGACTTGCGAGATATTCCTCACCCGAGTGCGTAATAATTGAGGGCTCGCATTCTGTAAGCAGTAGACTTCCCGAGCACATCATGCATTTTCTTGTTGAGAGGGAGAAGCTGTCGGCCGACGAGCTTCCGCACCTTATTTGTTATGAAAACATGGAGCTCTCATGCGACTGCGTATTCAGAATGCTTACCGAAAAGCATATAACGAGTGCCTGCGAGGAGTTTTTTCGCGATTAACGATTTAGCGCAAAATTCTCTTGCATTTTGCAAAAATATATGATATAATACTTTGGCACGCCTCCATAGTTAAATGGATATAATAAACCCCTCCTAAGGGTTAGTTGTGAGTTCGATTCTCGCTGGGGGTGCCAAAAGGGCAGGAACGGCTTTTGCCGCCCTGCCCTTTTGCCATCCCCAGCGTTCGAACTCACCTCTGCAAGCGAAGCGCAGCAGAATTGGGTTCGCATCTTG
>JAZOSH010000097.1:0-41344 GCA_045656985.1 Eubacteriales bacterium | reverse complement strand
GTCAGTTCCGCAAACGCCTGCGCCCTCAACCTTAACGAGAATATCGTCGTCGCCAAGTGCGGGGATGGGAAGCTTTTGTACTTCTATCTTTTTCTGACCGACAAGCATTGCAACGTTTGCAGTTGTGGGAATGGGGCCTGCTGCCTTAGCGGTAGCGCCTGTACCCATAGAGCTGATCACGGAGCGAACAATGCTTTCGATCTGAGAAGCTGTGATATCCATCTCTTGTATATCCTTTCGTTAGATAATTCTGAAACTGTCAGCCATTACGCATCTGCGTTTTCTGGTAAAGGAGCGGGCAGAGGTTATTCCCTCGCCGGTAGGACCTGCGATGGTGAAGGTGGTATGTCCCTCGCCGCCGAATCCTATACCTGCATAAGAGGGTGCGTTCTTTACGAATATCGTTGTTTCAACTGCTCTTGCAAATGCGGAAAGATGGTCGATATTCTTGGAATGCATATGAGCTGTATGGCGGTTTCCGTGCTCGGCTTTAACAGCAAGCTCGATGGCTTCCTCGATATTATTTACTCTTACGATGGGCAGAATGGGCATCATGAGCTCGTGCTGAACGAAGTCATGATCGAACCCCGTCTCGCAGATAATGCATCTTACGTCCTTTCCAACGTTGATTCCGATCTTTGCAAGCAGCACATCTGCATCGCGTCCTACGCAGTCGCGGCTGACTGCTTTAACGGTCTTTCCGTTCTTTCCCGTCTTTTCGGGAAGGACGATGGGCGCAAGCTTATCCGCCTGCTCTTTTGTGATGAGGTACGCGCCGTTCTTCTGCATCTCTGCAATCAGCTCATCCGCGATGTTTGCGAATGCGAAAACTTCCTTTTCTGCGATGCAGGGAAGATTATTATCAAAGGTACAGCCGTCAATAATATCCTTTGCCGCTTTTGTAATGTCAGCAGTGTCATCAACGATAACGGGGGGATTTCCCGCGCCAGCACCGATCGCCTTCTTTCCGGAGGAGAGAACAGCTCTAACGACTCCGGGGCCGCCCGTACAAACGAGAAGCTTTATTGAAGGGTGCTTGTACATAACATCTGCGGTATCAAGTGTGGGCTTTGCAACACTTGCCACGAGAACACTTGGTCCTCCTGCAGCGGCAACTGCACGGTTGACAAGGTCAACTGCGTAGTTTGATGTTGCGATAGCACCGGGATGAGGATTGAAAACAACTCCGTTTCCTGCGGCTATCATACCGATACTGTTACAAATTACTGTTTCCGAGGGATTAGTGGAGGGAGTTATCGCACCGACAACGCCAAAGGGTGCCATCTCTGTGAGAGTAAGACCGCTGTCGCCTGTCTTTGCTTCCTCAACAATATCCTCGGTGCCGGGAGTCTTGTCAGCCACAAGATTATGCTTTGCAGTTTTGTGGTCAACTCGTCCCATCTTTGTTTCGGCAACACCGAGAGCCGCCATGATTGGTGCTTCCGCACGGGTGAATTCTCTTATTGAGGTTATCACCTTTTCTCTCTGTGCTACCGACATAGCCCTGACTGTCTTATAGCCCTCATTTGCGGCATCAATGGCCTCTTCCATAGTAGCATAAACACCGATAAGACGGCGTCCCTGATACTGGGTAGAGTCCCATGCCTTTGTCGAGGGGACAGTGGCAGGCTTTTTATATTCAGAGACGACACGAGCAACGATTGCGCTGATCTGCGCCTCTGTGAGATTGTTTGCCATGCTTGGATGCTCCTTTCTTTAAGATTTTGGGGTAGAATAAAATTATCTACCGAGAGCAGCCATTACTTTTCTTGTGATCTCTGCAACAAGAGCGTCGTCAGAAGAAGTGTTGCAAGAACAGTTATCAGAATGTGTGTGACCGTTATCCTTGCAACGGCAGTTGGGAGTTCCAAGGTTAGGACACTTCTTGCATCCGGGATGCTTGCCGGGAAGGTTGAACTTCTTGCGGAGATCCATAAGCTTTTCAAGCTCGTGGCAGGGGATCTCATCAACGCTACCGAGCTGACGAGCATAGAGGTTGATCTTTGCGTTGAACTCAACTTCTTCCATTGTGAAGCAAGCTCTCTGAAGAGTGTTACCTACTGTAAGAGCGCCGTGGTTCTTGAGAAGGAACGCGTCGTGCTGCTGGATGTAAGGCATGAGGGAATCAGGGATTTCCATTGTTGAAGGAGTTCCGTACGCACATGTAGGAACATTACCGATTGTGAGAATCGCCTCAGGGAGTATGTACTGATCCATAGGAACATTAGCAACCGTGAAAGCGGTAGCAACGGGAGGATGAGCGTGAACGACAGCATTGACATCGGGACGCTCCTTGTACACTCTCATGTGCATCTTTATCTCGGAGGAGGGATTAAGTCTACCCTCAAGCTTGTTTCCGTCAGCATCGATCTTGATGATCATATCAGGGGTCATGTAACCCTTGGATACGCCTGTAGGTGTGCAGTAGAACTCGTTGGGTCCTACCTTGACGGAGATGTTACCGACGTTTGCTGCTACGAAACCGAGATTATAGATTTTTTTACCGATTTCGCAGATTTCCTTTTTGATTTCAAAAGATGACTGTGCCATTTTTTAGATCCTTTCTTTGATATCTTTAGAAATTTATTAAAATTTTAATTTCTTACTTAACAAGCTCGTATGTATCAGAAGCTATCATAAACTCCTCGTCTGTAGGAATAACTACTACCTTTACCTTTGAATCGGGAGCACTGATAACGAGGTTCTCTCCACGGGGACCGTTCATATTTACATCCTTGTCAAACTTGACTCCGAGATACTCCATGTTCTCGCAGATAAGCTCACGGATTCTGCGGTCGTTCTCGCCAAGGCCGGCTGTGAAGATAAGAACATCAATTCCGTTCATTTCCGCAACATAGGAGCCGATTATCTTCTTTGCATAGTGAGCAAGAAGATCCATAGCAAGCTTTGCACGGTCATTTCCCTTGTCAACAGCATCCCAGACATCACGGGCGTCGTTGGAAATTCCCGAAACACCGAGAAGTCCCGACTTTTTGTTCATAATGTCATTTACCTCATCAGCGGACATGCCTGTCTGGTTGATGATGTAGGGGACGATAGAGGGGTCAATTGAACCGCAGCGTGTACCCATGGGAAGTCCCTCCTGAGGAGTGAAGCCGAGTGATGTGTCAACAGCCTTACCATTCTTGATAGCGGTGATAGAGGAGCCCGAGCCGATGTGGCAGGAAACTATCTTTATTTCGTTCTTATCAAGACCGAGGAACTTTGCAGCTTCTGCCATTACGAAGCGGTGAGATGTTCCGTGGAATCCGTAACGACGAACACCGTACTGCTCATACCACTCGTAAGGAAGGGGATATATGTATGCCTTGGGCTCAAATTCAGAATAGAAGGATGTGTCAAATACTCCAACATGGGGAATGTTTGACATAAGAGACATACAAGCCGCAACGCCCTTGAGTGCGGGAGGTCCGTGAAGGGGGTTGATCGGAATGATGGACTCAATGTAGTTGAGCTCTTCATCCTTGAGAATGCAGGAGCGTGAGAGCTTGCCACCGTGAGCAAATCTGTGTCCTACAGCCGAGATCTCGTCAACACTATTGATAACGCCGAGCTCGGGATCTGTGAGAAGCTTGAGAACAAGGGCGATAGCCTCATTGTGTGTGGGCATAGGATAGTCGGTGCTGTAGTTGTCCTTGCCGGGGCGCTTGTGTGTGATCGCACCGGTAAGTCCTATCTTTTCACAGAGACCCTTTGCCATTACTGTCTTGCTGTCCATATCAAACAACTGATATTTAAGTGAACTGCTTCCAGCGTTGATAACTAAGATTTTCATGTTTTTCCTCCAATTTGATCATTAAATTCTTAATCATTGTACATTATATCATAGATATAATCAAATTTCAAGGTTTTTCTCAAAAATTAACCAAAACATATAAAAACACACAAAAAAGTACAAGAAAGGAAATATTGTGTTAGGAAAGGGTCTTAAAAAGAGAAAAAACGTCACATTGCGTGGCGTTTTTTTATGTTTTGTCTGTTTTAGTCATAAAGTCATTCATCACTATGTCGCGGAGCTGCTTCAAGAGTGCCTGCGCGCGTCCTCCGACATCTTTTCCGTCAATCTGTGATACAGGGCGACAAAGTGCTCCCGATGCGGTGACGATAACCTCGCGAGCCGCAAGCATTTCCTCAATAGTAAACGCCTCCTCAATAACGGGTACGCCAATAGAAGCCGCAGCCTCAATAAGATGCGCTCTTGATACACCGGGTAAGATCATGTTGCTTATAGGTGCGGTCTTAAGTTCATAATTTTCGGTGATTATGAAGATGTTTGAGTGAGTACACTCGGTTACAAGACTGTTTCTGTGAAGAACAGCCTCGTCAACACCAGTCTCAAGTGCCTGCTTTGATGCTATAACCGCGGTAAGCAGATTAAGTGTTTTAACATTGCAATAGAGATGGCGTGTGTCTTCAAGCACCATAAGAGTCATGGGGATGTATGAGCTGCGCAGACTCATGGGGCGTATCGTTACCCAGAGATTTCCCACAAGATCTGGGGCGGGGGTGTGGCTTCTCATTTGTGTGCCGCGAGAGACCTGAAAATATATAAGCTGCTCGTCGCTGTCAACCTTGCTTACAAGGTCGCATATTATTGCGTTTAGTTCCTCTTTTGAGTGGGGAACAACTATTCCGAGCACATCAGCACTGTCAAAAAGTCTGTCGATATGCTCGTCAAGAGCATAAACTATATGATTTCTTGCATATGCCGCCTCATAAATTCCGTCTCCAAAAAAGCAGGCGCGGTCATTCATCGGCACATACATATTTTCAATAAGGTCATATTTGCCGTTATAGTATCCCAAATTTTCCATCATTTATCTCCAAGCCGTAAAATATACGGTTAATAATATGCCGAGAAATGTGCATTAATTACACATAACATATAACAAAGTATATTATAGCATAGCAGAAAATCCTTGTCAAGTGAGGAGGGGCTTTTTGGATAATTTGTTCGCCGTGTTGACAAGACAGAGTAAATGAGATATAATTACTATATATTTTGATGATTGGAGAAAGGATATGTATCCATATGATATTTTGCCGGGAATTGACCTTTATGTCATTCTTCTCGGTCTTGCGGTGGTGGCGGCTATTGTAAGTTTTAGTAAGCTTTCGGATAAGCTTGGAATAGAGGGAAAAGTTCATAATTTCTGCCTTTACGCTGCTATTGGAGCCGTGCTTCTTGGATATGGCTCTGCAGTTGTTTTTCAGGCGCTTTACAACATTGTAAGAGAAGGCGGATTTGTTATTAATCAGGGCACAGGAGCAACCTTCTACGGTGGACTTATAGGAGGTGCTGCGTGCTTCCTTGCGATATACTTTGGCATAGGTCATTTTCGTTTTGAAAAAAAGATACATGTAAAGCGTTTTTGGGATGTTACCGATGGTGCTGCTGCGGCAATTGTTATAGCGCATTCAATTGGTAGGATAGGTTGTCTTATGGCAGGCTGCTGTCACGGGGCAGAGACTGACGCATGGTACGGAATAAAGATGGTCGCTATTAATAAGACGGTTGTTCCTACACAGCTTTTTGAGGCACTTTTCCTGTTTGCGTTATTTCTTTTGTTTGTTTACAGGATCAATAATAAGAAGAGCTACAATCTCCCGATATACATGATGGGGTATGGTGTTTGGAGATTTTTGCTTGAATATGTGCGTGCAGATTATCGTGGTACAACGATATTCTCATTTATGACACCTTCACAACTTATTGCCGTGATAATGTTTCTTGCAGGTGCGGCACTTTTGATAGTTATGATGAAATTCAAAATGTCATATAAAGCAGTTGTAACAGAGAGCATCGAAGCAGAGGTGAGCGAGAATGAATAAGCAAATATCAAAAAAGGTGATCTATTTTTCGCTTTTTGCCTTTTTTGCCCTGCTTCTTTTGCTCATTGAGGTGCTTGGAATAAGATTTTCAAAGGATGATCTGATACATGATATGATATATGGCATCATCACTCGCCTCATTGGCTCTGTGATATGTATTTTGATGATTTGTTTTTGTTCTTACGGTAAGCTTTTCTCATTTGGCGGCAGGGGACAGTCAAGAGCACTTTTGCTTACACTTCCGGCATGGCTGATTGCAATCAATAATTTTCCGTTTATCCCTGTGATAAGCGGAAATGCAGTGCTTGAGAAGTCGTGGGGATTAGTCTTCCTTTATGCGATACAGTGCTTGCTTGTCGGCCTTTTTGAGGAATGCGCTTTCCGAGGATGCGTATTTATGCTTATTCTTGAGGGCAGACGCAAGACACGAAAGGATGTTTTTTGGTCAATAGTCTATTCGTCACTCGTGTTTGGAGCAATACATATCGTTAATCTGTTTGCTGGTGCGGGAATAATTCCCGTAGTACTTCAACTTGGATATTCCTTCCTGATAGGTGCAATGTGTGCTCTTGTTCTTTTGGTTACTAAGAGGCTTTGGACAAGCATTTTCCTGCATGCACTCTTCAATTTTGCGGGAGGTGTTATACCTACCCTCGGTGCAGGACATATCTGGGATACTCCAACGGTAATACTTACAGTCGTGATTTCTCTTGCTGTTCTTGCATACATGATAGTGCTCTTTGCGAGATTTGACCTCCCCTCACTTGATTCGCTTTTTTCAAAAAATTCTCAAAAGTCCGTGTGATAATACACGGACTTTTTTGTTTTTGTGCTTTTAATGCTTGCTTTCTCATATAATGTTTTAGAAAATCATGAAAGGAACAAGCTTATGAAAGCAAGAAAAGTTTTAACAGTCTTTTTAATTACCTGTATTTTAATGACCTGCCTTTGCGGAAGAATAAGAGCGGCTCTTCCCACAGGAGATATCTCTGTGGCAGAACTTGATACTACATTTGAGTGTGCCTCTGTAATTCTTATTGAGGCGTCTACAGGAAAGGTGCTCTTTGAACAAAATTCCGATGAAGCACTTCCACCCGCATCGGTGACGAAGATCATGACACTTCTTCTTGTAATGGAGGCTATAGAGGAGGGAAAACTCTCGCTTGACGAAATGGTTACAACAAGCGCTCACGCTGCCTCAATGGGTGGCTCGCAGATATATCTTGAGGAGGGTGAGCAGATGTGTGTGGAGGATATGATAAAAAGTGTTGTCATAGCCTCGGCAAACGACGCTGCAGTAGCCCTTGCAGAGCACATCGCAGGGAGTGAGGAGAGCTTTGTTGAGCTTATGAATAAACGAGCTAAAGAGCTAGGTATGACAAGCACAAATTTTGAGAACACAAATGGACTTGATGACACTGCACAGAATCATGTAACATCAGCGCGCGACATAGCAATAATGTCTGCAAAGCTTCTTTCCTACGATAAGATAACAGAATATAGCTCAATATGGATGGATACAGTTAGAAACGGTGAATTTGGACTTACCAATACCAACCGTCTTGTCAGATTTTATAAGGGGGCAAACGGACTTAAAACAGGCTCTACTTCAAAGGCAAAATTCTGTATTTCGGCAAGTGCTGAGCGAGACGAAATGACACTTATCTGTGTCGTTATGGCGGCGCCGACAAGAGACATAAGAAACGCAATCGCAACAGCACTTCTTGACTGGGGATTTGCCAATTTTAGCCTTTATAGTGACTGTGAAAACACTCCTTCTCCCATTCGTGTTTCGGGTGGAGAAAAGAGTGAATGTATGCTTGAAAATACCCCTTTTAATATCGTTCTCGGAAAGGGAGATAAATCAAATGTAAGTGTAAAATGTGAGCTTCCGGAAAGTGTACCGGCACCAATAAAAAAGGGAGATAAGATAGGAGAGTATAATTATTATCTCGGCGACGAGCTTATAGGTAGCTGTGATATAGTAGCGGCACAAAATGTTGAAAAAATTACTTTTTGGGGTCTACTTTCAAAATTTTTTGCAAAGATGGCTCTGTTATGAAAAAGTTAATAAAAACATAACAAATTATTCTTATTTGCAAAAGGTAATTATTATATAATGTACTTGTAAAATATATGGAAAGGAAATTAAACAGTTATGACTATTAAATTAAATGATTCTTATGTAAAACCGTTTATTGCCGAAAATGCTTTAGCAAGTATTCAGCCCGAGATAACCGCGGCTCATAAAACTCTTCTTGAGGGTACAGGTGAGGGAAATGACTTCCTCGGTTGGGTGACACTTCCCAATGATTACGATAAGGAGGAGTTTGCAAGAATAAAGGTTGCTGCTAAGAAGATACAGAAGAGCTGTGATGTATTTATAGTTATCGGTATCGGTGGTTCCTATCTCGGCTCGCGGGCGGTAATTGAGTTTGTAAAATCTCCTCTTTACAACAACATAAAGAAGGATACCCCCGACATCTATTTTGCGGGTTGTAATATAAGTGCACAGTCATTCTCCGAGATTATGCAGATATGCGAGGGTAAGGATGTTTGTATAAATGTTATCTCAAAGTCGGGCACTACAACAGAGCCTGCTGTCGCCTTCAGACTTTTCCGCGCAATGCTTGAGGAAAAATATGGCGTTGAGGGAGCAAAAGAGAGAATATTTGTTACAACAGACAAGGCAAGAGGAACTCTCAAGCAGTTTTCAACCGAGGCGGGATATGAGACATTTGTTGTCCCCGATAATGTAGGCGGACGCTACTCTGTGCTTACCGCTGTAGGACTTCTTCCTATTGCTGTTGCAGGTATAGATATTGATGCTCTTATGCAGGGTGCAGCGGATGCCGCAGCTGAATACGGTGCAACTGCTGATATTGAAAAGAATGTTTGCGCAAAGTATGCTGCAATAAGAAATGTTCTTTACAGAGACGGCAAGGCAATGGAGATTCTTGTAAGCTATGAGCCCTGTGCTGCAATGCTTAACGAGTGGTGGAAGCAGCTTTACGGCGAGAGCGAGGGCAAGGACGGAAAGGGACTCTTTACAGCCTCTGTTATATTCTCAACAGACCTTCACTCACTTGGACAGTTCATTCAGGACGGAACAAGAACAATGTTTGAGACTGTAGTTGCTATCAGTGATACAGGCGTAAAGCTTGATGTTCCCGAGGATGCCGCAAATGTTGACGGACTTAATTTCCTTGCAGGCACTGACCTTAATAAGGTCAACGAGACAGCAATGAAGGGAACTATACTTGCTCATAACGACGGAGGAGTTCCCAATATCCTTCTTGAGCTTAAAGACAGAAGCGAATATTCGCTTGGTTACCTTATCTATTTCTTCGAGATGGCGTGCGGAATTTCGGGATATACACTCGGTGTAAATCCCTTCAATCAGCCCGGTGTTGAGGCATATAAGAAAAATATGTTCGCACTCCTTGGTAAGCCCGGATATGAGGAGCAAAGAAAGGCTCTTGAGGAAAGATTGAAATAATTTCAAAATTATTTGCAAATTTTACCAAAATACACTTGCAAAATATTATTAAATGAGTTATAATGTATATGAACCTTAAAAGTTCAAAATTATATTGCGGAGGTTCCGGATGTTAAAGTTAATTATTGGTGTAAAGGGCACAGGCAAGACAAAGACTCTTATTTCTATGGTAAATGAGGCAGTTGAGAAGTCGCACGGTGCCGTAATCTGTATTGAAAAGGGAGATAAGCTTCGCTATGATGTCAAGTATCAGGCAAGACTTATTGATACTGATGAATATTTTGTTGACGACGCACAGTCGTTGTTTGGATTTGTAGCAGGCATATTGGCAAGTAATCATGATGTTACCGATCTCTTTATTGACTCGGCGCTCAAGATTTGCCAGAACAACAATGCCGATTTTGATAGATTCCTTGACGAGATGAACGCTCTTGTTGAGAAGCTCAACATCAATGTTGTCATCACCTCTTCCGTTCCTACAGAGGAAGCTTCTGAAACAGTTAAGAAGTACATCTAAGGTAATAAACAAAATCTAATCAATAACAGAATGCAATCGGCGGGTCACACCCGCCGATTTGTTTAACAGGGGAAAGAAAAATTGATACTGATCATAGCAGAAAAGCCGAGCCTTGCGCGCAACATTGCAGCAGGAATAGGAAAAATGACAAATCGCAACGGATACCTTGAAGGAAAGGATTATATCATTTCGTGGGCGTTTGGACATCTTTTCAGCCTTGCCGATATTGAAAGTTATACGGGGCAGAGTGGACAGAATGTAAGATGGAGCATGGACAACCTTCCGTGCTTTCCTGAAAAATTTGAGTTTGTTCTGCGCACCGGTAACGATAAAAAGCCCGATAGCGGTGTTGTAAAGCAGTTCAATACACTTGAGTATCTGTGTAACAGAGATGATGTAGATACGATAGTAAATGCCGGAGACGCAGACCGGGAGGGAGAGATAATAATCCGCCTTTGCATAATGAAGGCACTCAAGACAAATAAGAGATTGCTACGTCTCTGGCTTCCCGACCAGACCCCCGAGACAGTCGCGGCGGCGCTTCAGGAAATGAAAAGCGAGTCGGAGTATGATAATCTTGCTGATGAGGGCTTTGCGCGCACTTACACAGATTGGCTCTACGGCGTAAATTTAACACGCTACGCGACACTTCGTTCGGGTACGCTTCTTCGTGTTGGCAGAGTAATAATTCCAATTGTACGCGCGATTTATGAGCGCGACATGGCAATTCGCAACTTTGTTCCTCAAAAATACTTCGGTATGGCAAGCAATGAGGAGACTAACGGTGAAAAGGTTGAGCTTGTAAGCAAGCAAAAATTTGATTACGATAAGCATAATGCCGTGCTTGACGAATGTGCTAAATATAATGCGTGTGACGCGATTGTAACATCTGTGAAGCGCAAGAAGGATACTATATCCTCCGGCAAGCTCTATTCGCTCTCAAAGCTTCAAAATGCTCTTGGAAAAAAATATAAAATGTCAATGGCAGATAGCCTTGCCATTATACAGAAGCTTTATGAGGAAGGCTATTTGACCTATCCAAGAACAAACTCCGAATATCTTGCAACTGCCGAGAAAGATAAGATAAAGAAGATCATAGCAAACTGTAAGAGAATAGGTTACGGAGTTGTTTTTAAGGATAAAAAGACTATTTTTGATGACTCAAAAATAGAATCCCACTCGGCTATAACACCTACTTATAAAATACCTGATAAATCAAAGCTTTCCGAAAGAGAAATGCAGGTTTATTCAATGGTAATGCGACGCTTTGCCGCGGTTTTCTGTGAGGAGGATTGCCTTGCCGAGAGAGTTGAGATAACTATAAAGGTCGGTGAGCTTGAGGAATTTACCTTAAAGGGACTTACTATCGTTCAAAAGGGTTGGATGAAATATGATGACGGAGGCAAAAAGGATAAGGTATTGCCGAAGCTTGCAAAGGGTGATAAGGTGAACATCTGCTTCAAGCCCGTTGAAAAAGAGACAACACCGCCCAAGCATTATACTATTGAGACGCTCAATAACTACCTCAAAAATCCCTTCCGTGAGGAGAAGGCTTCCATTGACGACAGTATGGGTGCCGATGACGCTGAGGAGTACAGAGCAATGTTTGAGGGAGTTGAGCTTGGTACCGAGGCTACCAGAACGGGAATTATTGATAATGCCCGTAAGAGCGGTTATATCAAGCTTACAAAGGATGTATATACGATTCTGCCCGACGGAGAGTATCTCATAGAGTCACTTGACAGAATGAAGATAAGCATGGATAAGTTCAAGACCTCCGAGATGGGCAAAGCCCTTAAAAAGGTATACCGCGGAGAAATGAGTATTGATGATGCCGTGGGTATGGCGAAGAGCGAGATAGCAGGCTATTTTAAGCGTGAGGAGTTACCCATTGAGGATGATACCGATACAGGATTTTTCGGCGATGAGATAGGGAAGTGCCCTGTATGCGGTGGGGCTGTAAAACGCTTCAAGTACAATTACGGCTGCGCTGAATATAAGGCGGGCTGTAAATTTTCAATTCCTTCGTATCTTTGTGGAAGAGCTATTTCGATATCCAATGCAAAAATGCTTCTTGCAGAGGGAAAATCGTCTAAGATAAAGGGGTTTGTGTCTAAAAAAGGTTTGCTTTTTGATTCATGCCTTGAAATAAAAGACGGTAAATGCGTGTTTAATTTTGATCTGTAAATCAAATAATATTAAGTGCTCCGCCGCTATTCTTTAAAGGGTAGCGGCAGAGAAAAAATAATTCAAAAATTTTAATAAAAAGTGTTGACAAAGAATACCTTATGTGGTATAATAGTCAAGCGTTCGACGCGAGATGGCGGAATAGCTCAGTTGGCTAGAGCATCCGGTTCATACCCGGCAGGTCGTTGGTTCAAGTCCGACTTCCGCTACCATAATACAAAATGCGGATGTGAGTCCGCATTTTGTCAATAAGGCCCGTTGGTCAAGCGGCTAAGACACCGCCCTTTCACGGCGGTAACAGGAGTTCGATTCTCCTACGGGTCACCAAAAAAAGAGATAGGATTTTAATCCTATCTCTTTTTTTGACGGTCCAAACGGATCGGGTCGAACTTGTGCGTCAGGCGCTGTTTGCCGATGTTTTACAGGTTTACTTGCAAACTTGTCGACTGCTGTCGGCAGGGAAAACTTGTAATTCGTCGCTTGCGACGAATATATTCTCCTAGGGCAATCCCATCTCTTTTTTGACGCTCCGTGTCGTCATCGGCGATCCACGCGCTCTGCTAACTAACAATTCAGTTTCTACAAAATGGCACGCGACAGGAGTTCGCATTCGCGCCGTTGGCGAGTCGAGCCCGTAAGCGACGAGGCTGCCAATATTTATGCTCCGCGTAAAATTTTCCTACTTTTCATCTGTTTATATGTTCAGGCCCAAATCAAATTCACGCCGTAAACACTCTTAGTCGATGCTTTACGAGATTAACACCTTTACAGTGTCATTTTTGCTCTTTCGTTTTTTGCAATGCTTGACTTTATAGCTATAGTGCGCTATAATAACTGTATTACTTTAAACTTACAAGGAGGAAGAATGTCAGAAGTTCAATGCCATCTTAAATACAAAACGAGAGGAAATGCCTCTCCTCAGGGAAAGCCTAAGGTGTATTTTTGTTGTCACCCCGACGATTTTGGATACCTTTTTGAGAGCATATCGGATGAAATACTTGCTGAGCAAAACTGTGCCGTGTGGTACGCAGATACTAAGGACGCTGTGCGTGACACTAATTTTCTTAGCGACCTGTCCCAGATGCAGCTCTTTGTTGTGCCTATAACATCAAAATTGATGTATACCAAAAATCATGCAATTGATATTGAATTTCCTTTTGCGGTAGAGCACCATATCCCCGTTCTTCCTCTTATGCAGGAAAGCAATCTTGAAAGCATTTTCAATGAAAAATGCGGAAATCTGCAATTTCTCGACAAAAATGTTCGTGATGTTACTTCCATTCCCTATGAAGAAAAATTCAAAGCCTTTCTTTCGTCAGTTCTTATTGGAGACAAACTTGCGCAAAAGATACGTAACGCTTTTGATGCCTATATATTTCTGAGTTATCGTAAAAAAGACCGTAAATATGCACGTGAGCTTATGAGTCTTATACATAAAAACGAATTTTGCAGGGATATCGCTATCTGGTACGACGAATTTCTGACATTAGGAGAAAACTTTAACGATGCCATCAAGCAAGCACTAGCAAAAAGTGATTTATTTGTTATGACAGTTACTCCTAATCTTGTTGAGGAAAATAATTATATCATTACGACCGAATATCCAATGGCAAAAGAAGCCGGAAAGCATATTCTTCCTGCTGAAATGGTAAAGACTGACCATAACGCCCTATTTAAAAATTACGAGCAGCTACCGACTCCAACCGATGCACATAATGAAGTAGAGCTGAGCGAAATGCTACTTTCTGCTATTCGGAATTTAGCTATAAGGGAAAATGATGATTCTCCTGAACACAATTTTTTTATTGGTCTTGCGTATCTTAGTGGAATCGATGTTGAGGTTGACCACAAACGCGCGCTGTCTTTGATAAGCTCATCGGCGGAATCCGGAATGGTAGAAGCTATTAACAAGCTAATCCATATGTACGAAAACGGTGAAGGTGTAGAGCGAAACTATCAAACGGCAGTTGAATGGCGCGAAAAGAGGATATTGTATTCCGAGCAAGAATATCGCAACTTACCCAATGAAGTATCGTTACATAATCTTTTATTAGATGTCATTGGTTGTGGAGATGCGTATCGATCGCTGGGCAAGGAGGCTCTTGCTCGCAAGAAATACGAATACGCGATGGATCTTTTAGAATCCTCTGACTTTCAAAAAAAAGATAAAACGATACTGCGTGATCTATCTGTGTGCTACGATAGACTTGGTTGCTTATGCCAGATGTCAAATGATTTTAAGGGTGCTAGGAATTATTATGAAAAAGGGTTAACTATTTCGGAAGAATTATGCCGAGAAACCGGAACAGAACAAGCCCGTCAGGATCTCTCATTTGTCTATAGAAGAATGGGAATCCCGGCATTCTCGGGGGCAAATGCCGCAAGCTATCGGGAAAAAGCAATCGCTATTGCCGAAGAACTGGTTCGCGAAACAGGCTCCGTTAGTTCTCGTGCTCTGCTTTTAGATGTTTACCGGTTCCATGGAGTTATGCTTAAAATATCGGGACCTAATAATTTGTCTATCGCAAGAAACTATTACGAAAAATCTATGGCTATTGCGGAGGATTTGTTTCGTGAGCTTGGCACCTTGCAAGCACGGCGGGATCTTGCAACCGGTTATGGTTCTTTAGCAAGTATCTGCAAATCTTCGGGCGATACGGATACCATGTGGAGCTATTATGAGAAGGAACTTCATCTAAGCGAAGAGATAGCACATGAAACAGACTCAGTGCAGGACCGCAACTCTCTTGCAAACAAATATTCGATTATAGCTGGAGCCTGTGAAAAAGTCGGAGACACTGATAAAGCCCTTGACTATTATGAAAATTCTATTGCGATCCGTGAAAAGCTTGTTTATGAAACGGATGGAGTTAAATATATTCTTGATCTTTGCCGCAGCTACGAATATCTCGGTCAATTGTTCAAAAAAAGAGGCGATATTGGTAATGCTTGCCGCTATTATGAAAAAGGAATTTCAGTCCGTGAGGAGTTAGCAAAAAAGAACAACGCACGGGAAGATTACGACAATCTTGCACATGCTTACTGTACTATAGCGAATATCTCCCCTGAGAGACGAATCTCCTATCTGCAAAAAGCCCTCGGAATATATGAAACACTTCGTAAAGAATATCCCGAAAAAGAGTACTACAATCAGCGCATTGATAGCATTCGCACTCAACTCAATTCTTAAATCAGTGTATGAAAAAGAAATCCCCCCGTGTAACGGGGGGATTTTTATTTACTTGTTCGTATCACATCCGCCCTTTGATTTCGCAGAACATGAGTCGCAGTAAGGACAGCCGATACATTTTTTGCCTTTTTTCTTTTCTTTGATAATGTAGGCTATCGCACCGCCCACAACGAGCAGTATAACAGCAACAATAATAATATTTGTTAACATTTCAATACCTATCAGACATTAACCGTCTCTTTTATTTTTGTGGTAGAATTAAGTTGATGTTCAGACTTTATCTCCTTGTCTTTCTTGACGATAAGTGCCGCAAAGATGCAAACGATAGCCGCAACTATAGACCAACCAAGTATAGGCATCCAAGGCTCGCCAAAGCTTCCGCCCGCAATAAGTGTACCGAAGAAGAAGGTGAGGAATCCTGAAGAATATCCAACTGCAATCTGAAGTCCTATTCCTGCCCAAAGCCACTTTGCGCTCTTCATTTCAGCGTTCATAGCTCCGATAGCCGCAAAACAGGGAGGAGTAAACAGATTGAATACGAGAAAGGCAAGGGCTGCTGCCTTTGTGATAGCCATAATTCCCGCGACCTCTGCGCTTGTTCCTTCCATAAGTGCGAGCTCTTCAGTGTCAATGAGATTTTCAAGACCTACAAAGCAAACTGCAAGTGTGCCAACTACATTTTCCTTTGCAATAAAACCTGTAATAGTCGCCGCCGCAAGCTGCCATGCAACAACACCCACGATGGGAGCAAAGAGATAGGCAAAAGGCATACCGACAGATGCGAGAATGGACTGACTTGCGTCCTCAACGGGCTTGAAGTCCCAACTGAATGACTGCATAAGCTGAACAACAAAATTACATACGAGAATTATAGTACCTGCTTTAACTATGTAAGACCAGCCGCGTTGGCACATAGATGCAAACGCCTTGCCAAAGGAAGGAGCCTTATACTCCGGAAGTTCGATGATGAAGAAGGACTTTCTGCCCTTGCGACCTGTAAGCTTATTTACAAGAAGTGCACAGAGAAGAATAATAACGATACCCGCAAAATACATCGAAACTCCAACCCAACGGCTTCTGCCGAAAAATGCTCCCGCAAAGAGAGAAATAACAGGAAGCTTAGCTCCACAGGGCATAAAGGGTGCGAGCATCGCTGTCGCTCTGCGCTCACGCTCGTTTCTAATAGTACGGCAAGCCATAACACCGGGGATAGCACAGCCTGTACCGATTACAAAGGGAATTACAGACTTACCCGAAAGACCAACCTTCTTAAATATGGGGTCAAGAACAACGGTAGCACGCGCCAAATAACCGCAATCCTCAAGGAGCGCTATGAGGAAGTACATTACCATAACAAGAGGTAAGAAGCCAACGACTGCACCAACACCACCGATTATACCGTCAACGATTATAGAGGAGAGAAGGGGATTTGCACCTGCAAGAAGACCTGCCACCCATTCTCCAAACCACTCGATGAGTGTAACAAGTCCGGGAATAGCAAGCTCGTTTGCCTCGCCTTCGTTGAAAACATATCCCTCGGCGATCCAAACGCCAAGCCAGGACTGCGATATTTGGAATACAAGAAACATTATGATCGCGAATATAGGAAGTCCGAACCACTTGTTTGTAAGAACTGTGTCAATCTTATCTTGGAAATTCTTATTTTTTGTGAGGATCTTTCTGTTTTCAACCGACTTTACAATCCCGTTGACAAACTCAAAACGCCTTCTATCAGCTTTTTCAACAACTTTTTTGTCTGTAAGGTTAATATTTCCCTGTGTATAGGGAGCTACCTGTGACTTACCAATAAGTGCAACTGCCGCCGTGATAAGCTCTTTAAGCCCTTCTCCCGATATGGAGGTTGTCTCGACAACGGGACAGTGAAGCTTCTCTGAAAGAGCTTTTGCATCTATCGTGGTTTCTTTTTTCTTATTGACATCTGTCTTGTTGAGAGCAACGACCACAGGGATTCCAAGCTCAAGAAGCTGTGTCGTGAAGAAAAGGCTTCTTGAGAGGTTTGTAGAATCCACAATATTGATTATTACATCGGGATTCTCGTTCTTAACATAAAAGCTTGTGATACTCTCCTCGGAAGTGAAAGGGGACATTGAGTATGCACCAGGAAGGTCTACTGCAACGAGCTCATCAGCTCCGTTGTAATAGCATTTTTTTATAAGGTGTTCTTTTTTTTCAACGGTAACGCCCGCCCAGTTTCCAACCTTCTCGTTACTGCCGGTAATAGCGTTATACATTGTCGTTTTACCGCTGTTAGGATTGCCTGCAAGTGCAATTCTCATTTTTCGACTCCTCCTGAAGATGAATAAAAAATTTATTTATACAGTTGCACTGTCAAAATACTTAATTCAAGTTAGCGGAGACTAACTTGTTCTCTAAAAAAAATAATCCAAAGATTATTTTTATATAATTATTGCCTCTGCAAGATCTTTGTCAATACTGTATCTGCCGTCCTTGATTGAAACGACACAGCTGCCCTTGAGATGCGAGATGACTGTTATCGGCTCACCGCTGTAACAACCGAGAGAGAAGAGGAATGCATCAAGCTCTTCATCGTCTGTGAGGATCTCTTTAATGATATACTCTTTTCCTTCTTCAGCGCTACGCAAATTCATTTAAAAACTCCTGTAATTATCAGCAAAATTCAAGGTTAGCCTTCGCTAACTTTATATATTATATATCTTAAACTATAATTTGTCAAGAGATTTTTCAAAAATCATGAAAAATTTTAACAGTTTTTAATAGAAAAAAACGGCTCAAAATGAACCGTTTTTATGGTTTACAAGTTCCACAAGGCGAATATCCCTCTGATATCATCTCATCGCGAGTTGCGCTTACTGTAGTTTTATTTTCTTCCTTTGTTTTCGCTACATGATAGCAAGTGGTATAATGAAATTTCTTGGTGCTTTTATTAACCACATATGTTTTAACATTGCTGCGCGGTGCTGATTCGGATTCAGATTCAGATTCAGATTCAGATTCGGATTGTGTGGGAAAAATGATTTCACTTTCCGATTCACTT
Source organism: Eubacteriales bacterium (assembly GCA_045656985.1). Lineage (GTDB taxonomy): Bacteria > Bacillota > Clostridia > Oscillospirales > CAG-272 > HGM12713. Next base: position 23,061 of record JAZOSH010000097.1, on the reverse strand, counting down.
GTTGTCTTGCTCTCACTTTCGGGACTGCTTTCCGTTGAGGGCTCTGTATCGCTTTCGGGAGTTTCCGGCTCCTTGGTAGGAGTTTCCGACTCGTCAGCAGGGGCTTCTGGAGTAGTGTCAGGTACTATTTCGTCATCGTTCTTTTTTTCAGAATCAGGAGCTATGACCTTTACAGTAAATGTTTCGGAACGAATGCTTCCGTCAAAGGTTTGAGCGTATATTTTTACCTCTCCCTCCGATACACCGATGACATCAAAATATGTATAGATAGGGAACTCGCGTGAGGATACCTCAACCCGCGCAATTTTATTGTCTGATGAAACAAAAACGACCTCTGTTGACGCAAAGTCAACAACGCCCTTGAACATCACATAGCAGTCCGAGAGTTCTTCGCCGACCTCAAGCACGATCTCGCGGGGAAATACAGAAGGAAAGTAAAGCTCTGACTTATTTTCAGATTTCTCGCTGTTGTTGCAACCGACCGTGAGCATAAGACAGCAAATTATGAGTATAAAGGAAAGTATCTTGTTCTTCATTTTATATCCTTTTTTGCTAAATTATAACACAGACAAGTATATCATGATAAACAAAATTTGTCAAGAAAAGAAAACGGAGCCATTTTTGGCTCCGTTTAATATATTTGGTTTTATTAATACATACCGCCCATTCCGCCTGCGCCCATAGCTGCATTAGCAGCTGCGTCAACAGGCTCTTTCTTGTCGGCAACTACAGACTCTGTTGTAAGAATTACCGATGCGATAGATGCTGCATTCTGGAGAGCAGAACGGGTAACCTTTGTGGGGTCCACGATACCGCTTGCAACCATATCACAGTATACTTCATTGTATGCGTCAAAGCCGTATCCGATCTTGCCACTCTTAACAATCTCGTTAACTATAACACCGCCGTCAAAGCCTGCATTAGCTGCGATCTGACGAACAGGCTCCTCAAGTGCCTTGAGAACGATCTTAACACCTGTCTTTTCATCGCCGTCAACAGTATCGATAAGCTTTGCAACCTCGGGGATAACATTGAGGTAAGCTGTTCCACCACCTGCAACGATTCCTTCCTCAACAGCTGCCTTGGTAGCGTTAAGGGCGTCCTCAATGCGAAGCTTCTTTTCCTTCATTTCGGCTTCTGTAGCTGCACCAACCTTGATAACTGCAACACCGCCGGAAAGCTTTGCAAGTCTTTCCTGGAGCTTCTCGCGGTCAAAATCAGAGTTTGTTGTCTCTATAGCAAGCTTGATCTGTGCTATACGGGACTTGATCTCATCGGTTGATCCTGCACCACCAACAATAATAGTATTCTCCTTGTTGACCTTTATCTGTCTTGCGCGACCAAGCTGTGCAAGAGTTGCATCCTTGAGTTCAAGGCCGAGTTCAGAGGTTATAACCTCACCGCCTGTAAGGATAGCAATGTCACGAAGCATTTCTTTTCTTCTGTCGCCAAAGCCAGGAGCCTTTACAGCAACACAAACAAATGTGCCGCGAAGCTTGTTAAGAACCAGTGTTGTGAGTGCCTCGCCCTCAACATCCTCGGCGATTATAAGGAGCTTTCTGCCTGCTTGAATTATCTGCTCAAGAAGGGGAAGAATTTCCTGAATGTTAGAGATCTTCTTATCTGTGATAAGGATAACGGCGTCATCAATAACAGCCTCCATCTTATCCATATCTGTAGCCATATAGGGGGAGAGATATCCTCTGTCAAACTGCATGCCCTCAACTACCTCGGAATATGTGTCAGCCGACTTTGACTCCTCAACAGTAATAACACCGTCAGATGTCACCTTTTCCATAGCATCCGCAATAAGCTGACCGATAACCTCATCGCCTGCTGAGATTGTACCAACTCTTGCTATATCCTCACTTCCGTTAACCTTTTTGGATGTAGCAACAAGGCACTCAACTGCCTTGTCAACAGCTTTCTTTATACCCTTGCGGATAACCATAGGGTTTGCGCCTGCGGTTACATTCTTCATACCCTCACGAACAAACGCCTGTGCGAGAAGGGTAGCGGTCGTTGTACCGTCTCCTGCTGCGTCATTGGTCTTTGTAGCGACCTCCTTGACGAGCTGCGCACCCATGTTTTCTGCTTCGCTTTCAAGCTCTATCTCTTTTGCGATAGTAACACCGTCATTGGTGATAAGGGGAGAGCCGAATTTTCTGCCGAGAACAACATTTCTGCCCTTGGGACCGAGAGTTATCTTAACTGTATTTGCAAGCTTATCAACGCCGTTTACAAGGGCGTTTCTTGCTTCAATTCCATAAAGAATTTCCTTTGCCATAGTGATTAAATTCCTTTCCTAAATATACAAATTATTCAACAATAGCGAGTATGTCAGCCTGGCGTACTATATTGTATTCAACACCGTCAGCCTTTACCTCTGTTCCTGCATACTTTGATGTGATTACCTTGTCTCCGACCTTAACAGTCATAACTATCTCCTTGCCATCCACAAGACCGCCGGGACCAACTGCAACAACTTCAGCGATCTGGGGCTTTTCCTGCGAAGCGGCAGTAAGAATAAGACCGCTCTTTGTCTTTTCTTCAACATCAACGAGTTTTACAACAACTCTGTCTGCCAAAGGTTTGATTGTCATTTTAGATTCCTCCTGAAACAAATATAATAAATTTTATTTTTTTATGTCAAATCATGCGTTAGCACTCAACATTTTTGAGTGCTAACCCATAAGGATATTTTACACTATTTTATGGAAAAATCAAGTGTTTTTTGAATAGTTAACAGTTATTTAACATTTAGCGGTAAGATATATTTTTTGCTTCGAATAAAATATATCAAAGAGTCGGTAAAAACGGCTGAAATTATGTGATTGCGGTGGTAAAATGTTAGGGTTCATCAATAAATATGTATTTGGGGTTGCAGTTCCTGTTATGCTTGTTTTAGCAGGTATATATTTTTTCTTTTATCTTAAGGCGTTTCATATTACAAAACTTGGCGCGGTCGTCAGGGCCATGACAGGACGGCAGGAAAAAGTAGGAGTATCTCCATTCCGTGCTGTCACCCTTGCTCTTGCAGGTACACTTGGTGTAGGCAATATCGTTGGTGTTTCAGCAGCAATATATTTAGGCGGCTTTGGGTCAATATTCTGGATGTGGGTAAGTGCTTTTTTTGCTATGCTTCTTAAGTATGCAGAAATTGTACTTGCAATGAGACACCGAGCGTTTGATACAGACGGAAAGCCACATGGCTCTGCTATGCAGTATATTGAGCATTGCCTTTGCACTCTGGGGCTTCCACGCATAGGTAGGGGCTTGGCTGTTATTTTTGCGCTTTTTTGTATAATAAATGCACTTTCTATGGGAAGCATGATACAGATAAATGCCGTGAGTTCATCGTTTGAGGGGATATTTCACATTTCTCCGATTCTTACGGGCGGAGCACTTGCATTCATATGTGCTATAATAATTTCAAAGGGGACCGACGGTATCTCCCGTCTTACCGAGACAATAGTTCCGTTTATGACACTCGGCTATATAATTCTTTCAATTGCAGTAATATGTATAAAGGGAGATAAGCTTGATGATGCGCTTGCTTCAATCTTTAAATCTGCTTTTTCAGGAGATGCTGCATTTGGCGGTATCGGAGGATTTTTGCTATCAAGGTCATTGCGGTACGGTGTTATGAGAGGACTAATATCAAACGAGGCGGGTTGTGGTACAGCACCTACAGCACATGCAACGAGTAATTCGAAAAGTGCGGTAGAGCAGGGCTTTTGGGGCATATTTGAGGTCTTTGCAGATACAATAGTGCTTTGCACTATGACCGCGCTTGTTGTTATACTCTCATATCCGCAGATTGAGAGATTTGGAGAAAATTCAATAATGATGACACTATCTGCGTATTCCGTTGTGCTTGGTGAGAAAGCTGCGTATTTTCTTGCTATTGCAGTGCTTTTCTTTGCTTTCGCAACGGTAATTTGTTGGGCACATTACGGAATAGAGAGTATGCGTTACATTTCTAAGAGGGAATGGTTGCAAAGCTGTTTTATCTTTGTATATTGTTCTTCAATTTTTATTGGAGCAATTATTAATCTCCGCGCAATTTGGGAGTGTGCTGATCTCGCAATAGGCAGTATGACTCTAATAAATATTGTGATCCTGTTCCTTATGCGTAAAGAAGTAAAGGATGAAACAGATATATATTTTAATAAAATAATACCCCCAAGGCATAAACCTTGAGGGTATATATCATAAAATTATCTCTTTCCGTAGTCTGCGACAAGTTTGTCTATTTCTTTCTGTGCGGGCTTCTTGTAGGTATCATAAAGTCTCTTGTAAATATTTACTGTGCTCTTTGCAAGAGATCTATATGTACTGGTGTAGAGCTTACCAAAGTCACAGAAAGCGCCGACATCATATACGGGATTGTTGAAGCAGATATCCATCATTCTTGCGCAATCTTCGTCGTATGCGTCCTGATATTTACACTTTGTCTCAATGAAGGTGTAGTAGGAGGTATCTGTAGAAGCTTCAGAAAGAGCCTCAAGACAGAAGCCTGCTGTTGCATCATCATAAACAGTGTAGGGAATAGCGAAAACACTTCCGCAGCCAATGTCGGGATATGAGCAGTACTGATCCTGTTCAGAATTGAATTTGGGGTTGGGAAGAACACCAAACTCAAGACTCGACTGTCTAGGTTTATACTGGTAGTCAATGAATGTTGTAAACGCGCTGAGGAGAAGAACCCTGTTGTCAAGGAACATTATCTCGGGATGATGTTCATCAAGAATCTGTCCGTCGGACTCACGGCACCATGAGAGAGATTTATTGTTTGTAAACTTGATAGTTTCATCAACTATCTTAAGCATTTTATCGGTTGCACCGACAAGCTTGGGATAGCCGTTATTATCCTTTTCGGTTATACGGAAACCTGCACTCATAAGTATGGTGATAAACTGGGAAACAGTCTCAGTAGCAAAGCCGTAGCGGTCGGTATGTGTAGGACCGTTGTTATCAATATCCATAGCTGTCTGCTTTGCAAGCTCTGTAGCCTTCTCAAGAGTCCATGTGTTGTTGTCAACAAAGTCTTCAAGGTGACCGAGATTGAGCTCTCTTGCAAGGTCTCTGTTATAGAAAAGATAAAACGCTCTGTTCTTATCCTCAAGAAGGAAGTCATTTGTAGTGTAGTAGAGCTTACCGCCAATGGTGAGCTGCTCATTTACATAAGGTGTCCAACACTCGTGATTAAGATTGATGTGTTCAACTGAATTGAGGTCAAGAAGGTATCCTTCCTGTGCATGTGCCTGAACAAGATTAGGACGGTAGATAACGAGATCGTAAAGATCATCTCCCGCCTCATACGAGATCTTTGCAGTTACATCGGGGGCCTCAACAAGTATTTTTGAAACGATGAAATTATACTTGTTGTAGAGCTTCTCGTTTCTCTTATAAACTGCCTGGCCGACGACATCCTCGGGAAGCTCATCATAAGAGATTTCAAAGTTATCAAACTGGTCAAGATAGTCACGGCCAAGAACATCATAAATCTCTCCGTCAAGATCCATTTCAGGGAGCTTTGAACCCACGGGAGTAGCAGTATCACTTGGTGTCGTTTTGGGGTCAGAAGTATCAGGGTCCTTGCCTGCATCAGGGTTGTTACATGCTATGAAGCAAGAAACAAGCATTACGAGCACAAGAACGAAAGATATCAATCTTATAATCGTTTTCATATTTACCTCCGTAACAAATATTTATACGAATACATTTTATCACACACAAAAATGAAAGTCAACAAGTTTAGTAACGAAAATTTTTCGTAAAAAGGTGGGCGTGCGCCCACCTTTTTATTTACTTATTAAATACTCAATAGCCATTTTGTATCCGTCAAAGCCATATCCGCATATTGTTTTTTCTGCGACAAGTGAAACATAGGAGAACTGTCTGAATTTTTCTCTTTGTGAAATGTCGGAGATATGAACTTCAACAGTTGGTATTGATACTGCTTTTAGCGCATCAAGTATGGCAACGCTTGTATGTGTGTATGCGGCGGGATTTATAACTATTCCGTCAAATACTCCAAGCGCGGATTGAATAATGTCAACTATCTCTCCCTCGTGATTCGATTGGAAGAGTGATACAGTGACACCAAGTATATCAGCCGAGTCCTTTATGAATTTTTCAAGGTCTGCAAATGTTTTTGCACCGTATACATCAGGCTCTCTTATGCCAAGCATATTTATGTTGGGTCCGTTGATCACAAGTATTTTCATAATCAAATTCCTGCCTTTACTGCATCAATTATTTTGTTTACCGTATCAAGCTTTATCTCATTGCTTACTATTTTATAGTCACAGAAGCGGTTATACATGGGAAGGCGCTTTTGGTAAAGTGTACTCACACCTTCGGATTGTGAAAGCGGTCTGCCCTCTGTTTTGAGATTCTCAAGCTTTCTTTCAATGTAAAAAATCGTGCCATTCTGGTGTAGAGGAGCATAATTTTCATCGCGAGTGACAACTCCGCCTCCACAGGCAATGATAGCCCCGCTCATCTTGCCGAGCTCAAGAATAACATTGTGCTCCATGTTGCGAAATTCTTCCTCCCCATATTTATTTATTGTATCTGCAGGGGAGATGCCAAATTTATCGTAAAAGACAAGATCAGCGTCAAAGAAAGGTCTTGAAAGAGTTTCTGCCACAAGCTTGCCGACAGACGATTTGCCGCACCCGGGCATACCGATAAGAATAATGTTTTTTGTTTCCGCTTCAATAAGCTTGCAGATACGGTCTATTTCGCTGTCATCAATGATGGCATTCGTGAATATTTCTGCGGCGCACTTTGCCTGTGCCACAAGCATATAAAGTCCGCCGATATGTGATATGCCTCGCTTCTCGGCATCAAGAAGAAGTTTTGTGAGTGATGGATTATAAACTATGTCTATTACACCGCGGCAAGCGGTAAATGTATTAAGATCAACCGGGGATACTCCGTTGTCCGGATACATGCCGAGCGGAGTTGTGTTTACAATGATCTCTGCATCAGAATGCTTTGATATATTCTCATAGTTATCTTCACCGCTTCGTGAAATGATAATTATTTCTCTGGCACCGTTTGCGCGGAGTGCTGCTCTTATGGGCATTGAAGCGCCTCCTGAACCCAGTACAAGTACCTTAGCGTTATTCAGTGAAATACCGCTTTTCTTGAGAGTGTATTCAAATCCGTAATAATCGGTGTTGTAGCCTACAAGACTGCCGTCAGACATTTTTTTGACAGTGTTTACCGCACCGATCTGTGAAGCCTCTGGGGATAGTGAGGTGAGATAGGGTATTATCTCTTTTTTATACGGGATTGTTACATTCAGAAAATCAAACTCTCCTGAGCTTATAAACTTTGCAAGATGCTCTCTTTCAAGCTCTACTTTGCCATAGTAATAATCTGCAAAATAGGAGTGTATTTTCGGAGAAAATGTATGTGGAAGGTGTTCTCCTAAAATATAACCTTTAAGTCCGTCAAAGCCGTGAAGCATCAGACTACCTCCGTATATGTGCCGAGATAGGTGAAGTCATCGCAGTTCTGTTCAAGCTCGGAGATAAGTCTTGCAAACTTATCGGAGTATACCGAAGCCTCAATGTCAAAGTAGAACATAAACTCAAAGTTGGAGTCGGCAATAGGTCTTGACTCAAGCTTTAAAAGATTTATGCCAAGAGCATTGAATCTAGAAAGTATCTTGTAGAGTGCACCGGGCTTGTGAGGTGTTACGAGCATAAGGCTTGTCTTACTTGAACCCGGATATATCTCAAGATTATTCGAAATACAGATAAATCGTGTCTGGTTGTTTCCGTTGTCATGTATCGCGTTGGCAATCACTTCAAGAGCATATTGATCTGCACATGAGTGAGAGGAGATAGAGGCAACATCGTTTCTTGATGACATTGCTACCATAAGAGCTGCCTTTGCGGTATTCTCAACTCTTGTTATTTTTACATCCTTTGGGAGCGAAGAAAGAAATTTTGAGCACTGTGAGATAGCCTGATCATGTGAGAAAATTTCCTTTATATCAGAGAGCTTTGTTCCGGGCTTTGCAAGAAGACTGTGGTCTATTTTTATTCTTACCGAACGGATTATCTTGAACTTATGGTCCTTCATAAGGTCATATACTTGTTTTACAGAGCCTGCTGTACTATTTTCAATGGGAAGCACGCCATATTTGCACATTCCTGCTTCAATAGCAGAGAATACGGCATTGAAATTTGAAAAATATGTTATTGAAGGAAGAGAGAAGAACTTTTCAGCGGCGAGCTGTGAGTATGCCCCCTCAACGCCCTGACAGGCAACAGTTGCACGCTCGGGGAAGACTTTAGCTGTGTCGTTTACTGCATTGTCTATCTCCGAGTACAGCGCCGATGTCATTCCGAGGATCTTGTGCTGATACGAGCGCGAAAGATCAAGAATGGTTGAATAAAGAGTTCTCGTGTATTCCTCAAATTCTTCGCCAGACATGTCGGCAACCTTGTTAAGAAGATCTCGCTCTCTTGCGGTATCAAGAACGGGAATGTTGTTTTCGCGTTTGTACTCTGCAACAGCGGCACATAGCGACATACGCTCGGTATAAAGTTTAACAAGCTGACTGTCTATACAGTCGATCTTATCTCTTATTTCTTTAAGTTCCATAATTTTCTCCTCGTGTTTTTTGCTTCCTTATAAATTTCATTAAGATTAACATGACAATAGGGAATAAAAGTGTAAAAATAAAGCCCACCTTAAGATTATCGCCAAACAAGCCCGCTATCCAACCTGCGCAGGCAGGTCCTATAAGACAGCCTATATCGCCTGCAAATGCGAGCAGTGCAAAGAGCTTAACATTGCGGTTCGGTAGATTTCTTGCTGCAAGGCTTAAGGTTCCCGGCCATAGAATACCGACTGAAAGACCGCAAAGCGAACATCCTACAAGTGAAAGAAACGGAAAGGGTGAGAGAATTACAACAAGATAGCTTACAATACAAAGAATGCACGAAAGTGTCATAAAGGTGCGAAGTCTTATCTTACGGCTGAAAAGTCCATAGAAGACTCTTGCAGAGCCCATAAGGATAGCAAAGCCCATTGAACCGAGAAGGTCTCCCAGCGTTTTTGATATTCCAAGTCCTTTTTCAGCGAAGACAGATGCCCACTGACTCATCGCCTGCTCGGCAGCACCCGTACACATCATGATCGCTACAAAGAGCCAAAATAACCATATTTTATACATTGAGGTATTGCCACCCTCACTGTCATTATTCTTCTGAAGGTCATAAACAGGAACAAGACAAAATCCTATTGCTCCAATAAAAGGAACTATTGCCCAAAGAATAGCAAGGATGCGCCAGTTTTCAAGCCCAAATACCTCAAAAAATGCCGTTGATAAAAGAACAACCCCAACAAGCCCCCATGAATAAAATGAATGAAGAAGTGCCATTGACGCACTCTTTTTCTTTGTGGGACATGCTTCAACTATAGGGCTAATAACTACCTCTGTAAGACCGCCACCGGCAGATGCAATAATTACAGATATGCAAAGCCCGAGGTAGTGGTTTGGTAATATATCAGGCAGATATGCAAAGGCAGTAAGGCCAATAACTGCCAAGACATGCGCTGTAATCGCGGCATAGCGAAGATTAAGTCTGTCCGAAAGCTGTGCCGCGATAAAGTCTGTCAAAAACTGTGTGGTAAAGCTTATCGCTATCAAAAGACTGACCTTTGAAAGCGAAATATCATATGTTTTTTCAAAAGTAACGAATAGAAGAGGCGCAAAATTTATAGTGATTGCTTGTGTTAAGTACCCTATGTAAGAGCACAGAACAGTGTGTCTTGATGTCAACATAAGTTTTCCCTTATACAGATATTAGTCAGCCATCATATCGACTATTGCAATAGCTGCCGCTGCCTCAAAAACGGGAACTGCCCGGAGAGCCACACAAGGATCGTGGCGTCCTTTTATGGATAGCTTGACATTAGTCATAGTATTCATGTCAACGCTGTCCTGTTCAATGAAAATTGAGGGAGTAGGTTTCATTGCGGCACGGAAAATAAGTGGCATTCCGTTAGTCATTCCGCCGAGAATACCTCCGCAGTTGTTAGTTTTGGTATATATGGAACTACCATCTGTATATATGGCATCATTGTTTTGTGAGCCTTTGAGATGAGTACATTCAAACCCGTTGCCAAACTCTATAGCTTTTACCGCGGGGATACCAAAAATTATTGAAGAAATTCTACCCTCAACTCCGTCAAAAATATGCTCACCAAGACCTGCAGGCAGACCAATTGCGGCACATTCTATTATTGCTCCAACGGAGTCACCTGCTTCTCTTGCCGCATCTATTTCAGACTTCATTTTTTTTGCGGCATCAGACGAGAGCGTAGGAAATTCCGCTTTGTGAAGCGCACATAACTCATTAATAGATACATTAATACTATCAAAGGGAGTGTCCTTTACATTTCCCACCGAATAAAGGTGCGCGCCTACATGTATTCCTTTTTTTTTAAGTATCTGCAAGCAGATGGCCCCTGCTATGCACATAGGTGCAGTAAGACGGCCCGAAAAATGTCCTCCACCTCGCAGATCAGCCTTGTTGCCGTATTTAAGTCTTGCTGAAAGATCTGCGTGGGATGGGCGGGGAATAAATGAAATATCTTTATAATCGTTTGAATGTTGGTTTGTATTGTATATCACAGCGTGGACAGTATCTGAAACGATAGTATTATTGCTTACACCCTCAATAAACACGGGAATATCCGGCTCTCTTCGTTGAGTTGAGAGGGAATTTGTGCCCGGTGCACGGCGCGCCATAAAAGATGAAAGCTTGTCTGTATCAATAACAAAGCCTTTTGGAAGCCCCTTTATGATAACTCCGATCTTATCGTCGTGTGATCCACCATATATCTCAATATCAATATTTTTTCCGTAATGTGTTGCCATGGCAAACACCTCCGCAATAATATCAGTCTTTTAAAGTAATGTCTATTCCAAGAGAAGAAAAAGCCCGCCAAAAATCCGGGTATGACTTGTTCACTGCCGAGGCATCAGTGACTGTAACCTTTTGAGAGGAGATTACAGAAGCTACTGCTGCGCTCATCGCTATCCTATGGTCGTTGAAGGATGAAACAGTACCCCCGAGAAGGCTTTGAACACCGTTTATAATAAGTCCGTCATCGGTCTCGGTGATGTCGGCTCCAAGTGTCGAGAGCATTGTGTATATTGCCATAAGGCGGTCGCTTTCCTTTATACGAAGTCTCGATGCTCCATATATTCTTGTAGTACCCTTGGCAGATGCCGCAACAGCTGCAATAACGGGAACAAGGTCGGGTATTTGTGTTGCATCAAGCTCTATTGCCTGGAGATCCGCCGAGCATACTGTAACTGAATTTTCGCCCCGTGTAACCTTTGCGCCGAATTTCTCAAGCACCGAGAGTATAGCCATATCACCTTGATATGAGTTTAAGTTGAGCTTATCAACTGTTACACATCCTCCGAGTGCTGCAGCGCATAGAGGGAATGCGGCATTTGACCAGTCTCCTTCAACTAAAAGCTCTGCTCCGCCGACAAGATTTTTGCCTACAATAGTGAAAACATTGTCATGTTCCTTTATTTTGGCTCCAAACGCCCAAAGTGCGTCAAGAGTCATTTTTATGTAGGGAGCAGACTCAACCTTTCCCGTGACCTCAAGGGTGCTTTCGCCGTCAAGGATGGATAGAGCGAAAAGAAGTCCGCTTATAAACTGTGAAGAGACTTCTCCGCTTATTGTGTAATGTCCGCATTCAAGCTTTCCCGAGAGAGAAAGAGTATCCTTTGTCGGTCGGTCTAAAGAAATTCCGTGAGCTATAAGCTCCTCATAAAGAGGAGACAAGGGGCGTTCGGGTAGTCTTCCTGACATTAAAAATGTCCAGTGCGACCCGAGAGCGGCGGCAACGGGTAAAAGGAAACGAAGCGTTGAGCCGCTTTCGCCACAGTTGAGTATTCCGTTATCAAGAGCTTTTTCTCTAGGGTTGACGGTGAAATATCCGTTGTTATAGCTTATATCGGCTCCAAAGGCATTGAGACATTCCGCGGTTGCCAAAATGTCATTATTTGTGTTTTCACATCTGATAACAGTTGGCTGTTCGGCAAAGGCGGAGCAGATAAGCAATCTGTGTGCCACTGATTTTGAAGCGATTGCCGATATTTTTCCGTGTGGCGTCGAAGGTGTAATAATTGCATCCATTATTGAAGTCCTCTTTTTATAAATGCTACAAGATCGCCTACTGAAATAGATAAAAGTCTTGAGTCTCCGATTGAAAAGGGAACTACAAGAGTGATCGTGTTGCCCTGTCTCTTTTTGTCCGAAAGCGCAACTTTTGCAAGCTCCTCGGCAGAATAGCTACACTCTGCAGGAAGATTTGCGTGTTCAAGAAGAGCGATAAGACGCTCAAGCTCGCATGCTTCGCAATATTCAAGCGAGACAGCGGCACGCATTACAACTGTCATTCCGATAGCAACGGCAGATCCGTGAGAGATCTCAAAGTCTGAAAGCTTTTCAATTGCATGGCCTATCGTATGGCCAAGATTTAAAAGCTGTCGTTTGCCGGTGTCAAATTCATCTTCCTTAACGATGTAGCTTTTGTTTTGTACGCACGAGGCAATAATATTTTCTATGTTTTCCTTGATATTTCCAGAGAGAAACTCAAAAAGCTCTTTGTCATTGATAACACCGTATTTTATTACCTCTGCACATCCATCGGCAAAAACAGAATCACTTAAGGTGTCGAGTGTTGAATAATCGCAGAGGACGAGGGAAGGTTGATGAAAAGCGCCCGCAAGATTTTTTCCTGCCTGCAGATCAACACCTGTTTTTCCTCCAACGGAGGAATCAACTGCTGCAAGGAGTGTTGTGGGAAGTTGCACAAAGCGAATTCCGCGAAGATACACTGCAGCTGCAAAGCCGGCTATATCGCCTACAACACCGCCGCCGAGAGCGAATATGCAATCCTTGCGTGTAAGCTCTTGCTCTGCTAGAAATTCAAGTATAGCAACTAGTGTTTCGGTGTTTTTTGAGTGTTCTCCGGCCTCAAAAACAAATTTGCTTATCTCATATCCTGCCGCTTCAAGGGAGGAAATAAGCGCGCTTGAATAAAGAGTATCAACGGTTGAATCGGTTACGATCACACCTTTGCAAACGCCTATTCTTTCAGCGCAAATAGAGCCTGCCTTCTGCAGAAGCCCCTTATCTATTATCACATCATATTTCTTTGATGCATCTACACAAACAGTTTTCATATGTTGCTCCGTTATCCATCTATTTCTTCCTTGGCAATTCTTCCGTCGCGGAGAAGCTCTATGAGCCTCTCATGGTTAGAGTCGGATATTGCGTCTCTGTATTCGGATAGAGAATTGATGATAGTATCTATCTCGAAGAGAAGAGCGTCCTTGTTTTCAAGAAAAAGCTCGCTCCACATTTTCTCGTTGAGCCAAGCCACTCTGGTAAGGTCCTTGTAGCTTCCGGCTGAAAAGCCCTTATGAGATTTTGCTGTGGGACTTTTTACATACGCATTTGATACAACATGCGCAAGCTGGGAGGTAAATGCGATCACAGCATCATGCTCATTTGCTGTAGTGACGGAGATCTTTCCGAAGCCTGCAGGAGCAAGAAGTTTCTTAATCTTGTCTAGAAAAGCTATGTCATCATAAACATCGGGAACTATGACCATCGGCGCGTTCTTGAATAGAGTTGCTTTTGAATACTTTATCCCTGAATACTGTGTACCTGCCATTGGATGTCCACCAACAAAGGTAAAGCCGTACTTGTTTGCGAGAGCAAAGCTTTTCTCACAAACAAGCTGTTTTGTTCCGCAAAGATCTATTACCACAGTGTCTTTGTTCAGCTTTGGCGCTATACTTTCAAGATATGCAACTGTTGCTTGGGGGTATAGCGCAATAAATATAAGCTCACACTGCGATAATGTTTTATCGTCAAGTTCACCGCATATTATAGAAGCAAGCTTTGCGTATCCAAGTGTGCTTGGGTCAGCATCAAAACCGAATACCTTGTGTCCTTCTGCACTGTACGCCTTTGCCATAGAGCCGCCTATAAGTCCAAGGCCGCATATTCCTACAGTCATAATATATCTCCTGAATAATTATTTTTATCAGATAACTTCAAGTACATTTTTTACTGCCTTACATACATCATCAAATGCTGCGGGAGTTAGTGACTGTGCTCCATCGCAGAGTGCGTGCTGGGGATCATTGTGCACTTCTATCATAAGACCGTCAGCTCCAACCGCTGCAGCGGCAAGAGAAAGCGGCTTAACAAGGCGAGCAATGCCTGTTGCGTGCGAAGGGTCAATGATTATCGGCAAATGTGAAAGCTCTTGAAGGAGCGGAACTGCCGCAAGGTCAAGGGTGTTTCTTGTGTATGTTTCAAATGTGCGGATACCTCTTTCGCAGAGAATTATATTTTCATTTCCACCGGCCATGATGTATTCGGCAGACATAAGAAACTCTTTAAGGGTATTAGCAAGACCTCTCTTAAGGAGGACGGGCTTCTTTGTTTTTCCAAGTTCTTTGAGAAGCTCAAAGTTCTGCATGTTTCTTGCACCAACCTGAATAACATCGACATTATCAAAGAGGTCAAGATGGTTTGCGTTCATTATTTCTGTAACGATAGGAAGGCCAGTTTCCTTTTTTGCTTTTAAAAGATAATCAATTCCGTCAGCCTTTAGTCCCTGAAAATCATATGGGGATGTTCGGGGCTTGAAGGCGCCGCCGCGAAGCATAGTTGCCCCCGATGCCTTTACAGCTTTTGCTATTTCAAGCACCTGCTCCTCACTCTCAACGGAGCAAGGGCCTGCTATCATCGCAAATACATTACCGCCAACAGAGGTGTTTCCAACCTGAATTATACTGTCATCGGGGTGAAATTTCCTGTTTGCGCTCTTAAAGGGCTCGCTTATTCTTTTAACGCTTTCAACTATTTCAAGACTACCGAGAAGGTCAGCATCAATTTTAGAAGTATCACCCACAAGTCCTAGAATGGTGTGCTCCTGACCGGCGGATATGTGAACATCAAGTCCCTGTGACTTGATCCAGACCGTGAGACTGTTGATTTGTTGCTCAGTTGTACCTGATTTGATTACTGCAATCATTTTTCTATCTCCTGAATAAAAATATAAAACAAAAAAACGGAACCGGCGGCGTTTCAACCCGCGAGGCTCCATTTACAAAAAATATGTTGATGAAACTATAAAATCGCAGACAAAAGCACCTTTATTTTATTAACAAAAGTAATAAAAATAAAGGAAAAAATATGTGCCTGCAAAATTGTTATTCATCACGAGTATATCTCCTGAAATCATAAATATGTGATAAGTTTAGCACTCGTAAAACTTTTTGTCAAGACTTTTCAGGGAATTTTCTTGAAATTTTTTAATATTATTGACTTAACAAAAGCAAAGTGATAAAATAAGTGCGTATGAGGGGGTGTGCGTAGCACTTAATAAGGAAACGGGTGAGAAACCCGTGCGAACGCGTCGCCGTATACGGCCAAAAATATTTCACAAATACAGCCGCAATGTATTTTGCCATTGAGCTTTTGCTTGAGAAGGTGTGAGATATTTGCCGTTAAGCCGGAAGACTTACCCCGATCCTGTCTCTTGCCGCGCGATCCGGCTCATTTTAATTGGAGGTGGGACATGCGAAAAATAAAATACTATAGGAGAAATCAAAGATGAAAAAAAGAAATCAAAAAATCAATTTTTTGTCGTTTTTGACCGTGGCAGTGCTTCTTGCGGCGATGCTTCTTACCATGTTCTCGTGCGACAATAGCTCAAGCGTCCCGGAGGGTAAAAAAAGCTTTGTGTTTGAGGTCGTCTTTGCTGATGGCACAATACAAACATATGATATCATCACCGACAAGACCACGGTGGGGGAAGCCCTTCTTGAAAAGGAGCTTATATCCGGTGAGGACGGTGCCTATGGTCTCTATGTAAAGACCGTATGCGGAGAAACTCATATCTATGAAGAGGACGGAAAGTATTGGGCGTTTTATATAAACGGTGAATACGGAATGACAGGCGTTGATCAGACAAATATAGAAGACAGAGCTATTTATGGCTTCAAGGCTGAATAATGCATTATTCAAAACGCACTGACAGACTAAGAAAGCTGATATTGCTTACGATATTTGGCTCGCTAATGTATCTCTCGCAATTGCTTATGGCGGCACTTCCAAATATACATATGATAGCACTTTTTATTACAATTATTACGGTAGTGTACAGAAAATGGGCGCTTGTGTCAATATATGTGTACGCCTTTCTTAACGGAATGTACGGAATATATGTGCTCATACCTTATTTGTATGTATGGACGATACTTTGGGCAGTAATAATGCTTTTACCAAGAAAAACAAAGCCAAATATTGCAGTAATTATATACTCTGTAGTGTGTGGTCTTCATGGAATAATGTTTGGAGTTCTTTACGCACCTGCGCAGGCACTTTTATTTGGCTTTTCGTTCGAACAGACTGTTGCCTGGGTGGCATACGGACTGCCGTATGATTTGCTTCACTGTATTGGAAACATAGTGTTAAGTACCTTTGCGTACCCCCTTATCAAACTGCTTTTGAGACTTGAGACAACTGTGGCGAAAAGAATGTCGTAAAAATAGACAAAAAAGAGATTGCAGAATATAAAATCTTTTATGTCAAGTTTGTAAAAATGATGTTGACTTTATACATTATGTATGATATAATATCTACATAAAGTTTAACTGTGTTGAAGAGGTTTTTTGTAACCGACGGATTTGTGGAAAAGACCACAAGGGAGCAAAAAGCAATAATGTCGACCGTCTGGGCAGTCCTCTCTAATTAGGATAGGACTGCCCTTATATTTTTGTTTGGAGGAAGTACTATGAAAAAGATAGGAATTATTATGGGAAGTGACAGTGATCTGCCTGTAGTAGAGAAGGCGATAAATACTCTTGTAGAGTATGGTGTGCCCTTTGAGGTGCATGTTTTCTCGGCGCATAGAACCCCTGTTGAGGCAAAGGAGTTTTCGTCAACTGCTCGCGAAAAGGGCTTTGGCGCAATAATTGCCGCTGCGGGAATGGCAGCTCATCTTGCAGGCGCAATAGCGGCCAATACAACTATTCCTGTGATAGGAATACCGGTAAAATCTAAAAATCTTGACGGCATGGATGCTCTTTTATCTACTGTTCAGATGCCTACAGGAATTCCTGTAGCAACTGTAGCGATAGACGGAGCTGCAAATGCCGCCATTCTTGCTATACAGATACTCTCTGTTGAGGATAAGGAGCTTGCTGAAAAGCTTGACAATGCAAGAGAAAAGGGCGCAGAGAAGGTGCTCGCAAAGAATGCGGAGATCGCAGCAAAATATAACAAGTAACCCTAACTGACACGGAGGAAATATGGGAGGCTTTTTTGGCGTAGTAAGTAAACGCGATGCTATTTCAGATGTCTTTTTTGGTACAGATTATCATTCACATCTCGGCCCTAAAAGAGGTGGAATGGCTGCGTATGATGAAAATATAGGACTTCAAAGAGATATTCATAACATTGAAAACTCTCCGTTTAGAACGAAGTTTGATAAGATATTTGACGAGATGAAGGGAAACTCGGCTATTGGTTGTATCAGTGATTCCGAACCACAGCCGTTGCTTATTCGTTCTAATATCGGAATATATGCTATCTCTATTGTAGGGCGTGTGAATAATTCCGAGGAGCTCATAGATAAATATCTACTCACAAACGGAGGACACTTTGGCGTCATGACGAGCGGCAAGGTGAATACGGTTGAGCTGGTTGCATCGCTTATAAATCACAAAAGCGATTTTTGTGAAGGAATCAAGTTTGCTCAAGATGTAATTGATGGTTCGATTTCTGTCCTCATACTTAAAAATGACGGAACCCTCATTGCTGCAAGAGACAAGCTTGGCAGACTTCCTGTTATAATTGGAAAGAGTAGGAATGCTCACAGCGTTTCCTTCGAGTCCTTTGCTTTTGAAAAGCTAGGATATTCTATTGAAAAAGAGCTTGGACCCGGCGAGATCGTTGAATTAACACCAAGCACTATGACACAGCTCTCACCTCCTGGTAATGAACTTAAGATATGCTCGTTCCTGTGGACATACTACGGATATTCAAACTCAATTTATGAGGGTAAGAATGTAGAGATAATGAGATATAAAAACGGGCAGATCCTTGCACAAAAAGACATAGCAAATGGTCTTGCTCAGGATATTGATTATGCTTGCGGTGTGCCGGATTCAGGAACTCCCCATGCGATCGGCTATGCAAATGAATGTAAAGCGCCCTTTGCGCGCCCATTTATCAAGTATACTCCCACATGGCCGAGAAGCTTTACCCCCTCAAATCAGGCTGAGAGAAAAAAGATTGCCAAGATGAAGCAGATACCTGTAAAGGAGCTCATAGACGGCAAAAAGCTTTTGTTTGTTGATGACTCTATAGTCAGAGGCACTCAATTAAAGGAAACTGTTGATTTCCTTTATGAGCACGGTGCGAAAGCTGTACATATGCGATCGGCATGCCCTCCCATAATGTATAGTTGCAAGTATCTTAATTTCTCCCGTGCAACCTCGGAGCTTGAGCTAATTGCAAGAAGAACGATCCTTGAGCTTGAGGGAGAGGAAGGCTTCAATCATATTGAAGAATACAGCGATTCAAGCACAGAGCGAGGAAAAAAGCTTCGTAAAAGCATTGCGGATGCGCTTCATTTTGATTCGCTTGATTTTCAGTCTCTTGGGGGACTTGTTGAGGCGATCGGGGTTGACCCGTGCAAGCTTTGTACTTACTGCATGAATGGTAAGGAATAATAATAATCTAAATATTTTATCACGAAAGGATACATAAAAATGTCAAAGAGTTACAGTGAAAGCTACAAGTCGGCCGGAGTTGATATAACTGCGGGATACAAGTCTGTTGAACTTATGAAAAAGCACATTGCAAGAACAAAGAACGAGGGCTGCCTTGATGATATAGGCGGTTTTGGCGGATGTTTTGGACTTAATCTTGCAGGTATTGAGGAGCCTGTTCTTGTATCGGGAACCGATGGCTGTGGCACAAAGGTTAAGATGGCTATCCTTATGGATAAGCATGACACAATAGGTATTGATGCAGTTGCTATGTGCGTTAACGATATCATTTGCTGTGGAGCAAAGCCCCTCTTCTTTCTTGACTACATTGCATGTGGCAAGAATTATCCCGAGAAGATAGCAGAGATAGTTGGCGGTGTTGCCGAAGGATGTGTTCAGTCGGGCGCAGCACTTATTGGCGGTGAGACAGCTGAACACCCCGGACTTATGCCTGCTGAGGACTATGATCTTGCAGGCTTTGCTGTAGGTGTAGTTGATAAAAAGAAGATCCTTGATAATAAGAGAATGGCAGCAGGCGATGTTGTTATTGCACTTGCATCTACCGGTATTCACTCAAACGGATTCTCGCTTGTTCGCAAGGTCTTTGACATTGATCACAATCCCGCATCGCTTTATGAGGCAAACGAGGCACTCGGCGGCAAATCTATAGCTGAGACACTTCTGACACCTACTAAGATATATGTAAAGAGCGTGCTTGAGCTTCTTGAGAAGGTAGACGTAAAGGGAATAAGCCATATCACAGGCGGTGGCTTCTACGAGAATATTCCAAGAAGCATTCCCGATGGACTTGGTGCGAAGATAAACAGAAGTGCTGTCCGCGTCCTTCCTATATTCGAGCTTATCGCAAAAACCGGCAACGTATGTGAGAGAGATATGTTCAACACATTCAATATGGGTGTTGGTATGAGTATTGTTGTACCCGCTAACGAAGTAGACAAGGCACTTGAGATACTTAAGGCTTCGGGCGAGAATGCATACGTGATCGGAGAAATAGTAGAATCTGAGGAGAGCATCGTTATCCTTTAATGTTCACAATTCCACATTTCAGCTTTTTAATTGGTGACTGTAAATGAAAAAGAATAAAAAAATAAATATTGCCGTTCTTGTTTCAGGTGGCGGCACTAATCTGCAAGCACTTATTGATGCCGAGAAGAGTGGCATAATAAAGAGCGGTAAGCTTGCGCTTGTCGTGTCAAGCAATGCAAGTGCTTATGCAATAACACGCGCGGAAATGGCAGATATACCTGTTGCAATCGTTCCAAAAAAAGAAATGTCCTCTCAAGAGGAGTTCGAGGCTAAAATGATAGCCGCACTTGAGGAATACGAGATTGATATGATAGTTCTCGCAGGATTTATGAATATACTCACTGCTAATTTCATCAAGCACTATGAGAATAGAATAATCAACGTGCATCCCTCTCTTATTCCTTCCTTCTGCGGGAAAGGATTTTACGGCCTCCGCGTTCACGAGGCGGCACTTGCTTACGGAGTTAAGGTCACGGGCGCTACCGTGCATTACGTCAACGAGATACCTGACGGCGGTCAGATAATCCTCCAGAAGAGTGTTTACGTCAAGAAGGACGAAACTCCCGAGAGCCTTCAGCAGCGAGTTATGCGTCAGGCAGAATGGCAGATACTCCCAAGATCTACGGAGATCGTAGCAAAGCAGCTTCGCAGTAAGCTTAACAAATAATTTTTTACGGAGAAAAATATGAGTACACTTTTTGATCTTAAAAAGCTCCTTTCGGAGAATACATATCCCGGACGCGGAATAGTTATAGGCAAGAGCACCGACGGTAAGTCCGCATTGATCGCATATTTTATAATGGGTAGAAGCGTAAATTCGCGTAACCGTGTTTTTGAGATGCACGATAATGGTATGCGTACAAAAGCCTTCGACGAATCTAAACTCACCGACCCGCATCTCATCATTTATAACCCGTATCTCCGTGCAAAAGGCGGAAACATAGATATTATAACAAACGGCGACCAGACCGATACGATTTATAATTTTATTAACGACGGAAGCAATTTCGAGGATGCGCTCCGCACACGCGAATTTGAGGACGATGCACCGAATTATACACCCCGTATCTCCGGCGCACTCTACTACTGTTTCCCGCGCAACACATTCACCTACAAGCTTTCTATACTCAAGAGCAACAACGGAAATCCCGACGCTTGCCAGAGATATTTCTTTGACTATATGCCTCTTGACGGCGTAGGACATTTCATTCATACTTACAAGTGCGACGGAAATCCCATTCCTTCCTTCTATGGTGAGCCCGAAGAGGTGGCGCTCCCCAATACGGCCGAAGAGCTTGCTGAAATGTGCTGGTCAAACTTGAATGAAGACAACAAGGTATCGCTTTTCGTTCGTCAGATACCTCTTGATGGAAGCGAGCCCAAAGAGATAATAATTAACAAAAACATATAAGGAGTGCCCGAAAATGAAAGAATTTGAACTTAAATATGGTTGTAACCCCAATCAGAAGCCATCGCGCATATTTATGAAGGATGGCAGTGATCTTCCTATAACTGTACTTAACGGCCGTCCCGGATACATAAACTTCCTTGATGCATTCAATGCATGGCAGCTTGTAAAGGAGCTCAAGGAGGCTCTCGGTCTTCCTGCTGCAACCTCGTTTAAGCATGTAAGCCCTACCAGTGCCGCAATAGGTCTTCCTCTTGATCGCGCACTCAAAAAAGCGTGTTTCGTTGAAGACATTGAAGGTCTTGATGACTCTCCCTTGGCTTGCGCATATGTTCGTGCTCGCGGAACCGACCGTCTTTGTTCCTTTGGCGACTGGGTAGCACTTTCTGATGTGTGTGATGTAACTACCGCGAAGCTTATTGCCCGAGAGGTCTCTGACGGTATAATTGCTCCCGGCTACGAGCCTGAAGCACTTGAAATACTTAAAGGCAAAAGAAAGGGCAACTATAACATCGTAGAGATAAATCCCGAATACCGTCCTGCACCTATTGAAACCAAGGATGTTTTCGGCATTACCTTTGAGCAAGGAAGAAATGAATTCAAGATAGGCGAGCATCTTCTTGAAAATGTTGTAACAGAAAAGAAGGAGCTCCCCGAGCACGCAAAGCGAGACCTTATCGTTGCTCTTATCACTCTCAAATATACACAGTCAAATTCGGTTTGTTATGCTACCAACGGACAGGCTATAGGTGTTGGTGCAGGTCAGCAATCAAGAGTTCATTGCACCCGTCTTGCGGGTGACAAAGCAAATACTTGGCTCATGCGTCAGCATCCCAAAGTACTTGATCTCCCCTTCATCCCCACTATGGGTCGTCCCGAGCGTGACAATGTAATTGACGGTTATATAAACGGAAATGAAGAAAATGTCTGCGAGGATGGTATTTGGCAGAATTACTTTACATCCCGTCCTGAGCCTCTCACAGATGATGAAAGAAGCGAGTGGCTCGGTGGATTTAAAGAGATTTCTCTTGCCTCCGATGCGTTCTTCCCATTTGCAGATAATGTAAAACGCGCTCATGCTTCGGGTGTTCACTATATAGCTGAACCAGGTGGTTCTATCCGTGATGACCTAGTCATTGAAGAATGTAACAAGCGTGGAATAGCTATGGCATTCACGGGAATGAGACTTTTCCACCACTAATACACACTTTGGAGAATTTATGAAGATAATGGTTGTAGGCGGTGGCGGAAGAGAACACGCCATCATCAAAAAATTAAAAGAAAATAAAGATATTAAAAAGATTTACGCGCTCCCCGGAAACGGCGGAATGGCAAAAGATGCTGAGTGTGTAAATATCGGAGCAAAGGATATAGCTGCAATAGTAGATTTTGCAAAGAATAACTCTATTGACTACGCAGTGGTAGCTCCCGACGATCCTTTGGTACTCGGTGCAGTTGATGCCCTCAATGAAATAGGCATTCCTTGCTTCGGACCCAAGGCAAACGCGGCAATAATTGAGGGAAGCAAGGTCTTTTCAAAGAACCTCATGAAAAAATACGGTATTCCCACCGCAGAATATGAGGTATTTGACGATATGAATTCGGCGCTCAAATATCTTGAGACAGCGCCTATTCCAACTGTTATAAAAGCAGATGGACTTGCACTTGGTAAGGGCGTTATCATTGCACAGACAAGAGATGAAGCAAGAGCAGCAGTTATCTCGATGATGCAGGACAAGCAGTT
>JAZOSH010000096.1:0-28528 GCA_045656985.1 Eubacteriales bacterium | reverse complement strand
CTTGGCAAAAAATCTCCTGTCTTTGGACTTGTGCAGACAATATTCATTTATGACCGTTGTGAGCACGCAAGGGCGGAGCAAGGTCTGCGGGAGCTATACCTTTTGTAATGAAAGTTTTTGGGAGTCCAGAACCCTTTTTTCAAAAAAGGTTTTGGATAATCCTTCTCGTCAACTAACTCTTCGATAAATCCCAATTTATATAAATTTTAATCCTCAAGCACAGATCAACCGTTGATTTTTATAATTACCGCCTCGGTGGGATTGAATATCCTCGGTATAGTGCCATCCGTTTTCATTCCTCGGCTGACAACAAGTCTGTTTTCATATACGCCCGAAGTATATTTCGGGAATATTCCCTGCCCGGGAGCAAAGACGCCGCGCCCGAAAAATCTCCACTGCCCTCCGTGTGCGTGTCCGCTTACCACAAGATCAATATCAAGCTGTGCAAGATATTTTTTATAGTATTCGGGGTGATGAGAGATAAGCACCTTTGGCTTATCCTCACCGCAAAAGGCATTCAGCCACTCTATGCAAGGCGCTCCGTCCTCGTTAAGTGCGCCTGACATAAGTCCGCCTATGGCTATTCCCTCAAAGTCGGTGTACTCATCGTTAAGAATTGTCACACCTGTAGAGATAAGGCGCGCTCTGTCTGCCTCGCTTATAACAAGCTCTCTTTTCGGGATTTTTCTCCTCGGCAACCATGAGCGCGTTCCTCCAAGCTCATGATTTCCAAAGCTATAGAAGGTAGGTGCGATGCCTGCCGCCTCACGAAGCAGAAGATAGCCATTTTCATTCTTATCGTCGCGGGTTCCGTCAAGTCGCTCAAGTATATCGCCCGCCGCAAGTATGACATCGGGCTTTGCGTGCTCAAGAATTGCAATCGCCTCGGTGACCTCACAGCCGTGAAGGTCGGATATCACCGCAAAGGTACACTGCCCCGAAAAGCTTTCATTTTTAATATAATAACGGCTCTCTTGCATCTGTCTCCTCCAAATTATTATTATATATATTTTACCACATAGCGCCTCCGCTGACAAGTCCCCTTAGCAATTTTGGTGATTGACAATCATTCAACTATGAAGTATAATTATATATAGATATTCTCTACCGTTGGAGGTATTTATATGATATATTATGACAGTCGCTTTAAGGCACTTGCGATAAAGACGGGCACGGCGCTTCTGGTATTTATTGCACTTTTTAATATCCTGCTCGGCCTTGTCTATCCCACGATTGACGATCTGCTCTATGCTTCGCTTGAGGAGGGCCGTGCATACATCTTCTCGGAGCTTATATACGGCATATTTTATCTTTTGTGCTTTCTTCTTCCCGCCATTCTTTACAGGATAATATGCAGAAGTGACGAGCGCGAGCCGATGGGTTTTCTCGGCGCGCCCACAAAGAAAGCGCCCCTTATAATTATGGCTGTGATCGCGGTTGTATTCGCCTTTGCACAGCTGAATGCAATGTTAGTGTCGTCGTTTGATTTTTATGAATACATGCAGTCGGTATCATCGTCGGACGGCAGAATGTCGATAGTTGATTTTCTGCTCATGACCTTTACAACTGCCCTCGTTCCCGCTATTTGTGAGGAGGTTCTTTTCAGATGCACAATACTCTCAAGCCTTGCACCTTACGGAAAATCCTTTGCAGTTATCATGAGCGCAATTCTTTTCGGTCTTATGCATCAGAATCCCGCACAGATACTCTACACTACAGCGGCAGGCATCGCGCTTGGCTATGCCTTTATCAAAACACGCTCCTTCCTTTGCGTTTTCCTTATCCACTTTTTGAACAATTTTCTTTCGGTCATTCAAAGCCTTCTTCTCTCAAATCTGCCCCGACTTCAGTCAATGCGAGCTCTTATCTTGCTTGACATTTTAGTTATACTGCTTGGTGCGGCTTCTATCATTCTTCTTATTCTTTCAGCAAACAAGAGAAAGAGTGCATACGAAACGGGAAGCTTCGGAAGGATACTTGAGGCGGCTGACGGCTTTTGTGAAAAGAAGGTGAGCTTCAGTGTAGCAAAAAAATTTCTGCTTTCACCCACGGTTCTTATATTTGTTATTATCTGTATAGCCGAATGCGCCGCGTGGCTCTTTTATTCCGCTTGATTTTGAGGATATCTATATGCTTGAAAACGATAAAAAATTTATGGAGCGAGCGATTGAGCTTGCAAAACGTGCTGCAGAGCTTGGCGAGGTGCCTATAGGAGCACTTGTTGTCAAGAACGGCGAGATAATCTCGGAGGCATACAATCTGCGTGAAACCGAGAAGCTTGCCACAGCGCACGCCGAAATAGCTGCTATTGAGGCAGCTTGCCGCGCGCTTGGCGGCTGGAGACTCTTTGGCTGTACCCTTTATGTAACTCTTGAGCCCTGCCCGATGTGTGCGGGAGCTATTGTGAATTCAAGAATTGACCGAGTGGTCTACGGCGCGCCCGACCGACGCTTTGGCGCTTGCGGAAGCCTCTTTAACATGAATTCCTACCCCTTAAATCACGCCTTTGAGATAGAAAGCGGCGTATGCGAGGAGGAATGCTCGGCACTACTTTCCGATTTCTTCGCCGAGCTTCGCAAAAAGAAATAAAGCAAGTAAAAAAGAGCCCCTGTCAAGGGGCTCTTTTTTGATATAAAAGGACCACCGCAGATGCGGTGGTCCTTGTTTTTTGTTTATGCAGCTATTAATCTGCTGTAAGTCCGCTTCGCTCAATACCCTGAACGAGATGCTTCTGGCAGAAAAGATACATTATAACAAGCGGAAGGATTATAAGAAGTCCGCAAGTGTTCTTTATTGCCGCATCGTACATGTTCTTGCCTGCGTATCCCGTTGAAAGTGACGGAGGAATTCCCATGTAGTTTGACATGAGCACCGTCTTTGATCTTGACATGAACAGAGGAATATAGAAGTCGTCTGTCCACTGCCACGAGAATGCAAATAGGAATACCGTGATCATCATAGGCACAGACAGCGGGAGAATGATCTTGAAGAATGTGTAGAACACTCCCGAGCCATCAATGTATGCTGATTCCTCAAGCTCATCAGGCACGCCCTTGAAGAACTGGCGAAGCATAAAGATATACAAGCCGTTCTTGAAGGCAAGACCGCAAGCTGAAAGAATAAGCAGAGGCCAATATGTTTCTGTAAGGTTGATTCCTCCGCCTCCACGAGGCATAAGGTCTGCAGGGATAAGGTTTATCGACGAAAGGAATCCGTTGTTGAATATCGGGAATCCGAGAATGGTGATTCCGTCTCCGCTAAGAAGCTGAGCAATTCCAAGAATGTCAAACTTCTGGAAAGACTGGTAAAGCGAGAGCTTGAGTGTCTGGTGAGGCACTATGAGCGAGAAGATCACCATAAAGAATACCAGCTTATTACCCTTGAACTTGAACTTTGCAAGACCGTAAGCAACGAACGAGCAGACAAAGGTCTGTATAAGTGCGGTGCTTCCTGAAAGAACAAGTGTATTCTTGAATGCCTCAAAGTATTTAAGCTCAAGTATAATTCCCTTGTAAATATCAAGCGAGAAATGCTTGGGGATAAGTCTTACGGTAACATCAACGAAATCCTCGGGCGCCATGAATGAGCCCGCGATCTTTGAGAAGAAGGGGAAAAGAACTATGTAGGAGATACCTATAAGAAGGACAAGTCTGAAAATTGTCCAGAGTGCCTTCTGGAGAAAGAATACAGACAAAAACTTTGCCTTGAGTCTTTCCTTAAGAGGAGTTCTGTCAAACTCTACCTTGATCTTGTTCTTTGATTCCTTTTTTATTTTAGGCTTGTTATCAAGATTCTGTGCGTTCAATTTCTGCTCCTCCTTTCTTAGTCTTTCCTCTGGTAGAATACGAATGCCGAGAATATTCCCGCGAACAGTGCAAGTATGAAAATTACGAGCAGGAAGTATATCCATGCCATCGCAGAGCTTTCAACTGTACCGCCCGACTGTGACGAAGCACCCGAGATGAAGGACATCACGGCGTTCGAGTCTGTTGTAAACGAGTCAATGATCGTATAGATAGCATTAACAAGGATCATCGGGCTTATCATCGGGAAGGTTATCTTCCAGAAGGTCTCCCAAGAGGTTGCACCGTCTATCTGTACCGACTCATAGATTGCGGGAGATATTGACTGAAGGCCCGCAAGGAATATCAGCATCTGTACACCCGAGCGGTTAACTATATCGTAGATATTGTTTATCGCAGAGGCAACATATTCAAACAGCTCCTGACCGACCATCATGTTCTTAAACAGCGTTGAAAAGTCGGCGGCGCTTACGATCTCGGCTGCGGTGTTTGAACCCGAGCCGTCGGAAATTCCCTCGGCAGAATCCATATACTGTCCAAGGACATTCTGTGCCTCAATGCTCTCCATAATTCCGCACGAAAGAATAACGGGAATGAAGAATATTGCACGGAATGCTGCTCTTCCCGCCATATCCTGATTGAGAAGCACTGCCATGAACAGTGAGAAGATCAGGATCATGGGGATATCAAACGCCATCTGCTGGAATCCCGAAAGCAGTGTCTGTACAAAGTCGGGATCCTCAAACAGTGCGTACTGATAGTTCTGCCAGCCAACGAATTCGGGCTGAAGAAGTCTTATGCCGTCTTCGTTGGTAGTCATTACGAACTCACAGAAGGTATATCTTATTGAGTCGAAAATGATAGGCAGGTAAATAAGGACAAAGCCCAGTACGAAAGGAAGGACAAAAACCCAACCGGCACGCGCCTTTGTTCTTTCAAGAGAAGCGACCTTTTTCTTTTTAGGTGCCTTAAGCTTTAACTCTTTAGTCATTTTGTCATCCTCCTTTCGTTAATTTGCTGCGCCGAGAACGAGGTAGCCGTATGCATCTATCGCATATACAACTCCGTTAAACTCAGCCTTTACATCGTAGTTGTTGAAGTTGAGAAGGAATGCCTTGCCGTTCTCATATTCAACATAAACTATCATGTTATCATCGGAACGGTACTTCGCAGGAATGATCTCCTCTGTCTCGGTAACATCCTGGGCAGCAGAGCCATCTGTTGTAGCCGTATCCTCATACTTCTTTGCGCCCTCAAGAACGCCCTCTACCTTGCTGAACATCTCGTCTGCGTAAGCAATTATCTCCTCGCGCTGATGGGCGATCTTGTCATACTCTGCAACGATCGCATCAGACATTCTCTTAAGCTCTGCAAGGAGTGCCTCGTTTGCAGTTCCGTCAGCAACGAGAAGCTCATAGCCCTCCTCTGCGGCAACTGCCATAGCATCAAGAGTATCATATGCCTTTACTGCGTTGGATGTAAAGAGCAAGGTGTTATAGTAGCAAAGGTTGATTGCAGATTTCTTGGTATTTGCAAGTTTTGTCTGTGCGTCTACCTCTGCCTGCTTTGCGGCGATTGCCTCCTCATCGGGGGTCTCTGCCGCGAGAAGCTCATCAAGCTCTGCTGTAAGAACAGCAAGCTTTTCGCTCTCTGTATTATAATCGCTTATGTACTGGTCAATAAGCACCTTATATTCAGCGCCTGTCGAATCTATCTTGAGCTTGCTTATAGCATTCTCAAGAGCTGCAACGCTTTCTGTAAGGCTGCTGTATCCCTTCTGGATATTGAGACGGGCATTCATAAGAGAAATTCTCTCCGACTCTACAGCTGCGGCAAGTCTCTCCGCCTCTGCCTTGAGTGCTGCCTCGATCTCTGCTGCTGCGTCTGCCGCAAGCTCATCGTCATCGGGAACACGAATTCCGTCAACGAACTGGTGATCAACTATCACCGATGTCTGAACATCTGCGAGAAGTGCATTAAGCTCATTGTAAAGACCTACAACATCGTCAAACCAGATGTCGTATCTTACAGAGTAATACTTGCTGAGATACTCATCATCCTTGAGGTTCTCTGTGTTGCGGTAGGAGAGCAGGAAGTTGATTCCCGCACCACTCTCAATAGCCTTGAGGAGTGCGTAGTTTGTGTTACCCTCCATATTAATAGGCGTACCTGCTATCTGAACATATCCGTGGAGAACGATTCCGAGGAAAGGTACAGATGCTGCCGACTGTGCGTAACGGCTGGAGTCAAGTGCTACATCGGTTATATGGTCAACATATTTCCATGTGTAGGAGTTACCGCCCGAGGTCATTACGCTTTCATAGTTTTCGTAAAGGTACTCAAATGCCTTCTTTGTAAACTCAACAGAGTCCTCACGGTTATAAGGCTCATCCTCATCAAAATCGGAGTTGAGGTAAGAACCGAGAGTTGATACCGAGATACCTGTGGGCTCATACTTAAGATAGTTGTCTGTAAGCTTCTCATAGAAGCGGCTGAAGCAAGCGGGCGAGATTGCCAGCTCGTAGTAGCTTATATGAGTCTGCTTGGTTGCGCTGTACTCACGACGGCTTGTATATCTGTCGTCAATGGTCTTGACCGCGTGCTGCTTGAGCGATACGCCGTCAAATGCGCCTGTTGTTGAAATGAATACGAAATCAAAGTCGGGATATACTCCGAAATCCTTCTCCTTTGCGTATTCCATAAGCTCCTCAAAGCCCTTCTTTCCGCCAACCGACTTTTCCCACTTGAGACGGTACGGAACGGTTTCATTCATACCGCCGTTTGCGTAACCTGTAAGCTTGAAGTTTACATTTGTTATTCCCTCAAGGGAGAGGTCATCGTACATCGTCTTGATGTCCTCAAAGGTGGTAAGAGGTGAAAGAACATTGAAGGGAATTGAGAGGAACTTCTCTATTGTATACATAGTTCCGAAAGTCTCTATGTAGAGAGGAATATCCTTCTTGACATCACTTTCGTTAAGTCTTGTAAGAATTCCCTTTTCAATAAGGTAATCACGGTATGCAAGTGCCATACCTACATACGAGCACTCATAATACTCATCTATTCCCTTTTCCTCTGCAACCTCATCAGGTGTAAGGAATACATACTTGATTCTGTAGCTTCCTGTGTACTTTCTTGAGGAAACTACCGTCCACTCACTGCTTGAGCCGACCGAGATCGCATTTGCGAGGTTATATGTATCCTGCGGACGAGGATATACAGTAAGCTTGATTGTATTATACTCGTGAGCCTGTGTCTCGTGGTAGGTGGAGATCTCCATCATCGCATCTCCCTCTTCAACGATCGCAACGAAGCCACTCTGTCTCTGAATGTCTGTGGTCACTGCGGGTGCGGGTGTGGGAGCAGGAGAAATAAGAAGTGTGTCATCGGCATAGGTGGTTATCTCATCCTCCGCCTCTGTTACCTCTGTCTCCTCGTCACCAACATCGGTCGTATCGTCAACCGTAGGTGCTTCCTCTTCCTCAATAACAGTTATTGTATTACTGCCCACGATACCATATACAGGATATCTTATAGTCTCCTGATGTGTACCCGAAATTGTATGATATGCGAAGTCCTGACCGTATACCTTACCCGTTATGGTAGTTGTTGTGCCCATCTCCTGAATCTTTGCAAAATCAAAGAGTGCGCCCGAGCCATCGGGGAAGAATGTGTATCCGTCTCCCTCGCTTGAAGCGGCTCCCATATAAGGAAGGATATCAATGCTCTTTACACTGTAAAGGCTCTCATTGAATCTGATACCGTTTGCGGGAAGTCTTACATTGAGTCCGTTCGGATCAACGCTATACTCAAGAGCCATCTTGAAGAGAGGAGGATTGTTATCCTCTGCCTGATATTCGGTCTTGAGGTGTGCCTCATCAAGGTCCTCAAAGGTGAAATCGGGAGCATAGTTCTTGATATAGTCCTCAAGACGGAACTTCTGAACATCGGATGTCTTTTCATCAAGACGGTAATATACCATCTTCTGGAGAAGCGGGAATCTCTTGAGCTCTGTTTCGCTGAAGTCCTCTTTGTCCATTCTTATGTAGAATGCCATGAACTTACCGAAATCGTAAGAATCCTCACCAAGTGCTTCCTTGAGGGGATTTACGATCTGCTCAATAAAGTCACTTTCCTCCATCATTACGGGAACGAGTATCTTTGACTGCTCGCGTCCGATAGAGTACTCAACACGGATACCACCCTTGATGTTCTTTACGATTATCTGATTTCTTTGAGATGCCTCTGTAAAGCTGTAATATGTATATTCCGTGCCTGTAGTATTGTCAGCATATCTTACAGAAAGCTGCGAAAGAAGCTGAGATTTTATTGATTCTGTAGCCTTTGATACACCTACATTAAAGGGGTTTGTGAAGAGTGTCTCACCAGTAGCAACACACTCTGCTGCGACCTCGCCTGTATATTCATCAACATAAAGGCGGAAGCCGTCCTTCTCAACGCGGAGGTCCATGGTAGAGAGCTTCTCTGCCGCGGTATCAACAACGATATTTTTTCCCTCTGCATCCTGAGCATAGGTATAATTGGTTTTGTTATCAACATCTTCCATGCTATCTATAATATAGCCCTTGAAGTAATCAAGTGTCTGCGTACCCTTTGTGTTGTACTCGGGAGCAGTTCTTGTTGTGCTATCCTCTGCGAAGGTCGTTATCGCGAACGAGCTCACAAGCATCACAACAGCTAAGAGAGTCGATATTATTCTATTAAAATTCTTCATATTTATATATCTTCCTCCTATCTGTTAGATTCTGTACTGGATCTCGACGATGATATTTGCGATAAAGCCAACAAGCTTACCGAGAAGTGCCGAGAACAGAAGCACGATAAACATGATACATACCGCGCCGAGAACAGTTCCGAGAACGGTCAAGATGTTCTTGCCCATTGAATAGTCGTGAGTTACCATCATACCCGAGATGAGAAGCAATGCCATCCAAATAAACGAGATTGTTATAAGGAGGTTGAGAATTCCTGTCTCTGTAGCGATAACAAAGTTTGATGCAATAGTTACGGGGATAACTATGAGAACAAATGGCAACATTGAATAGGATGCTGCTATGAAGATATCCTTGAAGCTTCCCTCACCCTCAAAGAGTGTTGTAAGACACCAGTTTGCAGTGATGAAGAGGAAGAAGGGAACGAGAACTCCGATACATATCATGAGTATCGAGGAGTAGTTACCCTCAGGATTCATAATGTATCCCTTACCGATAGCGTTGTAGTAGAACGATATTACAGCCGCCACAAGTATTGTAAGACCTGCTCTTACAGAGCCTCGCTTTTCGTGCTTAAGGTCCCAGAAGCCGTCAAACGGATGGAATATGACATGGAACGCATAAAGCAGCTCCTTGCCGTATGTTATCTTCTCACCCGAGGTACTTACACGCTTGTTGACCTTATTGGCGAACTTCATAAACTTGGATACGCCTATAACGACTGCAATTATGAATATCGGGATAAGAATTATGTACTTGGAGATCCATTCCTTTCTTATCTCCTGATATGCCTTTGAGTAGTTATCTGTATCGTATGCCGACTCGTAATACTTTACAGCTTCCTCATACTTACCGCTTCTGTAGAGCGCGTTACCGATACCGATGTATGCGGCATCAAAGTTAGAGTTTCTCTTGAGAATATCTGTCCAGTCATCGATAGCCTTATCGTACTGACGCTCATTGGTATTCTTAAGAGCCTGATGAAGTATCTTACCGTACTCTGTAAGCTGATATACTGTGAACGACTTACTTGCGGTATCAAGAAGGAGCATATTGTCGCCCTGATAGGTAACAGCTGTAAGTCCGTTGCTTGAAATATTACCAAGCTGACGGCCTGTATCACCGAATGCGAAGAGGAGGTTACCCTGAATATCATAGGTAAATACCTTACTTCTCTTTGTATCGATTATTGACCATGTATCGTTAGGTCCTACGGCAACATCCACGATAGTGGAAACACCGTATATGGTATCTGTCTCCTGAATCTTTGTGACATCAAGCTCACCTGAGGGGGGATAGAAGCCATTTCTTGCCATGATCTCGGCACCCGATGCGTTAAGGAGCTTTACGGGAGCAAAGTCACCCGACTTATCCTTTGCCGCGATAGCGCTGAGCACCTGTGACTCCTCGATAGACGAGGTAGTTACATATACATGTCCTCTCTCATTGACTGTAATGTTATTGAACTCTGTTGAGAGGTATTCAGACGAGAGATCTCTCTGCTCTTCTGTCTGGAATCTTCTCCAGATTATCTCCCAAGCCGAGATAACGACCTTCTGCGCTCCGATGAACTGCGTGAACTCACCCTCATCGGTCATAACGATGATACCCTGATAGGTTGTTGACGATACAACATAAAGTCTGTCATACTTATCAACTGCAACCGCAACAGGTCTGTAAATTGAGCCACTCTCGAACATTTCCGATTCAGGCTCGGGTATAACGGAAAGGAAGTTACCCTTTCTGTCAAAGGTTACGATTCTCTTGTTTGCAGTATCACAAACATAGATCTTTCCCTCTACAAGCTCTCCCTCAACTATCTTATCTGCCGTGATGTACACGCCCTGAGGTGCCGAGAGCTCATCTACTATTCCCTGCTCGTTTACAAACTCGTCAAGTATGAACTTGAGCTTGTAGTAACGGTCAAGAACGAGAATTCTGTTGTTTGCCGTATCGGCAATGTAAACATTGCCGAGGTCATCTGTCTCAAGGTCGGATGCTGTGTCTATCGGAACCATCTTCTCCTCAAGCTCTGCCTTTGTGAGATCGGGATAAAGAACTCCCATCACCTCGTAATCCATAAGTCCCATGTAGGTTGAGTCAACCGACTTTGCAGGAACATATGCATCAGGTGAATAAAGCGCTTTGCCCGCGATCGAATAAGTATATGTCTGGTAGGGTGCTGCAGCCGACGCAGGAAGTGCGAGGACCATAAGCACGGCAAATACAAGACATATTATCGCTGTAAGCTTTTTCATACAAGTCCTCCTTCCTTAATCCTTCATACCACTGGATCCCATCGTCTCGATGATGTTTGACTGCGAGATAACGAATACCGAGATAGGAACGAGCATCATTATGACCGTTGCTGCGGCACTCGCTCCCTGACGGGCAATACCGCCCGCGGTTATCTGCTGTATCGCATAGTTGAACGACTTGAGCTGCTCCGAGTGGATATATATTGACTGACCCTGGTTCCAGAGTCCCTGGAACGAATAAATGATAAGTGTGAGCCACGCGGGCTTAACCATAGGCATTGCGATGACCCAGAAGGTCTTGAGCTCGCTTGCGCCGTCAAGTCGTGCACTTTCAAGCACCGCGTCGGTTACATTGGTCTCCATGAACTGCTTCATAAGGAAGAGTCCAAGGGAGGTTGCCCATGCGGGAATGATTATTGCCCAGTATGTATCTATCCATTTGAATGCACTCATAAGGATAAAGCTTGTTACTGCTGTTACAGTTGAGTTAAACATAAGGGATGTCTCAACTGTTTTAAACATAACCTTTCCGCCCGGGAATTTGATCTTCGCCATCGCATATGCTGCGAGAGACGAAAGGAAGAGGTTTCCGAAGGTACCTGCCACTGCTGTGAACACGGTATTGAATATGTATCTTGAGAAGGGCACCCACGAGGTATTCATCAAAAGGAAGAGATCCTTGTAGTTACCGAGTGTGGGGCTGGCTACATAAAACTTCGGAGGGAACATCCAGAGCTCGTCAAGAGGCTTGAAGGACTGGATGATTACATAATACATAGGTAAAAACATGAACGCTCCGAGGAGTACGAGTATGACCGTAATTCCTGCGTCACCGCCGGCGGAACGCGCAAGTACGACTTTGTGTTTTCTTGTTCTTAACTTTGCCATATCACGAACCCACCTTTGAAATCATCTTTCTAACCAACATATTAGCGCCTATCATCATAAGGAAGAGTATTACCGCGATGGTAGACGAATAACCTATCTCAAAACGCATGCTTCCGTAGTCCTCAAGGTGATGAACTATGGTGTGTGCTGCGTAGTCAACAGACGGGAATCCACAGAGTGCTGTTACGACGCCGCCGAATCCGAATGCTCCTGTGATAGCCATGACCGCACCGAATATAAGCTGAGGCTTCATGTTCGGGAGGGTGATGTACCAGAGCTCCTGCCATCTGTTTCTGATGCCGTCAACCGCACCCGCCTCAAACTGCGAGCGGTCAATTCCCTGAAGACCCGCAATAAAGGAAAGGAATGCTGTACCGAGCGACATCCATACCGCAACTACTATACAGAGCGGCATTACATAGTCTGCATCCTGGAAAAAGGCTATCGGCTCATTGATTATGCTGAGCTTAAGAAGAACTGCGTTTGCCCATCCGTAGGAGTCAGACGAGAAGAGCGTACCCCAGATAAGGTAAACCTGACCTGAGATCGAAGGAGCGTAGAAGATAAGCGTTACAACCGCTCTTACTCTCGGTGAGAGCTCGTTTATAAACCACGCTACCATAAAGGACATGAGGTAGGAAACAGGTCCTACGACTATAGCGAAAATAAATGTGTTCTGAAGTGCTGTCAGGAATATATCGTCGTCAAGGAAGAGTCTGATATAGTTATCAAGATTAAATCTTGACGGCATCTCAAGCATGTTAAAGTCTGTAAAGCTGAGTACCATTGAGAGTACAACGGGGAGCAATGTGAAGCATGCAAAAATGAGCATAAAGGGCGCTACCATGAGGTATGCTACCTTATTTTTCTTCATTTCCTTCCATGTCCACTGAAGCATCGTCATATCCTTACGCGATACGGCTTTTTTCTTTTCGGTTTTCTGTGCCATTATCATTTCCTCCTTTCCTTATTTATATATTTCATATGATTTGAGAGCTGCTACTGCATCCTTCATATATCCAACAGCCTCGCCGAAGAGCTCTGCGTTAAGTGCATACAGCTCATCCGCCATAGCGCCGAGAGCAGCAAAGTCATCTGTCTCTCCGCCCTCCATTACATCTATTGCAAGTCTGAATGTTGAATCGTAGCTCTCATTGTATGCGTCAGAGCTGCGAGCCTCCTCGAGTGCCTCTTCAGCCTGTCTCATACGCTTCTGCGCGAGTGTCTGTCCGACATAGTCAAGAGTTTCAAGTCCGAACTCCTCACGCTTACGGGTTATTTCCTTATTTATAGTTGTGATGTAGCCCTGAAGCTGCTCAACGGGGTCCTCACCGTCGTTGTACGCTGCGAGGAATGCAAATCCTGTGTAACGGCCGATAATATAGCTTCCGGGATAGTTAGGAATAGAAGCAAGGTTGTTGAACTGAAGTGCAAGCTGCTCATATTCCTCATATGTCCAAGGCAAGCTCTCAAGCGCTGTCATGTTTGCAGTTGCCTGCTTTGCCGAAGGACCGATGATAGCAACCATCTCGTTTGAGTAGTCGGTCTGACAGTCAGGTCCGACATACCACTTCATAAACTCCCAAGCGCCTTCCTCGTCGCTGCAGCCTGTAACCATTACGACTGCCGAAACGCCCGATACCGACGCATTGTTTATATTACCGTTCTCATCTGCGTATCCGGGAAGCGGGTAGAAGCCCCAGAGGCCCTCTATCTCGGTAGCGAATACCTTGAGCTGGTTATATGTTCCTACATAGTCAGCAAAACCGATAGGCATCTCACCTGTTCTGAAACGGTTCGGGAAGCTGTATACATAGGGGAAGGAGTACATTGTATAGAAGCTACATGTAGTATCAAACGCCTCAAGTGCCATGTTGGAGTCAAGGTTGATTCTCATTCCTCCGTCGGCATAGAGCTCACCGCCCATCTGGTAAAGGTGGATCTGGTAGTCGTTTATCATACCGATCTGCATGTTATTTGCCTGAAGCACGGGAATTGCCTCAAGGACATCGTCCCATGTCTTCGGAATATCTATTCCAAGGTCTGCAAGAATGTCCTCACGAACGAACATCATCGGGAAGGACTGTGTTTCGGGAAGACCGTATGTGTGCATCTCACCCTCTGCATCCTCGATCTCAAGAACGATCATTGCCGCATCGTTGAAGTTCTTTGTTACCTCCT
This sequence comes from Eubacteriales bacterium, assembly GCA_045656985.1. Lineage (GTDB taxonomy): Bacteria > Bacillota > Clostridia > Oscillospirales > CAG-272 > HGM12713. Next base: position 14,665 of record JAZOSH010000096.1, on the reverse strand, counting down.
CGAAGCCTGCCTGATGCTCGACATTGATAAGCGCACCACGAATTGCGTAGTTGATAACATCGCCCTGACCGAGTCCGATATATACATCGGGGCCCATTCCCGAAAGAATTGAGGGAAGAAGTGTTCCGCCTGCAACGAGCTTGAGGTCTATCGCAATATCGGTGTTAGGTGTGAAGTCATTATTTATAAGGTTTCTGATAACCTGTGACTGGTCGCGTCCGTATGCAAGCCATACCTCAACCGCCTCGGCAGATACCTCCTCGGTAGCTCCCATACGGTTGTAGTTTCTGAAGAAGCTCTGTATGAAGCTTGATACCTCATGAACAAGTCCCTTCCAGAAGCCCGACTTTGCCACGGGAAGCTCCTGACTCTTGCCCTGAATTACATAGTAGTCTATTTCAAGGGGCTGTGTCTTTGCGTCACCGAGCCATGTACCGAGTGTACCGATATAGTTCTTGAGCTGTTCAAGGTTCTTTGCAACCTCGTCCTCATCCTTACCCATCTTGTCAAGGAGCCATGCCACCTTTTCAAGAGTTGCCGTCATCGAGCTTGCCTCGCCGGTGATCTCCTCGATCTCCGCAGCAACCGCATAAAGCTCAAGCGACTGAACGATGAAGTCTACCATCGTGTCGGGCATTACTCGGTTGAAGCCGTAATCACGGTACTCGTCAGGATTTGCTCCCGTAAGCTTAAGAACATTCAGGTAATCGTTGTTTATAGAGTCAAGCGAGTGCTGAACTCTGTTAACTATAGATCCCATCTGTCCGAGAGATGCTTCCATCTTGATGGTGTAAACTACATCCTTTTCAAAATAGAACTCAAATTCGGTGATTCCGTCGCCAAGTGCACAGGACTGCCATTCATCATCGTAGGGGAACTGGAGATTAGCCGCTTCTGCGAAGGGCACACCGTTATAGGAGCCCTTATCGCCCTCGGCTACACTGTCATCACTGTAAATGTAGAGTATACGCGAGGTATACATACCCTCAAGCACTTCCTGCTTAAATTTGGTCGTTATCTGATAAAGACCGCTCTCATCTACAGAGAACTTATAGCTTATTGACTGGCCCGATATCTGCCACTTCTCGCCACCTACTGTATTAAGAAGAGTGCATTTTGTTGACGAGGGAGAGTTCATCGGATTGGTTCTGTCCTCAACGGGATAGATGGTCTGTGTAGATGTTGAGTAGAAGTACTCACCCTCCAACTTGACCTTGCCCGTTCCCTCGGACTCTGACGCAAACTGTGCGATGTAGTCCTCATAAGACATTCTCTCCTCAACGGGAATAAGTCTTACCGCCGAAATTACGATAGGCTCATTGACCGCGCGGAGCGAAAGCTCAAGGTTCGCCTTACCGTCAGCCTTTTCTGTGGGCTCAAGTACAAACTCAAAGGGCTCGGAATAGAAGCCGTTTGCATCCTTGAAGTAGTAGGTAGTCCACTCGGGCTTCTGCTCAAGCGAAGAACGGATCTCGTTATCGTCAACATCCTTCGTAAAGAAACGGATCATCTGCTCGTCAATGACATTTGAGATGTCTTCAGTGAAGTACTCGGGCATAGCGTACTTTATGTATGTGCCGTCATCCCTCTTCTCCACCACAGCATCAATGCCTACCTCGGCAGCCTTTGCGAGATAAGAGTCAGCGCTCTCACCTTCGGGCACGAGGAACTCACCGTCAACATAGCCGTGCTTCCATACCTTTGATATGGTAAGGTATCTTGCCTCTGCAAAGGGCGTTTCTCCGTTTACAAGGAAGATACGCTCAATGCTTGCCGACTTGTTGGCAATGGGGTAGTACTCAATCGCGATGTTGTACTTTGCCGCCTCTGTTACAAGGTCGGTATCCCAGGTTACCGTTCCCGCACTGGGAAGATAAAGTCCCTTGACACCGTCAAAAGTATCAACATACGCCAAATTTTTCTTGTTGCTTTCGTCAATCGCATCGTTCTCGCCATAGACGCTTCCGTCCTTTGCAACGAACTCATAGTTCTTCGTCGCGTCTATAGTTACCTCCGACTTTGCCACAGGGATCTCGCTTGTATTCTTGAGATACCTGTCGTACGAAATCGCATTAAGCAGCGCCTTGATATCGCTGATGTCAGTGTCTGTTACAGAGCTCTCTGACGCCGAAACGCCTATAACTCCGCCAAACGCAATAACAAGAGCCAGCACAAGGGCTGTTAATCTTTGAAATTTCGTTTTCTTCATTCCAAATTTTCCTCCTGATGATTTTTTAGAGCCGCAAGCTTGGCGCACTCGCGCTCTATCTGGTCGGCGCCTGTTCCGAAATTACCGATTCTTCTCTGCTCTCTCGCAAGGCGCATGCGCGTACGCGCACGACCTGAATGTATCGCAGCCACGCCGAGGCGGCGCGCTACGGGATTTATTTAACGAGATGACCTTGAAGCGACGCGCAGGCGCGCGTCCTTTCGGGCAACCATGGATTATATACCATAAATGCCCATAAAGTCGTATTGTTATCATAGCACACAAGCCCCGAAAAGTCAAGAATATCCTTTCAGCTCTATTATTATATACGCGCGCCTTGAAGCACACCTTTAAGAGCCTCAAAAATCGCCTTTCGTCATTTTTTCCAATTGCTTTCCTGACAAAACAAAATTAGTAACATATATTCACAATTATACCATTTGCAACTTTTAACCGATTTTTCCTTTATTTTCAAGAGTTTTAAAGATTATTTCTCCCTCAAATTCCAAAACAGTAAATTTAGCATAGTAATTATTTTTTACCTTTGATGTATTTTCTCAACTTTTTGCATTTGTGATTTTCAATGAAATTTTGTTTAATTTCAACAATTTATGAATGTGAATTTCTACATTCTGAACAATCACACTTTTTTCACGGTTTTTTTAGATTTTTTCACAGCTTTTCACGCATGAATCGGCTGTTTTTCTTGTTTTTTGCTCCTTTTTACATTTTTTTACAATTTTGTATTTCAATGACATTGTGTAAAGAAGAAAGGCGAGAGCATCCCTGCTCTCGCCTTTTTAGTCTGTTTTATTTGAGGAAGCCACCAACTATCTCCTCTTCAGCCTCCTTTTCGGTAAGGCCGAGGGACATCAGCTTGATGAGCTGCTCACCCGCTATCTTTCCGATTGCGGCCTCGTGAATGAGCGATGCCTCGGTGTGATTTGCCTTGATTTCAGGGATCGCCTCAACAGTTGCGTTGTTCATAATGATCGCATCACATTCGGTATGTCCCGAGCAAACATTATTACCCTTTATGCGAGAAATGAATGTCTGCTTTGAGCTGTCACACGCCACAGAACGCGAGATCACATGCGTTCCACAGTCTTTTCCGTCAAGAGAAACATCAAACTCGGTTCTTGCGTACTGCTCACCGTGAGTCATGATCTTCTCTCTGACGATAAGCGTTGCGCCATCGCCAAGTATTGCCGTTGTGCATCTGTCAGTGGAGTCAACGCCCTTTATCTGCGCCGTTTCCATCTCCATATATGCATTTTCTCCAAGCTTCACATGTGTGGTGGGATTCATTATATTTTTGCCGTTTCCGTCTCCCTCGCCATAGTGCTTTTCCACATACTTGATGCGCGCATTTTTCTCAAGGAAGAAGGAGTGCACGCCGCTATGCTCCGACGCCTCCGAGCCCGAATTGTGTATTCCGCAACCCGCCACGATAACGATATCGCAGTCCTCACCTATATGAAAATCATTGTAAACAAGCTCCTTAAGGCCCGATTGCGAAAGCAAAACAGGGATATGAACGCTCTCATTCTTCGTGCCCGCCTTTACATATATATCAATGCCCGGCTTGTCCTCTTTTTTCACTATCTGAATGTTCTCAGTGGAGTTCTTTCCGTGAAGCTGGCCATTTATTCTCAAGGAATATGCGCCCGCGGGGACCTTATGGATATCGGCTATCTGACCAAGCAAATTTTCCTGTATTTTATCCATATCAGCGCACCTCCTCACTTATTTTTCTGCACTCGCTGCGAACATTGATAAGGCGAGGGAATATCTCATCTTTAGGTCCGTATTCACTAACCTCTCCGCCCGCAACAACTATTATCTTGTCGGCAATATCAAGAATTCTCTCCTGATGTGAAATTATGAGGATAGTGCCCTTGGTCCTCTCGTACATGCTTCTGAAAACCTTGATAAGATTATTGAAGCTCCAGAGGTCAATGCCCGCCTCGGGCTCGTCAAAGACCGAAAGGCGCGTTCCTCTTGCATTTATCATAGCAATCTCTATTCTCTTGAGCTCTCCGCCCGAAAGAGATGCATCTACCTCGCGGTCAACATAGTCCTTCGCGCAAAGTCCGACCTCCGAAAGATAGGCGCAGATCTCGGCAAAGCTTGTCTCCTTGCCTGCAGCAAGAGTTATAAGGCGCTTTACCGTTATTCCCTTGAAGCGAACGGGCTGCTGAAAGGCAAAGCTGATGCCCGCCTTTGCGCGCTCTGTGACCGAAAGCTCGGTTATATCCACACCGTCAAGCAAAATTTTGCCCGAGGTTGGCTGAATGATACCCGCAATTATCTTTGCGAGCGTTGATTTTCCGCTTCCGTTAGGGCCTGTGACGGCTACGAAACGGTCAGATATCTTAAGATTTATGTTTTTCAGTATTTCCTTTTCCCCATCGGGAGAATAGGAGACATTTATAAGTTCAAGCATTTTTCACCTTTGTAAAATAAATTTTGGATATATATTATATCTTATTTTTGACATTATTTCAATAGATTTGCAAAAAAAGTTGTTTTTTCAATTGATTTTCCTGTTTAAAAACATAAAACACTGTAATTTTTATTATTATTTTATTTTCCGTTTTGTTTATTTTATAAGATTTTACAAAATGTTTTTATGATTTATTTTGCAATAATATTTAAAACAAATATTTTGTCACGGAATTTCAGCAACACAAATCCGCTCTAATTCCATTATTGTATTTTTTATCACGACTTTATTTTTAATTTTCTTTTAACATGGACTTTTTGAAATATATTTTTACTAAATAATATCATAAATATTGCCCCTTGCTTTTGGCAAGGGGCAATCCATATATTATTTAGTTTCCTGCATTCATTTTGAGATACGCATTGATAAATCCGTCTATTTCTCCGTCCATTACCGCAGAGATGTTTCCGTCCTCAAAGCCTGTACGGGTATCCTTTGCGAGTGTGTAGGGCATAAATACATACGAGCGTATCTGTGCTCCCCACTCAATATTTGTCTTGTTGCCCTGAATCTCCTCAATGGTGTCAAGTCGCTCACGGAGCTTTATCTCCATAAGCTTTGCCTTGAGCATCTTCATAGCAGTCTCCTTGTTCTGGAGCTGGCTTCGCTCTGTCTGACATCCTACAACGATTCCTGTAGGCTTGTGAAGAATTCTGATAGCAGAGTCGGTCTTATTGACATGCTGACCGCCCGCACCGCTTGAACGGTGTGCCGTTACCTCTATGTCCTCGTCTCTTATCTCAACCTTATCAACATTCTCAAACTCGGGCATAACCTCAATAGAAGCAAACGAGGTCTGTCTTCTTCCCGCGGCATCAAAGGGAGATACGCGCACAAGGCGGTGAACACCGTTCTCGCTCTTGAGATATCCGTATGCGTTAAGTCCCTCAACGGTAATGGTAGCCGACTTTATTCCCGCCGCATCACCATCAAGCCAATCAATGAGCTTATATTTGAAATTATGACGCTCTGCCCAACGGGTTATCATTCTGTAAAGCATCTGCGCCCAATCCTGCGCCTCGGTGCCGCCTGCGCCGGGGTGGAAGGAAACGATGGCGTTGCTCTTATCGTACTCACCCGAGAGAAGGACCTCTATCCTCTTTGACTCGGTAGCCTTTTCGATATCGGCAAGCTCGCTCTCAACCTCTTCTACACAGCTCTCGTCGTTTTCCTCTATAGCCATCTCCGCAAGTGTAATAGCATCCTCAAGTCTTGCCTCAAGCGACTCATAGCTCTCAATTGTATCCTTTGTCTGCTTAAGCTTCTGAAGTATCTTTGAAGAATCTTCAAGTGACCAGAAGGAAGGATCAAGCGTCTTTTCGTCAAGCTCTGCAGCAACCTTGCGAAGCTCGTCTATCTTGAGCGCCGAGCCAAGCTCCTTAACATCGGCTCTCATACCTATAAGCTTATATTTTGCGTCTTCAAGTGCAATTATCAATTGTACCTCCTCGGCGACTGTCATCGCCAAAATCATCTTAATTCGTATATAACTTTATAATTATACCACAAAAAAGTCTGATATGCAAGATTTTTTCTACACTTTTAGGTGAGAATAAGTGAATAAAATCTGTTGACATTATTTATATTATATTTTATAATATATACGGTATATATTTTTGAAAGGAGATACAAAAAATGAAGGTTACAAAGGAATCAATAATCGGTGATGTTCTTGATGCTTGCCCCGATACAGCACGCTTCTTCTTCGAAATCGGAATGCACTGCCTTGGCTGCCCCTCTGCAAGAGGTGAGTGTATCGCTGACGCATGCAGAGTTCACGGCACAGATGCCGATGCTCTCGTTGCAAAGATAAACGAGTTTCTTGAAAACAAGTAATTTTTAATAGCTCTTTCCTGCGAAAGACAAGCTATTACGGCGATTTTATCTTGCCAAAAACATTATTTGTTGACAAAAATTGAAAGTTTTTGAAGGGTTTGGGGAGCTTTTTTCAAAAGCTCCCCAAGAAAAGCTATGCAGACAAATCTATCAAAAAGACTATACGCGGCGGCCTCCTTTGTAAGAGAGGGCGCTTTCGTTGCTGACATAGGCACAGACCATGCTTATCTGCCGATATATCTTGTATCGCGCGGTCGGGCAAGGGGTGCAGTGGCATCCGATATAAACCGCGGGCCCTATCTCTGTGCCAAGAAAAATATTGAAGAAAATTCCCTTTCAGACAGGATAGCCACCCTTTGCGTTGGCGGTCTTGAGGGTATTGACGCCTACGCCCCCGACGATATTCTTATATGCGGAATGGGCGGCGAGCTTATCGCAAAAATAATCGACGAGGCGCGTTGGACACGCGATGGGCACATCCGTCTTGTACTTCAGCCTATGACGCACTCCGAAATATTGCGTAAATACCTTTTTGACAACGGTTTTACAATAATTGACGAGGCTATCGTGCTTGAGGACAAGCTCTATGAGGTCATCTGCGCAGAGTACACGGGCATTGCCGAGAGCTATAGCGAGATTGAGCTTCTGCTTGGAAGGATAAATATAGAAAAAGCCACCGACGAGCTATATATGCTTATCGCAAGGCATATTGATATACTTAAAAAAATACAAAAAGGCAAGCTTTCGGGCGGTGGCGATGCCTCTGCCGAGAGCCATACTATAACACTTTTGGAGGAACTTCGAAATGACCGTAAATGAGCTGTATTGCGAGCTTGACAGAGCTATCCCCGCCTCCCTTTCGTGTGATTGGGATAACGACGGACTTATGTGCTGCCCCGACGGAGATGCCGAGGTGCGCCGCGTGCTCGTTGCCCTTGATGTCACCGCCGATGTTGTTGACGAGGCTATCTCGGGTGGATACGATGTGATAATCTCACACCACCCCTTTATATTCTCGGGGCTCAAGTCGCTTTGCGACAGCGATTTTATACCGAGAAAGGCGATGGACCTCATACGCGAGGAAGTTGCGGTCATGTCCTTCCACACTCGTCTTGATGCACTTGACGGTGGTGTGAATGACACCCTTGCATATCTTATCGGACTTGAAAATACCACTCCCTTTGGAGACGGCGACGAGACAATCGGCCGCGTGGGAGAGCTTGACGAGGAGATGCATGTTGCAGATTTTGCGAAGAAGATAAAGCGCGCGCTCGGTGCCCCCTCTGTGCTCTATACCGATTGTGGCAAAAGGGTGAAGCGAGTAGCAATCCTTGGCGGTGACGGAAAAGATTTTCTCTCTGCAGCAATAGCGGCAGGGGCTGACACCTATGTCAGCGGAAACATCGGCTACCACAATATGACCGATGCGCCGGATATGAACATAAATCTTATTGAGGCGGGACACTTCTATACCGAAAATCCTGTCTGCGAGGTGCTTGCGGGAATGATACGCGAGCTTGATATTGAATGCGATGTTTACTTCAGCAACCGCATATATGCGGTCTGACGAAAGGAAAAAATATGACATATATTGTTTCGGATATACACGGAAATTACACTAAATTCAAGGAGCTTCTCAAGAAGATAAATTTCACAGACGACGATGTGATGTATATCGTTGGAGATATTGTGGACTACGGTGAGGAGTCAATTGACCTTCTTATCGACATAAGCATGCGCGCGAATGTGCTTCCTATTGTCGGTGACCATGACTACCGCGCCCTGCGTCTACTTGGTGCGCTTGACAAAATGCTCCGCGAGGGCGAGCGCCCCGACCCCGAGACTTTCTCGGAGATGGCGGCGTGGATAGGCGACGGCGGACAGAAGACGATGGAAGACTTCAAGGCACTTGACGAGGATATGCGCGAGGGCGTGCTTGACTATCTCTCCGAGATGTCGCTTTACGAGGAGCTTGAGGTCAAGGGACAGAAATATCTTCTCGTTCATGCGGGAATTGCCGACTTTGACGAGGAGCTTGACCTTGATGACTGCATGCCCGAGGACTTTATAAGCGAGGAGCTTGACCTTGAAAGAGAATATTACAGCGATAAGATAATAATCGTTGGACACCGCCCGACCTATACCGTTGAGGGCGCTGACAAGGGCATGATATTCTACGGTGAGGGCTCTATCCTCATTGACTGCGGTGCGGCCTATGATGAGGCTCTTGGCTGTCTCTGCCTTGAGAATGGCAAGGAGTATTATGTCTGATAGATCTCTCTCGCTCTCTGTGGGCGATCTTCTCACGCTTGATGTCGAGGAAATAAACAATCTCGGCGCGGGTGTGGCACACTACGAGGGGCTCGTCGTGTTCGTAAAGGGCGCGGTAAGCGGCGACACCGTGCGTGCCAAGGTAATAAAAATCGCGAAAAGCTTTGCAGTGGCGCGATTTGAGGAGATAGTCACCCCATCGCCCTACCGTGAAAATAGTGATACCGCCTGTCACGAGCCAAACGCCTGCGGAGGCTGCGTCTGGCGCGGAGTTACATACGAGCACGAGCTTCTGATGAAGCAAAAATATGTTGAAGCGGCATTTTTTAAGGCAGGTCTCAAGGCGCGCGTTATGCCTACGCTCACCGACGGCAAGGTCTACCGTTACAGAAATAAGGCTCAATATCCTGTGGCAAGCACGAAATCGGGCTTGCGTGCAGGCTTTTATGCACAGAAAACTCATAATATTATCCCTATCGGTGACTGTCTTATCAGTAACGAGAAGTTTGCACCGATAGTGGACTTTGTATGCCGCTTTGCCGAGAAAAACGGCGTTTCGGCTTACGACGAGAAAAGCGGCAAGGGACTTTTGCGCCATATCTATCTGCGCTCGGCCGATGCGACGGGCGAGCTTATGCTCTGCCTTGTTATAAACGGCAAGAGCCTTCCGAACGAGGCGGGACTTGTGGCAGAGATAGGCGAGCGTTTCCCGAATATCACAAGCATTTTTCTTAATTTTAACAGAAAGAACACCAATGTCGTGCTTGGCGACGAGTATAGACTCCTTTTCGGCAGGCCGTATATTGAGGACTCCCTTTGCGGACTTAACTTCAGAATAGCACCCGAGGCTTTCTATCAGGTAAATCACGACAGCGCCGAGCTGCTCTACTCGAAGGCGGCAGAGCTTGCCGAGCTTGACGGCAGAGCGACACTCGTTGATCTCTACTGCGGTACGGGAACGATAGGACTTTCAATGGCAGCGCATGCCGAGCGAGTTTTCGGTGTTGACATTGTCGAGGAGTCGATAAATTGCGCCCGCGAGAATGCAGAGCTCAACGGCATCACCAACGCACACTTTTTGTGCGCTGATGCAGGCGATGCCGAGAGCATCGCAGCATGTCTTGAACGCGAAAACATAAAGCTCTCCGAGGCAACCGTTATCATCGACCCACCCCGAAAGGGTTCAACACCCGAGCTTATTTCCCTGCTCGCGCGTGAGAATACTCCCCGCGTGGTCTATGTTTCCTGCAATCCCGACACCCTCGCGCGCGACTGCGCTCTCTTCACACAGCTTGGTTATAAGATGAGCGAGGTATACCCCGTGAATATGTTCCCAAGAACAGGGCATGTTGAAACGGTAACATTATTAAGTCGGAAAATCGACGTGCATAAAATGAAATTAAATTCTACTCCTTTTGAAATGATAAAGAGTGGAGAAAAAACCATTGAACTTCGTTTATATGATGAAAAACGTCAACAAGTAAAAGTAGGCGATATGATTGTATTTACGAATATCACTACTGGTGAAATATTTAATACCACAGTTGTAAAATTGCATAGGTTTGATACTTTTGATGATTTATATAAATCTTTACCCTTGTTAAAATGTGGTTATACGACCGAAAGTATCGAAAAGGCAACACCTACCGATATGGAGCAATATTATTCTGTCGAAGAACAGAATAAATACGGTGTGGTTGGTATTGAACTTTGCCGACCTAAAGAAATTACAGACGAGAGTGTCGTGTGTTTGACAAAAAAGTAAATTTACCATTTGACAAAAGGAGAAAAGTGATGAGCAATCAAGCATCAGTAAAAATAGACAGCACCTATGACATTGCCGTTTGCGGTGGTGGAATAGCAGGAATATCCGCGGCACTCGCGGCTGCGAGAGAAGGAAAAAAAGTCATTCTTTTTGAAAAGCAGTATATGCTTGGCGGTCTTGGTACCGCAGGGCTTGTAACAATATATCTCCCTCTTTGCGACGGCTTTGGCCATCAGGTTTCCTTTGGCATCGCCGAGGAGCTCCTGAAGCTCTCGATCAAATATGGAGCAGAGGATAGATATCCTGAAAATTGGCTTGAGGGCATTGGCTCACGCACAGAAAAAGATAAGCGATATATGGTACAGTATAACGCGCAGGTATTTGCAATTCTCGCAGAGCAGCTGCTGATTGAAAACGGCGTTGACATTTTGTACGGAAGCTATGTGGTAGATGTCGAAATGGACGCGGGAAAAATCAAGTGTCTTTATGTTGAAAACAAATCGGGCAGAAGTGCCTATGCTATAAGCTCGGTCGTTGACGCGACGGGGGATGCCGATATTGCGTGGTTTGCATCTGCACCCATAGATACCTTCAAGCAAGGCAACATTCTTGCGGCTTGGTATTATTATGCGAACGAAAACGGGCATAATCTTCAAATGCTCGGTGCTTCCGATATCCCCGAGGATGAAAAAGCGGGAAAGGAAGCAAAGCCGCTGGTAAACCGTCGCTTTACGGGGCTTGACGGAAAGGAGATCTCGGAAATGATGTGCCTTTCACACAAGACAACGCTTGACCATTGGTTAAAAAAGAGAGAGGCTGACCCGAAGGCGGTGATCTCCACTATCGCCACGACCCCTCAGATTCGTATGACACGAAAGCTTGTTGGAGAATACACACTTTCACACACCGAGGAGCATACATATTTTGAAGATTCAATCGGTATGGTATCCAACTGGAAAAAGCGTGGTCCCGTGTATGAAGTTCCTTTCAGAACGCTCTGGTGCAAAGAGGTGAGAAACCTTATCGTTGCGGGACGCTGCACCTCGGTGAACGAAACACTTTGGGATGTAATGCGAGTGATCCCCTGTTGTGCGGTAACAGGTCAGGCGGCGGGAACAGCCGCGGCTATGACCGATGATTTTTCCACCCTTGACATTGTAGCTTTGCAAAAGAAACTCACGCAAAGCGGCGTTGTTTTGCACGAAAAGGAAATATTTTGATCAATAATGGAAAAAAAATATGTACCAAGATCTACATTCACACACATATTATTCATTCTGCGGAGGGGACAAGCCCGAGGCGGTGGTTGAGGCAGCGATTGCGGGCGGCATCAAGGTGCTCGGTATCAATGACCACAACTATGGAATCGGATTTGGCGACGAGAGCGTGCTCCGTCTGCAGACCGATGATAGAATTATAAGCTACGGCAAGGCGATAAGACGATATTATGACCACATAAATCTGCTCCGCGAGAAATACAAGAACGAGATAACCATTCTGCGCGGAATAGAGATAAACACCTTCAAAAACGCGCGCTATAATCTGCCCGAATGTGAGGATATTTCATATTTTGACTACTGCTTGGTCGAGCATCTTGATCTTGAGAAAAGCCACCTTAACGGCGATCTTTTCCCCTTTATCGAGAGGGCAAAATGCAAGGTGGGAATTGCGCACACCGATATGTTCAGCCACATCAAGAGCATCGGGCGCGATCCGCTTGATTATTTCAAGCAAATGGCGGCCCTCGGCGCGTTCTGGGAGATGAATGTGAACTACGATTCGGCTCACGGCTACCGCGAGCACGCATATGTAAAGGAATTCTTCTCGAACGAGGAGCAGCAGCGCATAATTCGCGAGTCGGGAATTGAGATAAGTATCGGCTTTGACAGCCACATTATCTCCGAGTATCTGCCCGAGCGCATCAAGGAGCATTGCGATAAGCTCGAGGCTCTCGGTATTCCCTTTGCCTTTGCAAAAGAATTAGGACTTTAAACAAATGAAAAAGACAAAACTGTTACTTAACACACTGACAAAATATCTGCTTGGAGCCGCTCTCGTTGGGGCTATGCTCTTTTTACCCGCGTGGACGCTCGATTTTGCGGGCGCGTGGCTCTTTATTGCGCTCTTGTTCGCACCTATGCTTGTTGTGGGAGTAATTTTATTTATAAAATCCCCCGACTTGCTTGAAAGGAGACTTGACTCAAAGGAAAAAGAATCGATGCAAAAGGGTGTTGTTGCCCTCTCGGGACTTATTTTCCCCGTAGGATTTGTGCTTTCTGCACTTGATTTTCGCTTTGGCTGGTCACGCGTGCCCCTCTTTGCTGTAATTATGGCATCGGCGCTTTTCCTTCTTGGATATGCGATGTATGCCGAGGTGATGCGCGAGAATGCCTATCTCTCGCGAACAATCAAGGTGGAGGACGGGCAGACGGTAGTAAGTACAGGACTTTACGGCATAGTTCGTCACCCGATGTATCTTGCAACGCTCTTTATGTTCTTGCCTATTCCCCTCATTCTCGGCTCGCTTTGGGGACTTATACCCTTCGCGCTCTACCCCGCAGTTATCGTCGTGCGAATCATAAACGAGGAAAAGGTCCTTACCCGCGACCTTAACGGATACGCGGAATATAAAAACAAAGTAAAATATAGACTCATACCGTTTGTTTGGTAAGGTTTTTCATAAATAACATAACACAAGGAGGATCTGCAAAAATGCAATCCCTAAAGTACTTATACAGAATTGGAAACGGCCCCTCGTCGTCACACACGATGGGTCCTATGGCGGCGGCAAAGCGCTTTCTTTCGGAGTGTGACGGCGCCGACGAATACAAGGTGACCCTCTACGGCTCGCTTGCAAAGACGGGCAAGGGACACATGACCGACAAGGCGGTGCTCGACGCCTTTGGCGAACGAAAGTGCGAGATAATCTTTGATTACGACACCCCCACCGACTACCACCCGAACATGCTCGACTTCACCGCATACAAGGACGGAGAGGCTGTGCTCACGCGCAGATATTTCAGCGTTGGTGGCGGCGAGGTGATCGCAGACGGAGAGGACAGAGCCGAGCACGAGGACATTTATCCTCTTAATTCCTATACCGAAATTTCCCGCTACTGCGAGGAAAATGACATTCGTCTTTGGCAGTATGTCGAGGAAGTAGAGGGCAAGGAAATTTGGGATTATCTCTCTGAAGTCTGGGATGTAATGCAGAGCGCAGTAAAGCGCGGAATCACCACTGAGGGCACTCTTCACGGCGGTCTTGGCATTAACCGAAAGTCGCGTTATCTATACCGTCATAGCTCGGTTGACGAGACCGAAGAAACGAGAACTAACCGTATGATATGCGCTTATGCCTTCGCGGTGAGCGAGGAAAATGCGGCGGGCGGACTTATCGTCACAGCCCCCACCTGCGGTGCATGCGGAGTTGTTCCCGCGGTACTTAAATTCCTTCAGACAAAGAAAAATTTCACCGATGAACAAATACTCCGCGCACTTGCGACGGCAAGTATTATCGGCAATCTTATAAAAACCAATGCCTCAATCAGCGGTGCTGAGTGCGGCTGTCAGGCAGAGATAGGAACCGCTTGCGCTATGGCGGCAGCGGCTGCGTCAGAGCTTTTCTCGCTCAATCTTGACGAAATAGAGTACGCGGCGGAGATGTCGATAGAGCACCACTTGGGCCTTACCTGTGACCCCATTGGCGGCCTTGTGCAGATACCCTGCATTGAACGAAATGCTATCGCGGCGATGAGAGCGCTCAATGCCGTAAATCTCGCCGATTTTCTTGCCGACACGCGCAAGATAACCTTTGATATGATAGTTGAAACGATGTATGAGACAGGCAAGGACCTCAAGGTCATATACCGAGAGACAAGCGAGGGCGGACTTGCCAAAAAATTTGTGGAATAAAGAATTTTACAATAACAGCTTGAAGTTCAAATTTTGATTTATCGAACAGTTAGTTGACGAGAAGGATTATCCAAAACCCTTTTTGAAAAAAGGGTTCTGGACTCCCAAAAACTTTCATTACAAAAGGTTTAGCTCCCGCAGCCCTTGCTCCGCCCTCGCGTGCTCA
>JAZOSH010000095.1:0-37614 GCA_045656985.1 Eubacteriales bacterium | reverse complement strand
TCACCTACAAGACCGACGCAAAAAATGTGAGAGTGCGCTTTGGTGAGAGTCTTACCGAATGCTCTGCCGAGCTTGGCGAAAAGAATGCCACAAATAACCACTCTATTCGCGACATGACGGTGGTTCTTCAGAGATATTCGGACATGACCTTCGGACAGACAGGCTTTCGTTTTGTGCGCCTTGACTTTGAGGGTGAGGTAACTCTAAAGAGTGTGCTTGCCGAGAGTGTGATACTCAAAAAGAAGCCAATTTATACATATAACGGCACAGATGCCCGTATAAAAGAGATATTTGATACGGCGAAACGGACAGTTGACCTCTGTGCGTCGGGCGAATATCTCTGGGACGGAGTAAAGCGCGACAGACTTGTATGGGTGGGTGACATCCACCCCGAAATGCTTGCCCTGACGGCACTTTACGGAAGAGTGCGTCTTATTGAGCGCTCTCTTGATTTTGTAAAGGAGCAAACTCCTCTGCCAAACTGGATGAACCGCTTCCCGATGTACTCTATGTGGTGGATAATAATCGTTGCGGATTACTATAAATACACGGGGGCATGCGATTTTGCAGAGCGACAGATTGATTATCTTGAGGACCTTGTTGAGCTTTTGCTTTCACTTGTAAGCGAAGATGGCGAAATGCACTACCCCTCATATTTCGTAGATTGGCCCACCTCGGGCAAGCCCGATGAAATGCACGGTGTAAGAGCAATAAATATTATAGCGGCAAAGAGCGCTATCAAGCTCCTTTCTACTTTCTCAAGAGACACATCGGGTGCAGAGGAGCTTCTTGCCCGTCTTATGAAAATAAAGATAGCTCCTACAGAAGGCAAGCAGATCTTCGGTCTCAAGCACCTTGCGGTGGGACTCGATGAAGCTGACAAGCAAAAGCTCACAGCAGGCGGTGCGATGGGGATGTCAACATTCATGAGCTATTATATCCTCAAGGCAGTTGCCTCATTTGACAAGGAGTCTGCCATAAATATGATGAAGGAATATTATGGCGCTATGCTTGATAAAGGTGCGACGACCTTCTGGGAGGATTTTGATATGTCGTGGGTAGAAAACAGCTCTCGCATTGACGAATACCCAAAGGACGGTGAGAAAGATATTCACGGTGATTTTGGCGCATACTGCTATCTTGGCTTCCGCCACAGCCTTTGTCATGGTTGGTCTGCGGGCGTCATCCGCTTTATAATGGAAGAATGTAATTAAAATAAAGGAGAGATAAAAATGGTACTCGAAAGAAAAGACATTGACAAAAAGTACAAATGGGACCTCACGGTCATTTACAAGGATCAGGCAGCATTTGAGGCTGACTACGCACTTGCTCAGAAGAAGCTCAAGGAGTTCGCAAAGTACGAGAAGACTATGACGAAGAGCGCAGAGGATCTTTACGAGACTCTTGATGCTATGACAAAAGTTGAAGCTATAATTGAGAAGCTTTGGCAGTATGCGTCTCTTAACTTCTCGGTTGAGAGCGCAAACAACGCATATCAAGCACTTGATTCAAGAGTGAGAAGCCTTGCAATTGAGGCAGGAACTGTGTCATGGTTTGTGTCCCCCTACCTTCTCAGACTTGACAAGGAGACAGTTGACAAGTGGTTTACTGAGTGTCCCAAGCTTGAGACATTCAGAAGAATGATAGAGCTTACTCTCCGTGAGAAGCCTCATGTGCTTTCCGACGAGTGCGAGGTCCTTCTCTCAAAGATGCAGAATGCTCTTGGCTCACACGGCGGTATCCGTTCCATATTTGCAAATGCTGACCTCCGTTTCGGAAAGATCCGCGACGAGAGCGGAAAGCTTGTTGAGCTTACCGACACAAACTATGTTATGTATCTTATGAGCTCCGACAGAAAGGTACGCGCTAACGCATTCCGTACCATATACAAGACCTACGAGCAGTTCTCAAATACCTTCGCAAACCTCTACGAGGCACGCGTTAAGGAGTCAACGACCAACGCAAAGATAAGAAACTACAAGAACTCTATCACCGCATCCACCGCGCGTGACGAGGTAACTCCCGTTATATATAACAACCTTATCAACTCGGTACACAAGGGACTTCCCACACTCTATGATTACTATGAGCTCAAGCGCGAGGTACTTGGCATTGACCATCTCCATCTCTATGACATCTATGCTCCCCTTATCGGTGAGCTTGATAACTCCTATACCTACGAGGAGGCAGTTGACGAGGTTCTTAAGACTGCAGAGATATTCGGCGAGGAATATTCCGATGCTCTTCGCTCAGGACTTACCGAGAAGGGTTGGGTAGATGTATTTCCTGCTCGCGGCAAGCGCGGCGGCGCGTTCTCCTCGGGCGTTCCCGGAACCGAGCCTTATATCCTTCTTAACTTCACAAACAAGCTCGACGATGTTTCCACCCTCGCTCACGAGGCAGGACACTCGATGCACACCTATTTCTCGACAAAGTATAACGAGCCCCACAACTCGAACTACACCATCTTCGTTGCAGAGGTTGCATCGACCGTTAACGAGCTCCTTCTTGCTCACCGCAAGCTCGCAGAGTGCAAGAGCGATGCAGAAAAGCTCTACATTCTCAATCAGCTTATGGAGACCTACAAGGGTTCTCTCTACCGCCAGACTATGTTTGCAGAGTTTGAGAGAGATATGCACGCTATGTGCGAGAAGGGTCAGCCCCTTACTGCTGATGTTATCAAGAAGCACTACTACAAGCTCGTTAAGCGTTACTTCGGCAAGGATGTTTCCTGCGACAAGCAGATCGCTTACGAGTGGGCACGCATTCCCCACTTCTACACCTGCTTCTATGTTTACAAGTATGCGACCTGCATCTCTGCAGCGTCTGCTATCGTTAAGCGTATTGAGACAGAGGGTGAGGCTTACATCTCGAAATACATCGACTTCCTCAAGTGCGGCGGATCGAAGTCTCCTCTTGAGAGCCTTATGGTTGCGGAGATCGATATGACAGATCCCGAGGTTGTAAACGGCGCTATCGAGGACTTCGCTTCGGCAATAGCACAATTCAGAGAGATCTATAATAAAAATAAATAAGAAAACAAAAAAAGCGGTAAGCAAATTATGCTTACCGCTTTTTTATTTATCTTTCTATAAGTGCATCTATAAGCTCTGCAAACTGTGCCTTATACTCATCGTCGAGAGTTATGGAGTCAAGTGTGTCTGCAATGTCAGTAAGCTCAATATCTCCTATATACTCGCTATCGTGAAGTATCATAGCCATCTCAATTACGGCAGAAATAAATTTAAAATTGTCATCGGGGCTGTCGGTAAATGCCTCAATGCCGAACGATCTTTCTTCAAGCTCGCTCTTTATTCCGTCGGGCTGCTTGTATCTTACCGAAAGCTTCATAACCTCTCCCGAAGGCTTGGTCACACCGTCACCTACTTCTGCGGGTATGATCTCGTAGCAGACAGTCACCGAGTGACCTGACCCCAGCTCGCCTGCATCCTTTGTATCGTCCTCAAAATCCTCTTTGTTAAGAAGTCTGTTCTCATAACCGACAAGTCGGTATTTTTCAATATATTCGGGATTAAAGGTAAGCTGAAGCTTTACATCCTTTGCAACTGTATAGAGTGTTGAGAAGAGCTCCCCGCCGAATACCTTTTCAGCCTCCTTCTCGCTATCTATATAGTAATATACGCCATTGCCACAGTCGGCAATAGTCTCCATCTTTGAGTCCTTATAGTTGCCCGTTCCAAATCCGAGAACAGACATAAACACTCCACTCTCACGCTTTTCGGTTACGAAAGCCTCTATCTCGCTGACCGAGGACATGCCCACATTAAGATCACCGTCAGACGCCATAATTATGCGGTTGTTTCCATCGGGAATATAGTGCTTCTCCGCTATCTGATATGCCTTCTTAAGACCCGCTTCTCCGTTTGTAGAGCCTTTTGCGTCAAGCGAGTTGATAGCATTCAGAATCTTATCCTTCTTTGAGCCTGAGCATCCGTCAAGCACTACTCTTTCATTGCCCGCATAGGTTACTATAGAGATAGTGTCGTCTGCTCCAAGGTTATCAACAAGGTAAGTGAACGCCTTCTTGAGAAGCTCAAGCTTATCGGCGGAATACATAGAGCCCGAAACATCTATGAGGA
This sequence comes from Eubacteriales bacterium, assembly GCA_045656985.1. Lineage (GTDB taxonomy): Bacteria > Bacillota > Clostridia > Oscillospirales > CAG-272 > HGM12713. Next base: position 33,514 of record JAZOSH010000095.1, on the reverse strand, counting down.
AAACGAGGTTGTTTTTCGCCGCAATGGGTGTCTCTACCGCCTGTAGTCCAAGAATAAGAAGCATCGCATCCCCATTCCAAGGACAGGGCGCTATCTGTGCGGTCTTTGAGAAAAGCTCATTCTCGCCGGGAGCACTATAACCATAATCAAAATAGTTTATCATTTCCTCGGTACGAATGGAATTTCCCGCAGTTGCGATGAGCTCATCCAAGCTATAGCCCTGCTCAACAAGCTTCCTGAAATATGAATAGGATGCCGTGTCAACATCTGCAGAAAAGGTTGATACGCTCTCGTCTTGGGTAGAAATGAAGGGATTTTCAAGAAAATGTCCGTAATATTCGGGCTTTATCTCTTTTGTTTCGGGATCAATCATACCGCTGACCGTTGCGCTGTAAAGAATTTCATCATCTGCCGCTTCCTCGGTGGGAGATCCGCTAATAGTATCATATGCCGCCTCGGGAGAAAAATAATTTTTGGATCCGTCGCTGTCGTTCGCCATAGCACCGCATGACGAAAGAGATACAAGCATTGCAAGTATCAGTAAAACAGAAATAATACCTTTTTTCATTTTGATTGCTTCCTTTCTTGAATTAATCGGAAATCAGATCGTTAATAAGCTTTACAAGCTCCTCGCTTGGTTCTATCTCGGGGTTATAATCAAACAGCTCTCGGTATCCGGTATTACCCTCGGATAACTTAAGATAAGGTGAGACTACCGTGCCATCTCCGTAGCATATCCACACCTCACAGGGCATCTGCTCATCAGTAAGGGTATTTGCCGCCTTACTGCTCTTCTCAAGCTCACTGCGAAGCTCCGCTGCTCTTACGCGTGAGATATACTCAACTCTGTACTCACTCTCGCCCTCGTAACGCCATATAATACTTGTTCTGTCGCCAAAGTATTCTATCTCCTCATAGCTCATGACCAAGATCGTTGTGTCGCTCTTGAGAGACATAAGAGTGCTTGAAAGTGCGAGAGCGGACTCTGTAGGATCGCTTGCCATATCCTCGGTCTTGTCCATATCACCGTCTACCATATTATCAAGGAAGAAGGATGCACCGACAAAAACGACAAGTGTCAGGGCAAGCGCACTTGCAAACGCACCTATGGCGCGTGTGGCAGGTATTTTTTTCTTTTTCTCAAAGGGGGCGGCTGCCTCGGCTATGATGCGGTCATCAATCAGTCCTATCGCGTCAAAAAGACGCTCTGCTTGCTTTTCTCGCTGTCTCATAGCTCTATACCCTCTCTCTCAAGAAATTTTCGTAGCTCGCCTCTTACTCTGTGAAGAATACTTTTTATTCTCGCTTTGCCCGAATGTGTAAGCCTTGCTATATCGTCTATTGAGTCGGAATAATAATATCTTCTTACAAAGACATACCTTTTTTCCTCCTCCAAGTCAAGCAAGAAGCTATTCAACGCTTCGGCAAGCCTTGAATTGTCATATTCTTTTTCTACGCTTGAGTTTGATGGGATACATTCGTCAAGCTCATCAACCGTCACCAAACATCCCCCCCTCTTTGCAGAGTGTATTTTTCGGTATTTGTCAATTGATAGCGCACGAATTATCCTTGAGAGATACGCGCCGAGATACACGGGTCTCTCATCGGGCATTCTCGACCACGCTGCGAGGTATGTGTCATTAAGACATTCCTCTGCATCCTCTTGAGTAGGGACAAGTCGCAGAGAAATGCTCGTCAGCATTCTGCCATACTTCCTGTCGCTCTCCTCAATAGCGCGCTCCGAGCGTTGCCAATAAAGGTCTACGATCTGATAATCTTCCATTTTAGCCTCCGTTTGCCTTTTGGGGCCTCTACCCTATATGTCGCAAAAAAATGAAAAAGGTTTCATGGTTTTGAAAAAATTTCCTAAAAATATTTTACCATATATCTATCTGTCAGTCAATACAAAAGCCCTCTCCATTGGAGAAGGCTTTTTTAATTATCTTATGCCATAATTTTCGATGATATAATCCATATCCTTGTCGCCGCGGCCCGAAAGGCAAATGAGTATTGATCCGTGGTCCATCTCCTTGGCAAGCTTTATCGCGTGGGCTACCGCATGGCTTGACTCTATAGCGGGAATTATTCCCTCCATACGAGAGAGCTTGAAGAAGGCGTCTATCGTGTCATCATCACCTATCGCATCATACTTTACCCTACCAATATCACGAAGGAACGCGTGCTCAGGTCCCGATGAGGGATAATCGAGTCCACTTGCGACCGAATATACAGGTGCGGGCTCGCCGTTTTCGTCCTTGAGCATTATACTGTTGAAGCCGTGCATAATTCCCTCACTTCCGTATTTTAGACTTGCCGCATGGTCACCGAGTTTCTCGCCGCGGCCGAGGGGCTCAACGCCGTAAATGTCAACGGGGTCGTTTAAGAATCCCGAGAAAAATCCTGCAGAGTTAGATCCTCCGCCGACACAGGCGGTAATAGCGGTGGGAAGATGTCCCGTCATCTCGATAAACTGCTCTCTTGCCTCAATTCCGACTACCTGTTGGAAGTCTCTTACCATCATAGGAAAGGGGTGAGGACCAACTACCGAACCAATGCAGTATATTGCGTCCTTATACTCTCTTGCGTATGCCTCAAATGCCGCATCAACTGCTTCCTTAAGGGTTGCAAGTCCATGAGTAACCTCAACTACATTAGCACCAAGTATCTTCATTCTCGCAACATTTGGCGCCTGCTTAGCGATGTCAACGCTACCCATATAAATGTCGCACTCAAGCCCGAAATATGCCGCCGCAGTTGCAAGTGCAACTCCGTGCTGGCCTGCGCCCGTCTCGGCAATAACCTTCTTCTTACCCATATACTTTGCAAGAAGTGCCTCGCCCATACAGTGATTGAGTTTATGCGCACCCGTGTGGTTGAGATCCTCACGCTTTGCGTAAAGCTGAACATTACCGAGCGAGTTTGAGAGCCTCTCAAGATGGCTTATAGGTGTCGGTCTGCCCTGAAATTCCTTGCGTATTCTACGAAGCTCGCTGATAAACTTACGCGACTGACAGATTGAAAAATAAGCATCGGTGATCTCTTTCATAGCCGCCTTCAGCTCATCTGAAACATAACAGCCACCATATGCGCCAAAATAGCCCTCTTTATCAGGATAGCTTGCAAAATAAGTATCAAAATCTATATTACCTAATTTCATAATTTTTCTCCTTAAGTATTAAAAATTTATTTTATTTAGTAAGTCACCTTAAGACTTGCCATCGTCTGTCAAGAAGCATCATAAAATTTTCCTCCAAAAAAACAAAAACCCGCCCCTGAAAACAGGGACAGGAAACATCCTGCGGTACCACCCGGCTTGGCAAATTCGCCCACTCTTTATGCACAAATATGCATCCCTGTTGATAACGGATAAGGCTCCCGTCGGCTACTAACAAGCTCTCGCTTCTCGCTCCGCCCTCTTAAGTCCATTCACCAGGCTTCCGATACCGCACTCACACCCACGGCGGCTCTCTGAAAACGAAAATTCAAGGCTACTACTCTTAATCTTTGGTTTATACAAGCATTATACTCACTTTTTATATATTTGTCAACAACTTTTAGAAAATTTATGCCGAAAATATAATCTATTAAAAAAGGCCATCGGAAATCCGATGGCCTTTTAATTATTTTTTATCTATATGCTTGCGAAGTGCCTCAAAAGTCTCATCACTTATTACATGCTCAATTCTGCACGCATCGTCTGATGCCGTCTGTTCGCTGACACCGATAGACATAAAGAAAGCACTTATCACCTTGTGGCGCTCAAATATCTTGGTCGCTATTTCTCTGCCCTTTGGGGTGAGCTTGATATGACCGTCTGCATCTATCTCTATACAGTCGTCATTTACAAGAAGCTTCATAGCGCGGCTTACGCTTGGCTTTGAGTAACCTGTTCTATGGGCTACATCAATAGATCGCACCTGATCCTTTGAGCTTTCAAGCACAAGTATATTCTCAAGATACATCTCAAGAGATTCTGTTGTCTGGGGCATATTATCCCTGCCTCTCATTTTTTATTTATTTAATTATACCACACCTTGACAATACATTCAAGTGTTTTTTGCAAATTGCATTTTTCCGTCTATCAAGCAAAAGGCACTGCAGTGCAGTGCCTTTATTTTATTTACTGAAAAAGTCCACTACATCCTTTGCAAGTCTGTCGAGACAATCAACCATAGGTGAATGTCCGCAGTTCTCGTAGGGCAAAAGTGTTGCAAGTTCGCCGAGTGCGTTGTAGTTATCAAGTACCATGTAATCGGGTACCACTACTTCCTTTTCACCCATTGTAAGTGCAACGGGACATTTTATGTTCTTTATCGTCCCATCACCCATGCCATAGGGGGGTGCTTCGTCAGACATATTGAGCGTTGTGAGCGCCCAATCAAGGTCAACGAGATTTCTCTGCTTGAGAGTCTCTGCCATCCAAAGATCATTCTGCTCACGGGTAGGCTTATTTACGGTATAGATCATAGCATCCCATATAGCCGTCATCATAGCAGCATCACCTTTATCAAATATTGCAAGAACAGGTGCAACCTGCATAGCTTAAGTTCGCTGAATGTCATTTTATTTTCCTCCTTCATAAAGCATGAATAATGTTCATGTTTTCTCTGCTTATATAATATAATATTTACATATAAATGGCAATAATTAACTAAAAATAATTCGTTAAAAAACAAACATTTGTGAAAAATAAATGAAAAATTTATATAATACTCTTGCAAAATGACAGAACAAATGTTATAATATTCTCATATTTTTGTAAAGGATAATAGAATGATTAAAATAAATGTAGAAATCTCGGGAGTACACCTCCCAAAAACTCAGCTTGGCTTAACCAAAATGAACCAAATAATCAGTGCTGCAGAGCAGCTTTTTGTTGAGACAGGCTTCTATGAAACCTCTATCTCCGATATATGCAAGCGCGCAAAGATAGCAACCGGCACATTTTACATATATTTTGATACAAAAACCGCCCTTTACCGATGTCTTATTCAACGGTACGAAGTTGAGATCAAGAATGCACTTGCCGATAGCATAAAGGGCTGCAAAACAAGATATGAGAAGGAGCGCGAGGGTATCCGCTGCTTTGTTAAATACTCGGTAAACAACCCACATGTATATAACATAATTTGGGGTAGCCTTGCAGTTGATTCAAAGATATTTTCGGACTATTATGAGTCCTTCGCAAAAAGTTATATCCACGCACTTGAGCGAGACGAGGGAGAGATGGTTTCAGAGGATACTGCAACACTTGCATATATGCTTATGGGAATATCAAACTTCATCGGCCTTCGTGCTATATTTGAGGGCATGGACGATGAGTCGATAGACAAGCTGATAGACGAAACCCTTATGCCTGCGCTGTCAAACGGAATGTTCAAAAAATAACAAAAAGCAGAGGCAATAGCCTCTGCTTTTTTATTTTTTCAGCCAAGCACATGCAGATGTAAATGCGTCTATCTGCTTCTCTTGGCAAAGCACAATATCTTCTCCGTTGAGATAGGTATGGAACCACTCAACCGTATATTTTATAGCATCGTCAGAAGTCCACACAGGGGACCATGAAAATGTGCTTTTAAGCCTTTTGCAATCAAGCATCAAAAGCTTCGTTTCGCGAGGTCCGCTATCGGGACACCTTACCCATCTCGCTCCCTCTCCCCAATATTTGCAAAATATATCAACCAGAGCACCCGTTTCAAGGCAATCACATCTCTCGGGACCTATATTATAGTTTCCTGAATTTTCGCTATTTTCATATTGAAGAGCCGCTATCATAAGATAGGCAAAGATAGCCTCAAGCACATGCTGATAGGGGCGCACCGAATGGGGATTTCGCACCGCTATGGTTTGATCCTCTGTTACCGCCTTTACGCAATTAGGAATTATTCTGTCTGCGGCAAAATCGCCGCCACCGATAGAATTCCCTGCTCTAGCAGTTGATATTGCAACATGCCCATCGGCAAAGAAAGAACTTTTATAACTGTATGTGACCAGTTCAGAGCAGGATTTACTGTTTGAATATGGGTCGTATCCACACAGCTCGTCATCCTCACAATGCCCCCTTCCGTCCTCGTTATTTTTATACACCTTGTCGGTTGTGACATTTAAAAAGGATCTTACTGTATCCGAAAGCCTTATACACTCAAGAATATTAACTGCGCCCATAACATTTGTCTCGTAGGTTTCTCGCGGAGCTTTATATCCCTCACGAACTATGGGCTGGGCAGCAAGATGAAAAACTATCTCAGGGCGCGCCCTGTCAAAGCACTCCTTAAGATAAGCAAGGTCTCTTATATCCCCGATATATGAGGTCATTTGCCCTTCTATGCCCGAAAGCTCATAAAGTGACGGGTTTGTAGGCGGCTCAAGAGAATATCCAAATACAGAGGCGCCTGCTCTTATGAGCACGCGACAAAGCCACGCGCCCTTAAAGCCCGTGTGTCCTGTTACGAAAACTCTCTTTCCTCTGTAAAATTCCAAATCAAGCATATCCTACCGCCTTGCATTTTTTGACAATCTTATTTATTTTCGTCTGCTCCCCTGCTCTTTCGTAATATATGGGAGTTTAGTAGTGACAAAAGCATTGATGCACGCATCCAATGTGCACCACACGCCAGATGCTCTGTGCCAAGAAGCTCCTTTTGCGACGAAGCATCGCAAAGTCTTACCGAATCAAAGCTCGGCTCATTGAGAAAAACAGGAAAAAGCTTTACCTTTTTAGGTGTCTCTCGCCTTGCCTTTATTATTGGAAGCTTTGTTGCCTGTTTAATGACCCTCTCTGCCCTCTCACCGTCTGCCGAAAGCGGTTCACGGCATTTCTGCCTTATTTGTCCCCTTCCCGTTGCATCAAAGTAGAGCACCGAGTGAGGCATAAATGAGGAATACAGCTTTATGGGAATAACCGTGCTTCCTACTGTAATAACAAGGTCAAATTCCGCACGCTCATTCTTGGCAAAGGCATATTTATTATTTAATATCTCAAGCTCCATGTCCCCCTTGCGGCAGAGCTTTTCTAATTTATGAACTATGTGCCAACGCAGAAAGACAATTCTTATATATGGCCACAGCACAAGTGAAACAACTAAAAGAAGCAGAAATATGTATAAAACAACCATTTCATTCCTCCAACAATTTGCTATATTTATTATACCATACTTTCCCTAATTTGTAAACAAGTAAAAAGCCACAGGCAAAAACGCCTGTGGCTTTTTATTATTTAACCTTGACTGTCCAACCGTATTTATCCTCGGTCTTACCCCACTGAATAGAGGTGAGAGTGTCATAGAGCTTCTGCGCTATGGGACCTATCTCCTGGTTATTGATTATCATCTTTTCCTTGCCATTATCAAGAAGTCCCATCGGAGAAACAACTGCCGCTGTTCCTGTGCCGAATGCCTCGTTAAGCTTGCCCTCGGAATATGCCTTCTCTACTTCGTCAATAGAGAGCTTTCTTTCCTCAACAGTGTATCCCATCTCGCGAAGAAGGTGTATGCAGGAGTTTCTTGTAACTCCGGGCAGAATACTTCCCTCGCTAAGAGAAGGAGTAACAACTTTTCCGTCTATCACGAAGAATACATTCATCGCGCCGACCTCGTCGATATACTTGTGTTCGATACCGTCAAGCCAAAGCACCTGCGAATAACCCATTTCCTCTGCCTTTTTCTGTCCGATAAGCGAGCACGCGTAGTTTCCGCCCACCTTTGCAAAGCCCGTCCCGCCTCTTACTGCTCTTACATACTCGTTCTCCACGAATATCTTTACAGGCTTTATTCCCTCGGCATAGTAAGCGCCAACGGGAGAAAGGATTATCATAAACTTATAGGTGTGCGAGGGGTGAACGCCAAGTTGAACATCTGTAGCAATTATGAAGGGTCTTATATAAAGCGATGTGCCTTCAACAGAGGGGACCCAGTCCTCCTCGGTGGCAACAAGTGCCTTTATTGCGTCAAGAACATCGGAAGGGTCAAGTCTCGGGATACACAGACGGTCATTTGTGTTATTCATTCTCTCAATATTCTTGTCGGGTCTGAAAAGCTGTATCTTTCCGTCGGGCGTTCTGTATGCCTTAAGTCCCTCAAACATCTCCTGTGCGTAGTGGAAGACCATACACGCGGGGTCAAGTGTGAGAGGTCCGTAAGGAACTATTCTCGCGTCGTGCCAGCCCTTTCCCTCGGTATAGTCCATAATGAACATATGGTCTGTGAAATGTTTTCCAAAACCAAGCTTATTTTCATCAGGTCTTTCTTTTCTTTTTTCAACAAGCTCGTATCTTATATCAAGCATTTTCTCTTCCTCGCTTTCAAATATTTGCCGCAATTATGCTTCCCATCTCGGAGCATTTTACATTTTTGCATCCGTCCTGCATAATGTCACCCGTTCTGTATCCGTCATCAAGTGCCTTATTAACTGCCGCCTCAATAGCGTCAGCCTCTGCCGCCATATCAAAGGAATAACGGAGCATCATTGCCGCAGACATTATAGTGCCTATGGGGTTTGCAATATCCATTCCCGCAATATCGGGTGCCGAGCCGTGAATAGGCTCATACATACCAAGAGTGGTATCAGAAAGGGATGCCGAGGGCATCATGCCTATAGAGCCCGTCAGCATGCTTGCCTCATCGGAAAGAATATCACCAAACATATTCTCGGTAACAAGGACATCAAACTGCGAGGGGTTCTTTATAAGCTGCATTGCGGTATTATCAACGAGAATATCGCTATACTCAACATCGGGGTATTCCTCCGCAAGACGGTGCATAGTTGAACGCCAAAGCCTTGAGGAATCAAGCACATTTGCCTTATCAACAGAGGCGAGTCTGCCTCCGCGCTTTCTTGCACTCTCAAAGGCAACGCGGCCGATGCGCTCTATTTCATGCTCCGAATAAGTCATCTCATCTGTTGCAATCTTCTCACCGTCAACTGTCTCGGTGCGTCTTGCACCGAAATAAATGCCACCCGTGAGCTCACGGACTATCATAAGGTCAATTCCGTCGCCAACTATCTCCTGCTTCAAGGGAGAAGAGTCAGCAAGCTGAGGGAAAAGCTTTGTGGGTCGAAGATTTGCGAAAAGATTCAGTTCCTTGCGAACTGCAAGAAGCGCCTTTTCGGGACGGATAGAAGGGTCAACGCCGTCCCACTTGGGACCGCCAACGGCGCCGAGCAATACACTGTCAGCGCTCTTGCACTTTGCCATTCCCTCCTCTGTTATCGGCACACCGAATTTATCAATCGAGCATCCGCCGATGTCGACCTCGGTATATTCGAACTCGTGCGAGTACTTCTTTGCTACCGCATCAAGCACCTTTATTGCTTCGCTTACTATCTCGGGGCCTATTCCGTCGCCGCGAAGCACAGTTACATTCTTTTTCATATTTTCACGCTTTCTTGATTGAATTAAGAAGTCCGTCGGAGGCTATTATTTTCTTGACGAACTCGGGAAAAGGCTCTGCCTTGTAAGTCTCGTTTTTAGTGAGGTTGGTGATGACACCCGTATCGAAATTGATAGACACCTCATCTCCGTTCTCTATTCTCTCACTTGCCTCAGGGCACTCGAGAATAGCCAGTCCTATGTTTATCGAGTTTCTGTAGAAGATTCTCGCAAAGGTTGCTGCGATAACGCAGGAGACACCTGAATTCTTGATAGCAATAGGTGCATGCTCACGCGACGAGCCACACCCAAAGTTAGCACCGCCGACTATTATGTCTCCGTCCTTTACCTTCTTCACAAACTCCTTGTCGATATCCTCCATACAGTGAGCTGCAAGCTCCTTGTGGTCAGCAGTGTTAAGATAGCGCGCGGGGATAATTACATCGGTATCAACATTATCACCGTACTTATGAACTGTTCCGTTACTTATCATATCTGCCTCCTATCAAAGCTCTCTGGGATCACATATATGACCCATAATTGCCGTTGCCGCCGCAACCTCAGGGCTGGCAAGGTATATCTTTGAGGTCACATGTCCCATACGACCCACAAAATTGCGGTTTGTGGTTGCAACCGCTATTTCATCCTCTGCGAGAATTCCCATATATCCTCCAAGGCAGGGCCCGCAGGTGGGGGTTGAGACAACACATCCCGCGTCTATAAATATGTCTATATAGCCTTCCTTGATACATTCCTTGTATATCTTCTGCGTTGCGGGAATGATTATACATCTTATGCCGTCAGCCACATGCTTGCCGCGCATAATCTCTGCCGCTGCGCGCATATCGGAAATTCTGCCGTTTGTGCAGGATCCGATAACGACCTGATCGGGCTTTATCTCGGCAAGGTCACGCGCATTCTTCGTATTCTCGGGAAGATGAGGGCAAGCTACTGTAGGCTCTATTGCCGAAAGGTCAATGTCAATAACCTCGTCATACTCTGCATCGGGATCGGCTGCAAAAATCTTGTATTCACGGCTTACACGCTCACCAACATAGGCAAGAGTTACCTCGTCAACCTCAAATATTCCGTTCTTTGCGCCTGCCTCTATCGCCATATTTGCCATACAGAGTCTGTCATCAATAGAGAGCGACTTAAGTCCCTCTCCCGTGAACTCCATTGACTTATAAAGCGCGCCGTCAACGCCTATCTTACCGATTATGTAAAGAATTACATCCTTACCTGACACCTTCTCCTGAAGAGCTCCTGTAAGGTTGAATTTTATAGCCGAAGGAACCTTAAACCACGCCTTGCCTGTTGCCATTCCAGCTGCCATATCGGTGCTTCCCACACCCGTTGAAAAAGCTCCGAGAGCTCCGTAGGTACAGGTGTGCGAGTCAGCTCCGATAACGCACTCTCCGGGAGCTACAAGCCCCTTTTCGGGAAGCAGCGCATGTTCAATTCCCATCTCTCCCACATCAAAGTAATTTTCAATGGAAAATGCTTTTGCAAATGTACGGCACTGCTTGCATTGCTGGGCCGCCTTTATATCTTTGTTTGGTGCAAAGTGATCCATGACCATCGCAATTTTAGATTTGTCAAAAACATCTGTGAAGCCATTTTTATGGAACTCGTTTATCGCAACCGGCGAGGTTATGTCATTTCCAAGAACAAGGTCAAGCTTTGCCATAATAAGCTGTCCTGCTCTCACCGACTCAAGTCCAGCATGATGCGCAAGTATTTTTTGTGTCATCGTCATTGCCATTTTGAAATGTCTCCCTTTATGATCAATTTTCCGCTACAAGCTTTCTGTTTATTGCCGATACCAAAGCGTTAATAGATGCCGAGATAATATCGTCATGCACACCTACTCCCCAGCTTACCTTTCCGTCTGCAAAGGTTATGCTGACATAGGTAACAGCCTTTGAGCTTGATTCTGCTGTGAGGGCGTGCTCTGTATATGTGAGGTTTGAATAGTCAATGTCAAGTAACTTCTTGAGCGCATTGCTGACCGCATCGAGTCGTCCGTTTCCGTATGCGGAAATATCCTTCACCTCTCCGTTTACCTCTATTGTAAGAATCGCCTTCATCTTATCGGTGGCTCTTACGAAGTGGTAATCATCAAGCTTTATGGGGGTGCAGATATTTACGAATTCCCTTTCAAATTCGTTATGCACCTCCTCGGGCGAAAGCTCCTTATGGGTATAATCCGAAACACCCTTAATAGCATATCCTACGGTCTCACGCATAGCGAGAGGAATAGAATATCCAAAGAAGTGCTCAAGAAGATAACCGATGCCGCCCTTTCCAGACTGCGAGTTGATGCGTATAACATCTGTTTCGTATTCTCTGCCGACATCCTGTGGGTCAATGGGAAGATAAGGTACTGTCCAATAGCGACAGGAATGATCCTCTCTCCACTTCATACCCTTTGCTATAGCATCCTGATGTGAGCCCGAGAATGCCGCGAATACAAGCTTACCCGCATAAGGTGTGCGGTCATAGACATGCATTCTTGTTACCTTTTCATAAAGCTCGGTGACAGAGGGCATATCCGAGAAATCAAGTCCTGGGTCAACACCCTGCGAGTACATATTAAGGGCAAGGGTAACAATATCAACATTACCAGTTCTCTCTCCGTTACCGAAAAGCGTTCCCTCTATTCTGTCACCGCCCGCAAGAAGACCAAGCTCTGCGTCTGCAACGGCACAGCCTCTGTCATTGTGGGGATGGAGCGAGATTATTACATTTTCACGATATTTGAGATTATCGTTTATATACTGAACTTGATTTGCGTAAACATGAGGCATTGATACCTGTACCGTTACGGGAAGGTTGATTATTACCTTATTCTCTGCCGTGGGCTTCCAAACATCAAGCACCGCATTACACACCTCAAGGGCAAACTCGGGCTCTGTACAGGTAAAGGACTCGGGAGAATACTCAAAGGTATAGTCAACTCCAAGATCATTCTTGTATTTATTGAAAAGCTCAGCACCCGAAACAGCAATGTCTATTATCTCTTGCTTTGACTTTTTAAATACCTGCTCGCGCTGTGCTACAGAAGTGGAATTATAAAGATGCACCACTGCTTTTTTTGCTCCCTTGAGGCTCTCAAAGGTCTTTTTGATTATATGCTCTCTTGACTGTGTAAGCACCTGAACGGTCACATCATCGGGAATAAGCTTCTTCTCAATAAGTGTGCGGAGAAAATTATATTCTGTATCCGATGCGGCAGGAAATCCTACCTCTATCTCCTTGAAGCCTATCTTTACGAGGAGCTTGAAAAATTCAAGCTTCTCCTCAAGGCTCATAGGTATCATAAGTGCCTGATTTCCATCACGCAAGTCTACAGAGCACCACGCAGGAGCCTTTGATATATAATTTCGTTCCGCCCATTTAGCCGATGTCGCGGGAGCGGGAAAATACTGTCTTGTATACTTATTTGTGTTATTCATCTGCAAGCCTTTCAAAAATTATTTCATCACTGCGCCTGTATCGGCTCCGCTGACATATCTTGCATAGCGAGAGAGCCAGCCTGTCTTGATATTGGGCTCGGGAGCAACATATCCGGCGCGGCGTTCTCCAAGCGTCTCATCGCTGACAAGCACATTTATTGAAGCGCCGGGAATATCAATAGAAATTATGTCTCCCTCCTCAATAAGCGCAATATTTCCGCCGTCTGCCGCCTCGGGAGATACATGTCCTATAGATGCGCCACGGGATGCACCGGAAAAACGCCCGTCTGTGATAAGCGCAACTGTCTTATCAAGCTTCATACCTGCAAGTGCACTTGTAGGATTGAGCATTTCTCGCATTCCGGGACCGCCCTTGGGACCCTCGTAACGGATAACCACTACATCTCCGTCAACTATCTTGCCATTATATATAGCTGCAATAGCCTCGTCCTCGGAATTAAATACTCTTGCCGGCCCCTCGTGGCAAAGCATCTCGGGAGCGACCGCGCTTCTCTTAACAACGCAACCATTCTGAGCGATATTTCCCCAGAGTATCTGTATTCCTCCCGTCTTACTGTATGGGTCGGATATCGGTCTTATTGACTTTGTATCAAGTATTCTTGCACCTGCCACATTTTCGGCAACTGTCTTGCCTGTAACTGTCAGTGCTTCTCCGTCAAGAAGTCCTGCGGAAAGAAGCTCTGCCTGAACGGCTCTGATGCCGCCTGCCGCATCAAGATCCTGCATATGAGTAGGTCCTGCTGGTGCGAGATGACAAAGATTAGGTGTCTTTTCACTCATCTTGTTGAAAAGGTTAAGATCAAGCGGAACGCCCGCCTCGTTTGCGATAGCAAGCAGATGAAGCACGCTGTTTGAGCTGCATCCGAGTGCCATATCGCAAGCAAGAGCGTTAGTGATAGATCTTTCGTTTATAATGTCTCTTGCCGTGATATTCTTCTCGACAAGCTCCATAATTGCCATACCCGCATGCTTTGCGAGCATTATTCTCTTGTTTGAAACTGCGGGGATAGTTCCGTTTCCGGGAAGCGCGATACCTATTGCTTCGCATAGGCAGTTCATAGAGTTCGCGGTGTACATTCCCGCGCAAGAGCCGCAGCCGGGACATACTCCCTGCTCGCACTCCTCAAGCTTGCACGAGTCTATCATTCCTGCCTTGTAAGCACCAACCGCCTCAAACATCTTTGAGAGGCTGACCTCCTCGCCGTCATATGTACCTGCGAGCATAGGTCCGCCCGAGCAGACAACGGCAGGAACATTCATTCTTACTGCCGCCATTACCATTCCGGGAACTATCTTATCGCAGTTGGGAACGAGAACAAGTCCGTCAAGCTGATGCGCCATAGTCATCGTCTCAACGCTATCGCAGATAAGCTCACGGGAGGCAAGCGAATACTTCATTCCAATATGTCCCATAGCTATACCGTCACATACACCGATAGCAGGTATAAGTACAGGTGTGCCTCCCGCCATTCTGATGCCTGCCTTTACGGCATCTGCTATCTTATCAAGATGTATATGTCCAGGCACTATCTCACTATGCGCGCTAACAACACCGATAAGGGGGCGCTCAAGCTCCTCCTTTGTATATCCCATCGCATAAAAAAGGCTTCTGTTAGGCGCTCTTTCTGCGCCCTTTGTTACATTTGTGGAACGAAGTGCCATAATAAAATTCCTTTCAAACTAATGAATTATTTTCTTTTCTTAAATACATCTACCATTCTTGCAACTGCGGGAGAAACGATAAGATTTATCAAAAACTCGGAAACGAAATTCCAGCCCGCAAGTACGAGAAAAATAAACTTGAAAGAGGGTGTAACGGTTGCCATACCGAGCGAAGTCTGAATCGCCGCCATATCGTTAAAGAAAAATAAAAGCATGGCAATAACGAAAAGTCCGGTATTGATCACAGGTGCCGATACAGATGCAAGGATAGTTGAAAGCGTTAACTTTTTGCCCTTGAATATCTTGTTAAGTCCCTTGTATATAAGCCCCGCACCAAGACCTGCGCCGATAGCCTTTGCAAAGCAAAGAACAACGCAAATAATCATTTTAAGGGTTCCAAAATTGTTAAACAGGATATTTGTAAATGCATCTGCACCCGAAAATCCCATTATAACGGTCATAAGACCGAAAACACCGCCAAGAAAAGCTCCCGCTTTGGGACCAAGGTGAAATGCTCCTACTACGATAGGAATAAGAACGAGCGACATCGGAAGTCCCGTAAATCCCGTTAAAAATGAGCCTACGAACTGCAAAACCACAATAAGCGCGGAAAGCATTGCAAGCTCGACCATATAAAGTATTCTTGAGTTTCGGGTATTTGTACTCATATCTATTCCCTCCTCAAACAAAAAGTACAGCCAAAAGTGCTGTCTTAAATGAAAAAGCTTTGAACATAGATTGTTCCTTCCTTCGGGACTTTCACCCAATGCTGCCGTCCGCATGGGTACGGCGCTTAAAATTTATAATAATCGGCAGAGCCGTTATTATCAAGCTTAAATATTATTCTTATAGAGATAATACAATCCCTTGAGTGTGAGGTCCTCGTCATATACAAAATTCCTCTTACACTCCTTTATCACCGGAAGCGCATATTCTCCCGTGGCAAAAAGCGACAATTCGTCGGGCTGACTCCTCATCTCCCTTGCAAAGCGCTCTATCATTCCGTCAAGCAAAATTGCGTGACCGAGAATAACACCCGAACGCACCGATTCCTGCGAATTCTTACCTATAGCGCGCGTCGGCGTCATAAGCATTACATTCGGGAGCTGTGCCGTTCTTCCGTGGAGGGCATCAAGGGATATCTGCACTCCCGCGAGTATCGAACAGCCCACATACTCTCCCTTTGCGTTTATTGCCGAAACTGTTGTAACAGTTCCCATATCAACTACTACCGAAGCCCTCGCCGTACTCTTTCGAACTGCCGCTGTATTTGCGACAATGTCGGCGCCAAGCTCAGAGGGGGTGTCTATCTTTATGGGGAAGCCCGTTTTAAGTCCGGGGCCTACCGAAAGAGGCTGTTTACCCGTAAATCTTGCGAGTGTATCGCAAACTGTTGCCGTAAGCTGCGGAACGACAGAGGAAAATATACAGCCCGATATTTCCTCACACTCAATCTTCTCCTCTCTTACGACCGCTCTTATAAGAGCAAGATATTCGTCGGAGGTCTTGTTTATATCGGTGGCTATCTTGAATTTTGCAATAAGATCACAAGTTTCTTCCCTGAAAAAGCCTATAGAGATCCTTGAATTTCCAACATTTACTGCCATCAACATACTATCCCCTCCTTATTTTTGAGGATTCGGGGCAATGCCCCGAATCCTATAATTTAATTTTACTTCTTAAGCCAAGACATCATCTTGCGGAGCTCTGCACCGGTCTGTTCAAGCTTATGCTCCGACTCCTTGCGGCGAGTTGCAAGGAATTTTGCCTTGCGTCCTGCTGAGAACTCCTGCATAAACTCGGATGCGAAGGTTCCATCCTGAATTTCAGAAAGGACCTTCTTCATTTCCTTTCTTGTCTCCTCGGTGATAAGTCTCTTACCTGTTCTGTAGTCACCGTACTCTGCGGTATTGGAGATAGAGTATCTCATCATAGCAAATCCGCCATTGTTGATAAGGTCAACTATGAGCTTCATCTCATGGATACACTCAAAGTATGCCATCTCGGGCTCATAGCCTGCCTCAACGAGAGTGTCAAAGCCTGCCTTCATAAGCTCGGTAACTCCGCCGCAAAGAACTGCCTGCTCACCGAAGAGGTCGGTCTCTGTTTCCTCTCTGAAGCTTGTCTCAAGGATACCTGCACGGCCTGCACCGATTCCGCAAGCGTAAGCAAGAGCATACTCCTTAGCCTTGCCTGTGTAGTCCTGATGGATAGCGATAAGGCTGGGAACACCCTTGCCCTCCTGATACTGACTTCTTACAGTATGTCCGGGGCCCTTGGGGGCAACCATAATAACATCAATATTCTTTGCGGGCTGAATGAAATTGAAATGAATGTTAAAGCCGTGAGCAAACATAAGTACATCGCCATCCTTCATGTGGGGAGCGACCTGCTTATTATAGATGTCAGCTGCGAGCTCATCGGGAACGAGCATCATAACTATGTCAGCCGCCTTTGCAGCATCCTCAACCTCCATAACCTGGAAGTTCTTGTGTGCAGCTGCAAAATCAGCAGCCTTCTGCCAATGTCCGCTTCCCTTACGAAGTCCTACAACAACATTAACTCCGCTCTCTGCGAGGTTCATAGAATGTGCATGTCCCTGGCTTCCAAAGCCAATTACTGCAACTGTCTTGCCGTCAAGCAACGAAAGATCACAATCGGTATCATAATACTTGGTTATCATTTTTTTATATCTCCTTAAAAATTATTTTAATCAATATCGTACGAGACCTTGCCTCGCTCAAGCGCAGTAGCTCCCGTGCGGCACATTTCAAGCATCTTATAGGGCTTTACCGCATCAAGAAAATCATCTATCTTGTCGGGATCTCCTGTAAGCTCTGCCACAAAGCATCCGCTTGAAATATCCACTATCTTTGCTCCGTAATCGTCAATTATACTCTTGAGTCGCTCGGAGTCTGTATTCTCGGTTGAAAATTTTACCAAAAGAAGCTCACGGATAAGGCTGACAAAGGGCTCCACCGAGAAAACGAGTCTTGCCTCTACAAGCTTTGCCGTTTGCTTCATTATCTGGCTGAAGGTTCTTGCATCACCCGTTGCGGTTACCGTTATCCTTGATATTTTCGGGTTATCGGTAGATGAAACTGTAAGCGAATCAATATTAAATCCTCTCTGCATAAAGAGCGAGGAAATTCTTGCAAGAACACCCGCATTATTGTCAACAAGAAGAACCATACATTGCTTTTTCATTCTATAATCCTCCTTATCTGAAAATGGTGTCGTGGACTGTGCCACCCGAGGGAATCATTGGAAGCACCTTTTCCTCGCGGTCAATAATGCACTCTATCCATACTGGGCCTGTCATACTCATTGCCTTCTGCATAGCCTCGTCAAACTCAGCAGGAGTCTTACATCTGAAGCCTGCACCACCGAATGCCTCTGCCACCCTTACATAGTCGGTAACTCTTTCGGGCTCACTTGACGAGAAGCGTCTGTCATAAAATGCTCCCTGCCACTGTCTTACCATACCGAGAACGGCATTGTTAAGAATTACAGTTATAACAGGCACCTTATAGCTTACCGCTGTACACACCTCATTCATATTCATATGGAAGGAGCCGTCAGAGGTAAAGTGTATAACCGGGACATCGGGACAGGCTATCTTTGCACCTATCGCCGCGCCGTAGCCATAGCCCATTGTGCCAAGGCCACCGCTTGTAAGGAAATTCCTCGGCTTTACATGGCGCAAATACTGTGCCGCCCACATTTGATGCTGACCGACATCGGTGACATATATCGCGTCCTCTCCTGCGTGGTTACAAGCAGTTCTTATAACAGTGTGAGGCCTCAAGACCTCATCGCTGTCCTCGGGATGATAATCGTCGCGCCTCCACTTTTCAATTTTCGCGTGCCAAGCATCGCGCTTTGCGGGCTTTACATACTTGAGAAGCTCGCGCAATACTGCCTTGACATCACCGACAATACTGTAATCAGCTACTATTATCTTGTTTATCTCACTCGGGTCTATGTCTATATGAACTATCTTTGAATTATGACCGAACTTATTTACATTAAGCGCGACTCTGTCACTAAATCGTGTACCGATAGCAAGCATAAGATCGCTTCTGTTTGCTGCACTGTTTGCCGAATATGCGCCATGCATTCCCATAAGTCCGAGATTATTTCTCTCACCATAGCCAAGGACACCTGCCGCCATAAGCGTATATGCTGCAGGAATATCGGCAAGCTCTATAAGCTCACGAAGCTCATCCGACGCGCCTGAAAGCTTTACTCCACCACCAAAATATATGAAGGGACGCTCGGAGCGATTTATAAGCTCTGCAATCTCCTCAACATCTCCCGAGATGTCTGTGCTTCTTTCTATTTTCTTTGCCTCCATAGGCTCATAGCTTGTCTTGTTTGCCGTGACATCCTTGGGTATATCAACAAGCACAGGACCCGGACGGCCGCTTGCGGCTATCTCAAATGCCTGACGGAGAGTATCGGCAAGCTCCTCTACCTTTCTTACCACAAAATTGTGCTTGGTTATCGGCATCGTAATACCTGCTATGTAGACCTCCTGAAAGCTGTCGCATCCGATAAGAGGTGTTGCCACATTACCCGTGATAGCTACCATGGGCACGCTATCCATATATGCGGTTGCAATTCCCGTTACGAGATTTGTAGCACCCGGACCGCTGGTTGCAATAACAACACCTGTCTTGCCCGTTGCTCTTGCATATCCGTCTGCGGCGTGTGCCGCCCCCTGCTCATGAGCAGTCATATAATGTGTTATCCTGTCGCTATACTTGTAAAGTGCGTCATATATATTAAGCACCGCTCCACCCGGATATCCGAAGACAGTGTCAACACCTTCCTCAAGCAGAACATTTACAAGTATTTCCGAACCGTTAAGTATCATTTCTTCCTCCTGTTTTCCGTATGTACGGAGCATAAATTCGGCTATAATAAAAGCAAAAAAGACCTTTATCTCAATTAAGAGACAAAGGTCATATAGAACTCTGCGGTACCACTCTTTTTGCTGAACAATTCAGCCACCTCTCACTTCACCTAACAGTGACGCTGTCTTTGATAACGGTGACATTCCGTCTGCGCCTACGCAACCACTGTCTTCGGGCAGAAGCTCGGGGAGGAGTTTCACCTGCGCACAGTCCTGACTCGCATCACCCGTCAGGTTTCTGAAAATGTACATCAAGCTACTTATTCCCTTTATCGCTTTTATTAGTAATTATTAGTATTTTACCACGAAAAATTCCCTTTGTCAATATAAATAAAAATATTTTTAAAAATGTGTGCAATCTGACAGTTTTGTCTTTTTTTCACGACGAATTTTAATTAATATATATAATAATACTATATTACATCTCTGCTATGACCTCTACCTCAACAAGCACGCCCTTTGGAAGTGCCTTTGCCGCTACGCAAGAGCGAGCAGGCTTTGAGGTGAAGTATTTTGCGTATATCCCATTAAACGCCGCAAAGTCTGTCATCTCGGCAAGAAAGCATGTAGTTTTTATCACTTTTTCAAGTGAGCTTCCCGCCGCCTCAAGAACGGCAGAAAGATTTTTGCAGACCTGCTCTGTCTGCTCCTCTATGGTTTTTGCCTCAACCTCGGAAGTTGCGGGATTTATGGCTATCTGTCCCGAGGTGAATACAAATCCTCCGCATTTTACTGCCTGACTGTAAGGGCCTATTGCCTCGGGCGCATTTTTTGTATATACCTTTTCACTCATGACTTTTCTCCTTTAATATGAAACTATTTTGAAGTCCTCTGCTTCAAGTGCGAGAACGATATCCTTGATATGCTCATAATTCTTTGTTTCAAGAACAAGACGCAGGAAGCATCCGTTGATGTCCTTTGTCTCGCTCGCCCTCTCATGATGTACAGAAATAACATTCGCACCAAGCGCCGCAATTATTGTTGATACCTTCTGAAGCTGTCCCGGCTTATCCATAAGCTCAATACAGAGATTACAGGTTCTTCCTGAAGTAAGAAGTCCTCGCTCGATAACTCTTGAAAGTATCGTAACATCAATATTACCGCCCGACACAACGCAAACAACCTTTTTGTTCTTCACGGGAAGCTTATCAAACATTACCGCCGCCACAGAAACTGCACCTGCGCCCTCGGATATCATCTTATGCTGTTCAATAAGTGTAAGTATAGCTGTGGATATTTCATCCTCACTAACGGTGACTATCTCATCAACATACCTTGAGCAGAGCTCAAAGGTATTTTCTCCCGGCTGCTTTACTGCAATTCCGTCTGCAATTGTTGATACCGCCGAAAGACGCTCAATTTTATTATCCTTGATCGAGTTGTACATACTCGGAGCTCCGCTTGCCTGAACACCGTAGACCTTTACATGAGGAGCAAGGTGCTTTATTACATAGGCAATTCCCGAAATAAGTCCTCCGCCGCCTATCGGTACCACGACAGCATCAAGCGATTTGAGCTCATTTAGTATCTCAAGTCCGATAGTTCCCTGTCCTGCAATAACATCGTCATCATCAAACGGATGCACGAAGGTATATCCCATCTCATCGCGTAGCTTAAGCGCGTAATTGTATGCGTCATCATAAACACCTGGCACCATAACCACCTCAGCACCATAGCTCTTGGTAGCCTCTACCTTTGAAATGGGTGCGCCATCAGGCAGACATATGATCGACTTTATTCCATATTTAGCGGCGGCAAGTGCCACCCCCTGTGCGTGATTGCCTGCAGAACAGGCGATAACGCCTCTTGCCTTCTCCTCGCTTGTAAGTTGGGATATCATATAACCCGCGCCCCTTACCTTAAACGAGCCTGTTACCTGCAGATTCTCGGTCTTGAGATAGACTTCACATTCAGGATTTATCTTTGGAGATGCTATAAGTGCAGTCTCTCTTATTACATCCTTAAGTACATATGATGCCTGATATACCTTATCAAGTGTAAGCATAACATTTTCCTTTCAAAAACAAAAAATCTCCGTCTCAAAATAAGAGACGAAGACCAAACTTTCTCCGCGGTACCACTCTTGTTGCCATAACGGCCACTCACTGCATACTGACATATGCGCTCTCTTAACGCGAGACCACGCACCGTTCTACTCTCTTGCGATTTCGACGGTGACTCTAGGATGATTTAGTAGCGGAGCACCTTACCGTCTCACAGCAACCGACGGCTCTCTGAAAAAGCTATCTCCGTACCGCTTCCTATCAACGCTTTACTTGATTTTACTCTCTTTTTTCCGTTTTGTCAATACCTTCGCATAATTTTTTTATAAAAGAAGGGCGGCTTTCATGAAGCCGCCCAAATTATTGCATTTTAGTTTTTCTTTTTACCTACAAGCACTGCACAGCCGCCAAGTATTGCAAGCATCACAACACCTATAGCTGAGAGTGATACGCCACATCCCGAATCTTTTTCTGCAGGCTCGCTCTGCTTGTTATCAGACTCGCCTGCTGTCGGCTTGTTTGTGTCAATACCGGTATCATCATTAGGCTTGTCATCTTGCTTGTTGTCAGGATTGTTGTCAGGCTTATTATCGGTGTTTGGCTTGACTATCTCCTCACCCTTTACATACTCATAAGGCTGATATACGGGAGCCTCCTCGTCCTCTCCGTAAAGAAAGAGAACATGCGGAAAACGCGCAAATTTTGCCTCGTGCTTATAAAGGAGAGGTGAGCTTCCGAGAACGCTGAAGCCAAACCACAGCTCGCCCTGGAATCCGTTGGCATCTCCCATTGAGATAGTTGCTCTGAAGTAGATCTTATCAAGATTTTCCATTCCCGTGAAATCTGCAAGAGCGGTTCTCTTAAGAGCTATCTCGTATGTTATAGTACCATCGGTGTAGCTGCTCCTTGCATCCTCAACAAATGTGTTGATAACATATGTATCACCGTCGTTATATCGGAATGCTATGTCGTTATATACATTTGTGTCGGCAGTTGTTCCTATCTGCAAGCGAAGCGCGTCATGTGTGGAGATCTTTGCATCCTTTACCTTTGCCGCAATATATACATATCTTTCGTCCTGCGAGAAATAGAGGTCAAAGCCCTCAACATCGGTACATCTGTCAACAAGGAAAAATCTATCGTCATTTTCATCATTTGCAACAAGCATATCCTCTATTGCAAGATTATACTCACCGTCGCTGACCTTTCCGTCAATCTTAGGTGCACTTCCTGCGGTGGAGCCTGCGTAAAGATGAAGCTGTCCATATTCGGTAAGCATCCATCCGTCATCTGGAACACTTGCCGCAAGAGCGTCAAGATCGATGTCCGATGCCTTGAGGTTGATAACATTTCCATATATCGAGGTGGCCATTGGAGGCGCTTCAACGGTAATAGCCGGACTATTGAATGCGAAGCAAACGCTTCCCTGATTTGCACTTGTAAGATACGCTGCAAAGAGGTGTCTGTCAACGCCCTCTCCAAGGGCCGAGCGCTTGACCGCTACCTCATAGGTAATAACATCACCGCTGACATTCATGAAATGCTCTGCAACATATTCGTCGGAATCAACCTTTGAACCATCGATCCAACACTCAGTGGGCTGCTGCTGAAATCTTCCGTCTGTACCAACAACATCATAAGGCTTATAAATATTGAGCTGTGTATATTTTCCGTCAATGACGGTGCCGATAAGGAACATTACCGAGTCACTCCATGCCTGATGACTCGTATCCTCCGAGCGTGCGGCAAGATAGAGATACTCGTCATCCTGCGCCACATAGACATCTATATTCTTTATTTCCTTACTTGTTCCGTTTGCAAAAAATCTTCTATCGGCGGAATCGTTTGAGGGCTTCATCCCCTCCTCTGCAAGTGAATACTCACCCTTGCTTATCGTTCCGTCAACAATAGCCGCGCCATACTCAACATCGTAATGAGTCTGACCGTAGCTTTGGAGATTAAAGAGGGGACCGTAGTCAAGAGGCTTCTCCTCGGGCTTCTCTATCTCAGACTCATCGGGAATATCCTGAATAGGTGTTCCCGCTGTCTTGCCTGCGGGGAGATTTGAAAGCGAATTTATGAAATGGACTGTATGTCCGTATATGCCATTTTCAAGCATAGGAACCTTTGCCGCCTCAAGGGTGTCAAGATTTTCAAATCCATAAATAAGTCTGTGTCCCGCCGCATCGTCTGCGTGAGCTGCAACAAGTATCTTGTCAACATTGGCAAACGCAGAGCGCTTGAGTGTGAGCTCATAAACAGTAGGCTCGCCTGCCGCCGTAGTCTTCTCATACGCAACTATGCTCTCGTGTCCCGTACCTTTTGCCGAGCCGTTTATCGTCACCTCGGGCGGCTGGGTATAGTCGTCCTCGGGCATATATATCTGTACAAGGTCATTACCTATCTTGAGAACAAGCCAAAGGCAGTCTGCCCAAGGCGAGGTTACCTTGTCTCTTACTCTTGCCGCAAAATAAATATTCTGGGCATCGTAATTCATATAAATATCAAAATATTCAAGGTTTGTGCACGCGCCGTTGCGGAAAAATCTTGTATCATAATCATCAAGAATAGTCTTCATTCCCTCTTCTGCGAGGCCGTATTGACCATACTCACCCTCATTTATCACCCCGTCAGAAACAGGTGCGGTTGCGGCAGGAACAAGATAATAGTGCATCTGACCGTAGTCCTCAAGTTCATATATATCGTAGTTCGCTGCCGATATGCAGGTTGCCAAAAGGCTCATAAGCATTATCACAGAGAGCACAAGAGAAATTATTTTTTTCATAAAAAGTCCTCTTTTCTTACAGTTTTCTCGAAAAGCACTTCAATCTTCTCTCTTCTTCAAGAAGAAAATCGCTGTGAGAGAAAGTATTGCACCAACCCCCACAAGAGAAAGCGATGCGCCACAGCCCTTCTTTTCCGTAACAGGCTCTGTTACGGGAGGCTCGGTCACAGGTGCATCAGTTCCGGGAGCTTCTACCTTATCAGCAGGCGGCACTACCTCAATATCCTTTGCAACATATATTGTTTCATCAAAGAAAATTACATGTGGGAATCGATTGCGCGATGCAGAATATTTTTGAAGCATAGGTGAATTATTCGCAACATCAAAGCCAAACCAAAGCTCGCCAACAGTAGAATTTGGATTTTGTGCATTGCGCACATCAAATACCACACGGAGATACATCTTATCAAGGCTATCTATACCTGCATATGTAGCAAGGGCATTACGCTTGAACTTCATTTCATATGTAATAACTCCGTTTTCTGCACTTGTGACACATTCCTCAATATATCGTGTGGCGAATGTGGGGTTGCCATTACTGTACGACACAGGCAACGACACATTATAAGAAATATTGTTTTCCTTACAGCCTATAAATATTTTGACAGCGTCATTTGCGCAAATACTTGCATCAGCTATCTCTGCAGCAAAATATATATAATTATCATCATGGCTCAAATAGATGCTTGCTCCGTCAATAGAGGTGCAGTCATCAAGCGCGAAAAATCTGCCGTCAGACCAATCGTCAAGAGGAACCATATCGTATATCCTCTCGGCATACTCCTTTGATCCAACCTTTCCGTCTATTTCGGGCACGGTATCCTTCACCTTTTCAACAGTGAAATGCTTTTGACCGAAATCACCAAGCTTCCACGCCTCATCAGGTACGCTGACATCAGCCGCAAAAACACTGCATGCAAGTGCGGAAGCAATGAGAGCCGCACAAATTGCTATAACAAATATCTTTTTCATCACAATGACCTCTTTTCTCTAAATAAAGTCAAATTTATTCACCTTATATTTTATCACATTATACATTATAACGCAAGTTTTTTAAGTCTTAAAATCTTACAAATTTCTCTATTCCCTTTTGTGTATTTTGGCTATAAAAAAGCGGGCGGCTTATGCCGCCCGCAAAATGCGTTTGATCTTATCTCTTCTTTGTAACAAATGTTACGCACGCACCAAGTGCAGCTACAAGAGCTACGCAGGTAGCGGCAACCGATGCACCGCAGCCGCCTTCTGCAACGGGCTCAGTTACAGGATCTGTGTCCCCAGCGGGCTCGGTTACAGGCTCGGTTACAGGCTCGGTTACGGGTTCTGTTACAGGTTCTGTATCAACAGGAGCATCACCAAGAATAATTACATGGGGGAAACGGCGACCGTCTCTTGCCATTCCCCAAAGCTTACCCTCAGCCTCTGCTGCTTCCTTGCTGCTTGCTCTTCCCTCAAAGCTTCCGGGAACGAGGCATCCAAACCAAAATTCGGGCCAAAGATCAGGATAGTTCTCAGGATCACGGTCATCTCCCATTACTATAAGGAGTGCGAATTCCTTGATGTCATCGTTGTCCTCGTAACCCATGTAGTCAATAAGAGAAGTTCTCTTTATAACGATCTCGTAAATAATTCCATCGTCTGATGTCTCTGTAGCGTATGCTTCGGCATCAACAGTGCTGGGAGCTCCACCGTGTTTAAAACCGATGTGGATTCCGTCATCAATAGACTTGGGATTGCAGCTGAAATGGAAACTCATATCTTCACCGTCGAGAATCTCGTCCTCAATTACCTCTGCAGCGATATATATGTACTCATCGTCATAGCTGAGATAAAGATTGAAGCTCTCTGCATCAAGAGCCTGAGGGTCGATTGCAAAAAATCTGTCATCTACCTCATCATCAGAAAGCTGCATATTCTCAACAACGAGTGTATACTCTCCGTCCTCAATAACACCATCGGGAATAGGAGCTACCTCGGTCTTACCTTCAATTACCCAGTGCTGCTGACCATATTCCTCAAGATCCATTATTGAGTATTCCTCTGCAAAAACGCCTGTTACCATTACGCCGAGAAGCATAAGGGCACAAAGCATAACAGAAATAATTTTTTTCATGACTATTACCTCTTTTTCTTTTTTTAATAAAAGTTTTTTCTTTTACCCTTTATATTTTATCATAATAAAGCAAACAATTCAAGTGAATTCTCCTTGCCAAACTGAACAATCTTTTTTTGTTTTTTTTGGCTATATTACCAAAAAATTTCCTTAATAAGATCAAAGGTCAAAAAAAGGCGACTTGTGCAGTCGCCTTTTTTTATTTAGTTATCTCTTTTTTGAAAGAAATACTGTGCACACTCCGAGAAATGCAACAAGTGTAACGCCAAGTGCGGCCACAGATGCGCCACAGCCGCTCTCTGCTACAGGCTCGGTTACAGGCTCTGTCACAGGTTCTGTTACAGGATCGGTAACGGGCTCTGTTACGGGTTCTGTCACAGGCTCTGTTACGGGTTCTGTCACAGGTTCAGTTACGGGTTCTGTTACAGGAGGCTCGGTCTCGCCGGGCTTCTCACCAAGGTAAAGAACATGGGGGAAGCGGCAAAGCTCGGAATGATGCTTTGTACGAAGCTCATTGCTATCGTTATTAAATCCAAACCAAATGTTTCCTGCATTGCCCGAATCAGCCTGCGAGGTAGCAACTATACGAAGGTAGATGCGGTCAAGAAGTGTGCCTGCCTCGGTCTCAAGCATCATACGGCTGAATGCTATCTCGTATGTAGTGATCCCTGTCTCAGCATTATGTGTAAGACCCTTTGCAACAACATAGCTATATGTTTCTGCGGGATCAGGATGCTCTACGATATCGCCTCTCCAGTAAGGATTGTCAGGATCCTCCTCGGATTTGGTGCGAGTCTCAAAGTCAATTGTCATATTTGTATCGCCCTCAATATCATTGAAATGAGTTGCAAAACTAAGAGCCTCGTCAATATTATCCTTTACACCGAGAGAGAAAGAAACCGTATCCTTGTGCTTAAGAGTATAGTCCTTTACCTCAACTGCAAAATAAATATAGTCAAAATCCTGGCTGATGTAAACATTTATGCCTTCAAGGCCTGCCTGGTTTACATATTCCTTATCAATAACAAAATATCTTCCGTCAGCGCTATCGTTTGCCACGGTCATATTCTTTATCTCAAGGGTATATTCACCCTCACTTACCACTCCGTCAACATTGGGGGGTGTCTCTGTCTCGGCTCCTGTGTAGTAGACCTTCTGTCCAAACTCTGAAAGCATCCAACCATCATCGGGGACATCTGCCGCCGAAGCAAGAGTTGCCATAACACCTGCGAGCAAAAGGACACAAAGCATAAGTGAAATTATCTTTTTCATTGAAATTTCCTCTTTTCGTTTTAATTGCAATAAATGCTTAATTAAATTTTATCATATACGCACAAATAAAGCAAGGCTTTTTTACCGAAAATTTTTCTTTTTGTACATTTCATATGCGATATTATACAAAAAAAAGGAAGCGACCTATACAGGTCGCTTCAACTGTTTATTTTCTCTTTTTTATAGAAACTGCTGTAAGAGAGACAAGCGATGTGAGGAGCACAAGCACCGACGATGCGAGAGCTGCGCCGCATCCCTTCTCCTCTACGGGTGCTTCTGTAACAGGCTCGGTTACGGGCTCGGTCTCAACAGGGCTGTCGTCGGCAAGACGAAGCACATGCGGATAACGGTTAAATCTTATAGGGTGAGAAGCCACAAGGGGAGCTGAACCCGAAGTAACAAAGCCTACCCAAACTTCACCGTAAACTCCTGACGAGGTTGTGCTTGCAATTACAGGCTGAATATAAATTGTTTCCTGAAGCTCGTCAAAGCCCGCGTAATCCGCAAGGGTAACGCGTCTTACAGCAAACTCATAGGTTATTACATTCCCAACAACGCCTGTAGCAACATCTTCTGTGTACTCCGACATCAGCATTCCGTGATTTCCACCGATGCTTATCTGCGAGCCAATATTTTGGGGATCACAGCCTATCTTTATAACAATTCGATCAGCAGGCACTATATCGTTATCGGTAACTCTTGCAGCAAGGTACAAATATTCCTCATCGTAACTCATAAAGAGGTCAACCGATTCAAGTCCCTTAACTGTATCAACTATGAAAAATCTATCATCGGAGCGATCATTTGCCATCACAAGATCAGCCATTTCAAGCGAATATTCTCCATCGCCTATAACTCCGTCAATTTCGGGAGCAAGAGTAGCTCTTTTATCAAGAACAAAGGCAAGCTGACCGTATTCCCCAAGATTATATCCTCCCTCAAGAGTCACATCCGACGGCACTATTTCAGCCGATGCTATTACTGCGAGCGAGCAGATCAGCAATATCCCACAAAGCATTATTGAAACGATTTTTTTCATCTTTATTCCCTTTCCTTGACCGCGGTCAAAAAGAAATCTAATTATGTATTTATTTTATCATACCACCACCGTCAAGTCAATATTTTTCTCATTATTTTATAAAAAAGAGGCGGTAATTCCGCCTCTTGATTTTTAACTATCTTCTTTTATTTACAAAAGTCACACAAATGCCGAGAGAAGCAATAATTGCTACGGCAAGAAGCGATACTGTTGCACCGCAACCCGCCTCGGGCTCCTTAAGTATCTCCGAATCTGCAGGATCAGTATCGGGCATTTCGGTGGGTTCAGTTGTTAAAGACTCTGACTCTGCCGGTTCTGTTTTCTCGGACTCTGTCACCACCGGCTCTGTATCTTCACCGGGAAGAACGCAATCCTCACCGAGAAGAAGAATGTGAGGATATCCTATTCCACCTCCCGCACCTTGCAAGGAAAGATCGGCAGCGAGTGTTTCATGTCTAAATCCAACTATCATAAGTGAGCCATCTTCAGATACTCGTAGTCCTCCGAGAAAGAGCACCGCATCAAAGCTATCAACCTCAAATCTTGCCGCAAGCGTTGTACGAGCAATTGATATTTCATATACCGTTATCTGGCTTTCGCTATCGTTTGCTGCACCATATCCTGTATAATAGCTTGGCCAGTTAGCTGTATTATCCTCACCGATCGGCACCTCGGGCTTATTACAATGAGGAAGATATAT
The DNA here is from genome assembly GCA_045656985.1 of Eubacteriales bacterium. GTDB lineage: Bacteria > Bacillota > Clostridia > Oscillospirales > CAG-272 > HGM12713. Next base: position 4,179 of record JAZOSH010000095.1, on the reverse strand, counting down.
CTGTATATAATCCTCAACATCATTGATAGAAAGATGAACATAAAGCGCATCATAATATCCCTTTATCACAGGATCCTTCAGCTCTGCGCCGACATAGATATTATCCTCATCCTGTGTCAGATAAAGCTTTACATATTCAACACTTTCAGCCTTATCGGCTCCTAAAACAAAATAATCATCACTATTCTTGTCGCCGTCAAGCGTCATTTCAAAGCAAAGGGTGTACTCCCCCTCGCAGATAACCCCATCTTGAATTGGAGCTACCTCCGCGGTGGAAACGGTATAGGTCTTTTGTCCATAATCGGCAAGCTCATAATAGATATTTGCCGACACAGCCACCGTCATAGCAAGGGCTAATATAAGCATTGACAGGAAAAGTAAAACAATTTTTTTCATAATTGTCTCCTTGAAATACTCTGTTTTATCAATATTCGGGCGGCAATGCCGCCCGAATGGATATTTAATTTATTAATTAGTTTCTCTTCTTTGCAACAAAAGCTGTACATGTACCAAGAGCAGCTATAAGAGCTACTGCAACTGCTGCGATGGAAGAACCACAACCGCCCTCTGTAGATTCTCCGGTTGCGGGAACATTTTCAACAGGCTCGGTATCCTCAACAGGCTTTGTATCCTCAACGGGTTCGGTTACGGGCTCGGTATCTTCAACAGGCTCTGTGTCCTCAACGGGCTCGGTGTCCTCAACGGGCTCTGTTACAGGCTCTGTTACAGGCTCTGTATCCTCGGGGAGAGTTACATCTTCACCGAGAAGAAGGATATGAGGATAACCAAATCTTCCCTGTGAAGGAAGAACAGGTATGAGCTCGTCACTTTCAAAGCTTACAAGCAGAACAGCATCGGGGTATGCCACTCTGCATCCACCTATAAAAAGAATAGAATCAAAGGATTCAACTCCAAAGCGAGCCGCGAGGGTTGCACGAGATATTGCAATCTCATAAACAGTTGTTGCTGTATCAGGATAGTTTGCAGCACTATAGCCTGTGTAGTAGCTTGCCCAATTGTCTCTGTTGTCCTCTCCCTTAGGAACCTCGGGAGCGTCACAGTGAGGGAGATATATCTGAACATAGTCTGCCACATCGTTCAGTGCGAGGTTAATGTAGAGAGCATCGTGGTAGCCAGTGATTTCAGCATCCTTCTGCTCCGCAGCAACATATATGTTCTCGTCATCCTGTGCTATGTAGAGCTTTACATACTCTGCAGTTGAGTTGTCTTCTTTAGTAACAAAAATAAAGTCGTCGCTGTCTGCAGCGCCTGCTGCAGTCATCTCGAAGCAAACAGCATACTCACCTTCGGTGATCGCAGCATCCATTATAGGTGCTGCTGTTGCTGTGGGAATGGTGTACGACTTCTGACCGTAGTCAGCAAGCTCATAAGACTCGTTTGCCGAGATAGCCACTGTCATAACGCTGAAAGCTACGAGCAGGGCGATCATAATAGAAATAATTTTTTTCATGGTTGTCTCCTTAAAAATTTGTGTTTTATTGCCATTCGGTCCGATAATATTGCCCGAAAAAGTTTATCAAATATAATTAGTCTCTTTTCTTTGCAACAAAAGCTGTGCATGTACCAAGAACAGCTACAAGAGCTACTGCTACGGTGGCGATAGAAGAACCGCAACCACCCTCTGCGGGAGCATCATCTGTAGGAGTATCCTCAACAGGAGTTGTATCCTCGACAGGCTCGGTCACAGGCTCAGTATCCTCTACGGGCTCGGTTACGGGCTCTGTTACAGGCTCTGTTACAGGCTCTGTTACAGGCTCTGTTGCGAGAAGTGTCTTCCAACCGCCGCTCTCATTGCTGTCGCCGAAGAAAAGGAAGGTGTCAACACCGTTGCCGTTGAAATATCCACGGCTCAGAACATATATCTCTGCATCATCTGCAAAGTTCGAACGAGCTATCTTGCCTTCCATTACATATGTACCGTCAGCAAAGCTTGCTGTAACATCAGCAAATGACCAAGCCGCGCCACCAGCAACACTGCCATCTATCTGAACATTCATCATTTCGCCCCAAGCTATTCCTGCAGGCTCTGCTGTGATATAAAACTGCGCAAAGGGCGCTGCGCCATCTGTCTTTATCTCTGCAGCAACATAGATGTACTCAAGGTCAGAAGCCACTGCCCAGGTTGCACCGCGAAGTCCGCCTGCATAAGGTGCGTCAACGGCACGGATCATTCCATCTTCTCCGATGAAAGACCAACCGTCATCGGTCTCACCAACCTCTGCAGTGTAAACATTTGTGTACTCACCCTCAGCAATAACCGCATCAATAACGGGTGCTGTTGCAACTGCCGTGCTTACATCAATAACTTTAGCCTCGTCCTCTGCGAAAGCAACTACAGACATTACTCCAACTAGAAGGAGCGCGCAAAGCATTACTGAAATAATCTTTTTCATACCAGTTTCCTCTTTTCTTTTTTAGGTCTGTTGACCTATACTTTATATTAGTTTATCATATATTCCCATATATTGCAACACCTTTTCTAATGCCAAAAGAAACAAACTTTCCTTTTGCTTTTTGTGCATTTTTACTTATTATGTCCTTTTTTGGGCGTATTAAGTATGCAAAGTGCACTCTTTGGTTCTTTTCTATGCAAAAATTTTGTTGACACATGTCGATGAAAGTGATACAATACTTTCGTCTTGAAAATCTTTAGGAGGACAATATGGGAAAGGAAGATATGGAAGCTATAGAGGCCAAAATAGAAAAGGGGCTCAAAGCTGAAAAAAGAAGGAAGAGAAAAGAATTCAAAAAGAAGCTCAAGGATGAAAGAGAGAGCTTTAGCGCAGAGTTTAAAAAATTTATAACAAAGGGCAATGTTGTTGACCTGGCGGTGGCGGTTGTTGTTGGTTCTGCCTTCAGCGCTATCACTAACGGACTTGTAAAGTTTATAATCAACCCCGTCATTTCCCTGCTCACAAACGGCATAAGCCTTTCCGAGTGGAAAACAGTGCTCAAGCCCGAGGCTGTTGATGAGGCTACAGGCGAGGTGATTTCCGCAGAGATAAGCGTTCTCTGGGGTGAATGGGTACAGACTATAGTTCAGTTCTTCATCATTGCGCTCACAGTATTCATTATGCTCAAGGTCGTTAAGAAAATGACCGATGCACTTCGTCACAAGGAGATAGAAGCACAGAAGGTTGCAGCTGAAAAGAAGAAAGCAGAGGAAAAGGCTGCTGCAGATGCCACTGCCGCTGCTACCGAGGCTGCAAAGGCAGAGGCTGCCGCACGCGAAGCACAGCTTCAAGACTTCTACGCTAACATTAAGCGCCAAACAGAGCTTCTCGAAAAGCTTGCAAGCGAACATAAGTAAGTCAACATATTAAATAAAAAAGACGGAGAAAAATTCTCCGTCTTTTTATACTATACAAAAAGGGGCGGCATTTCTGCCGCCCCAAAGCTTTGCTTTAGAACTTATTTATCAGTCCTCTTTTTTCTTTGCAACAAACACTGTGCAACTTCCAAGTGCTGCTATGAGAGCAACACCGATTGCTGCTACAGATGCGCCACAGCCATCATCGGGAGCGGGCTCTGTCACAGGCTCCGTTACGGGCTCTGTTACAGGAGGCTCTGTTACGGGAGGCTCAAGTGCATCGAGCTTCTCGTTCTTTGTTGCCGAGCAAACTGTACATACATAGGTCTTAACGCCCTCTACGCCAACAGCAGGCTCAATAATGAGCTGACCGTCATTCCAAGCGTGTGCTTCAGACTTTGTCTCTCCGCATACGCAAGTGCCAACATGGTTGTCGCCATCCTTGGTCCAGTTCTCGTATACATGCTCTGTAAGTACGGGAATCTTCTCTGTCTTTGTTGCGCCACATGCTACGCAGGTGTAAAGCTTTTCACCCTCTGCGGTATGTGTTTCCTTAACAGTAACAAGACCTGTGTTCCATGTATGATCAACTGTGATGTTTGCTGCACAGAGGTCACATGCACCTGTATGCTTTCCCATACCGGAAACATCTGTCCAGTTGGATACCCTGTGGGAATCAATCTCTGCATAAGAACAATCCTGACATATTGTGCTGTGCTCTGTATCGCTTACCGAAACAGTGGTGGTGTTATGTTCATAGAATTCAACATGTCCGCAATCAGCGCAAACTGTTCTGTGGTACTCATCATTATATTTAAGAGCAGCGCTTACTGTAGTATGAGCGCACT
>JAZOSH010000094.1:0-9571 GCA_045656985.1 Eubacteriales bacterium | reverse complement strand
TACAAGGTTAAGTGTTGAAACAACATCAACCTTCTGCTTCTTCTCAACAAGGAAGAGGAAATCCTTCACTATTGCGATAAGCTCCTCTGCAGCTGTGCGTGCATCGTTATAGCTGTTTTCAAGCTTAATTGCCTGAATATTAAAGTTATCAAAGGTCTTGATATATTTATCAATATCCTCAGAGGAAACAGTTGAAGCTGACTCTGCTGCAGTAGCTTCCTTCATCATATCTGACAATGTAGCAAGAGTCTTGTTAAAGGTTACACGACCTTCCTTGCGGTTTGCCTTGTTTTTAAGGAGCATTGCCCCGGTGATCTGTTTCCCGATACGCATGATAGGGTTAAGGGAGGACAACGGATCCTGGAAGATCATCGCGATCTTGTCGCCGCGAAGCTTGTGCATCTCCTCCTCGGGGATACGCACGAGGTCCTGTCCATCATACAGGATCTCTCCGCCCTCATAAATAGCATTTACTGCGGAAATACCCATGACCGCCTTGGAGGTAACCGACTTACCTGAACCGGATTCACCAACTATGGCAAGGGTTTCTCCCTTGTAAAGGTCAAAGGAAATGTCACGAACTGCCTGAACCTTACCTGCATCTGTACGGAAAGAGATCCTCAAATTATTAACTGATAATTTAATTTCTTTACTCATACTTAATCCTCCGATCCTCTGAGCGACGGATTGAACGCATCGCGCAAACCGTTGCCGAACAAGTTGAAGCTAAGCATCAAAAGAACCAAGAATAGACAGGGGAAAAGTGCTACATAGCCCGCGTTTGCCACAATGGACTGCTGTCCTGCGGCGATAAGCGTACCAACACTCGTGGTGTTTCCTGCCTCAAGGTTGATGATACCCAAGTAAGAAAGGCTGGTCTCCGAATAGATCATCGAAGGAATTACCAAAGCAACGCTTGTTACGATAGTTCCGAGACCGTTCGGGAAAATATGCTTAAACATGATTCTTGAATCGCTCGCACCAAGAGTTCTTGCTGCAAGAACATATTCCTGATTCTTAAAGCGGTAGAACTGCATACGGGTTCTTCCTGCCATACCGATCCAGCCGGTTGCGAAGAACGCAATGAACAAAACAAGTGCCTGGCTCGATGTTCCCATGTGATATTTGAGCAGCGTTATTACGATCATCGTAGGTACAGAGCCAAGAATATCGGAAAATCTCTCCATAAAGAGGTCGATCTTGCCACCGAAATATCCGGATATAGAGCCCCAGATAACACCAACAATAAAGTTTACTGCTGCTACGATGGTAGCGAAAACAAACGAGAATCTTGCACCGTATGCAAGACAAGCAAAGATGTCCTTACCTGTGTTTGTGGTACCGAACAGGAAGAGGGGCTCCTCGATGCCATCTTTCTTTACCTGAGTGTGCTGATAGATATAGTACTCGTAGTACTCTGCTCTTACCTCAACACCGCCGGGCATCTTTCTACCGTATGCGTAGTAAAATCTCTCGTCCTCTTCAACGATATTACCGTTTTCATCCTTTTCGTACTGACCGTATTCATTCAGCACAGGAACCTTCTCGATGATACCGTCCTCGCCCTCAATTCTGGTTGAATTATATTCCGCTATCAAGCCGGAGGGAGAGTCTGCCTCATATTTCCAGTAATTGGGAATGATCTCGCCGTTTTCGTCAAGCTTGGGACGAACTACAGCCGCCTTAGGATCCTCCATTACATAGTAAATATTTGCATCCTCTTTGTTTTTATCGTGCATTTGCTTTCTGTCAGTAAAGGAAACAATGGGATAAAGGACCTGTCTGCCCGTTTCGTTCTGATATCTCTGGATATCCTCAAATTCCTCCTGAGAAATCAGCTTGTATTTACCGAAGCCTACACCGAAATAGGTGTCGTAACGATAAGAGTAATTCGAGCCGTCCTCGCTCACGGTGTACTCACCGCGCTTGATTATATCTCTGCCCGTTTCCGAAGCGAGAGCAAAGTCTTTGAGATATCCGACATAGCCTGTTTCCTTCTCTCTGCAGCCGTCCCAAAAATCAATGTCGTTGTTTACGAACAAATTCGACTTGGGTGTTACATGCATATATACCATATCGTAGTATGCAGGCTGGAAGGGAGTGAAAAAGGGTGCAATTATAGCGAAAAGCACGAGTATCGCAATAACTATACCGCCTACGACCGCGCCCTTATTCTTACAGAAGCGACGGAAAGCGCCCTGAAAATAGCTTACCGGCTTAGTGTCAAATTTGCTGTCATGGTGAAGGTCATTTTTGTTGGCAAATCTGAACTTTTCCGCGGGGATATTATTGAAGTTATTTATTTCCATAATTACTTAGCCCCCATTCTGATTCTCGGGTCAATGAAACCGTAGCTGATATCTATAACAATGCCCGCTGTCAAGCTGACAAGGGTGTAGAAGCCCGACAAAAGCATAAAGAAATCATAGTCCTGGAATGTGATAGAATTCAGGTAAAGTCCGCCCACACCATTGATTCCAAACATCTTCTCGATGATAAGTGAGCCGGAAAGAACCGAAATAAACTCACTAAGGATCGAGGGGAAGATAACTACCATGGAGTTACGCATAGCATGACGGTAGATAGCCTGAGACTTTGTCAAGCCCTTGGTTCTTGCAAGAAGCATAAATTCACCGGTCAACACCTCAGAGAGCTCGGCGCGGGTATAACGCGCATATCCCGCAATAGATCCAAGGCAAAGAGCAAATACAGCAGGAAGCATTGAATGGAATACATTCCATGTGAAATATTCGTTGCTCGTCGCCATTGTTAACGGGAACCAGCCAAGCTTGAAGCAGAACACATACTGGATCATAAGCGCCAATACGATGGAAGGAACCGATATCAACAAAATAATAAAGATGTTGATAAGCTGGTCCTGCCACTTATTCTTCTTAAGCGCAGCTAAAATACCCAAACCGAGACCGATCGGTACTCCGATAAGGGTGGAATAAATATTTATTAAAATTGTAGGTGGAAGGTGATTTACGAATACCTCCCATATATTCATACCGAGGTACTCACCATAGGTGGTAACGATACCAAAGTCACCCTGTGTAACTATCCTCTTTATATAGTTTCCGTACTGAATGAGTATCGGAACTCTGTCATAGGTCCAGACGCCGTTCTCGCCCTCTTGAATGTTGGTTATCCAGCCTCTTCCCTCGAGAGTTTTCATAACTACATAGGGGTCCTGACCGGGGAGAGCATTGGTTGGGATGGGCAGAAGCTTGATAAGCACAAAGCACATCGTAAAAATTATGAGGAATGTGAACAGCATCAATACCAGACGCTTCATCACATACTTAAACATATACATAGGTTTTTCTCCTCTGTTTTGTTGTTTTCAGGTTCATAGGTTCGGCCTTAAAAAATCAAGTCGTTTGTAAGGCCTTGCGCACACTAAAGCTGCACGCTGTACAAATTCGAACTTTTAATAAACGACTTTTATATTTTAACTTATTGTTTTGTTGTTATTATCAGTTATTTAATTGATAATATACTATTTATAAAAGGGTATTTTTCTTAACTGTCTTATTGCTCTAAATGTAATATTAGTTAACTTTTAGGGTTTTAAGGGGGATTTTAAGGGTTCTGCAAATACGCAAACGAGCGGTGAGCGTTTTTTTGCTCACCGCCGTTTGCTTTGGTTTAAATATCTAAATAAACTGATTATTCAGAAATTACTCGGACTTCTTGTACTCGTTAGAAAGGTCGTTATTGTTAGCCTGAACATAGTCAGCCCATTCTGCATCGGTGTAGTTAACCTCGATGTATCTGAGACCGCCGAAGCCCATGAAGTAGTTCTCTGTATCAGAGAAGTAAGAGAACTTAGCGCCGAGGAAGGATCCGCCGGAATCAGCGATAAGCATGATGGAGCGATTTTCCTTGATAGCGCGCTCTTCGAGAGCGGAAAGGATTATAAGTCTTGCTTCAACAGGAGCAAATCCTTCGCGCCAGTTGTATGTCTTAGCCTGGTTCTCGCTTGCTGCAAGGCCGTTGAGACAGAAGTACCAGTTCTGGATGCTCATTGTGATTGTCTCGCCTGCGCCCTCATAATCGCCCGCGGGCAATGTGAGAGTCATGTTCTCAGCGGAGGTATCCCAGTACTTGTGGTAGTTGAGCTTTTCATCGCAGTTAACGAACGCACCGATGATATCAAAGGGGTTGAAGGGGTTACCGGTAAGGCCGTAACCGAAACCGATCTGAGTTGCACCGCTTCTGAACGCCTCAGCCCACTGGTCACCTGCGGAAGCATCAAATACTACATCGATCTTGTCCTCAAGTGCTGTGCCCTCTGTAAGACCGTCAAGAACGCCCTGGAGATAATCAGCGCGGAATCTCTGCTTGTCGGTATCCTTAGAAGAACCGTAAATAAGAGTGATGTTCTTGGTAGCATCGTAGCCATACTCCTCAGCGTTAGCTGTAAGGATATCAATAGCCTCTGCCATCTTCTGCTTTGCGAGTGTGGGGTTGTAACCTGTAAGAGTATCATAAGCCTCATCGAGAGTGAGGTTAGTAAGATCGTTTACCGACCACTTGCCGTTTGCATCCTCGGTATAGCCGTAAGCGCGGAGGATACCCTCTTTAGCAAGCTTTGCGTTACGGTACTGACCACCGTCTGCAAGGGTTGCGGAGTTCTCGATATCATAGTAGTAAGCAACATTCAAAAGACCGAAGCAAGGAACTGCTGTACCGGGCCAGATCTTTTCAATGATATCGCTTCTGTTAAGACCAAGGTTGAACGCCTGTCTGAACTGCTCTATAGCAAGGATACCATTGTTGTTCTCACTCTCCTTAAGAACGGAAAGGTTAGAGTAAAGCTGCATACCGTAAGTACCGGTAGAGGAAGAGGTGTAGTAAACATACTTGGAGTCGAGGTATTCAGCAACATTTATATCACTGAGAGCGCTATCATCGTAATTACCTGCGAGGAAGCCCATCCACTGTGTTGACTCTTCCTCAACCTTACGGCAGTTGATAGCTGTAATGTTGTACTGATTCTTGTACTGCTCAAGGTTCCAACCGTACCAGTTCTCGTTCTTAACGAGCTTGTAGTGAGAGCCTGCCTCAAACTCTGCGAGCTTGTAGGGACCCCAGCTTGCTGTTGTCTCAAGAGAAGAGTTGTAGTTGGATGTCCAGAGAGTTGCGCCCTCTACGGGAGCCTTCTTGGAAGCCTCGTACTTAGCTTCGTGAACAAGGGGAAGGCTGGAGAGATAGTAGGGAGCCCAAACAGAGAGCTCACCGTCATCAGTGAGGAGAGCGAATGCTACATCAAGACAAACAACGATTGCGTTCTCGTCTTCGATAGCATAGATACCAACATCTTCCCACTTAACATCACGGATAGCGTTCTCAACATAGATAGTTGCGTACTGCGCATAAGTAGCACCTACCTCAACATATCCAGCGTAGTTAGCCCAAAGGAACGCACCCGAAACAGGATCAGGCTCACCCTCGTACTCACCGGTATAAACGGTCTCGTCATCAATAGCAAGCCACTGAGGACAAGAATTGCCGTTTTCATCAAGATAAGTATCATTAGTTCCCCAGAAGAACTGAGAATCCATATAAACTGTTTCGCCTGCTGCAACTGCATCTGCGATGCTTGCATAGCCAAGGCTACCAACAGACTCGTATGTACCTTCCTGATTCTGGAAGAAGTAACCCTTAGAATTCTTGATTCTGAGCGTGTCATAGTAGGTGTTAGCTCTGAAGTTCATGAATGCGGGGTCAAGAAGCTGCTTCATAGAGTACTCGAAGTCAGCAGCTGTGATGGGTGTACCGTCATCCCACTTGAGATCGTCACGAAGAGTGATCTTCCAAGCGTAGCCGCCCTCTTCCTTCTCCTTATCAGTGTAACCCCACTTTGCATCAACTGCGGATGTTACATCCTCAAGCTTTGCTGCTGCAGAGTAGTTTGTGGAGAATGCGCCCTCAACGATAGCGTCCTTGTTGATGGAACCGTCTGCGTTGAACTTCTCGTCGTTCTCGAACTTGTAGTCGTACTCGAAGAACGAAGAACCAATGTAGCTCATGATCTGAGTATCATTGTTGTCAGCGTAGGTGAATTCGTTCCAGTTACTAGGCATAACGGATGTTGTGGTATTGTATTCAGCCTGCTTATATGTAGCCATTACGATAGGTGTATCGGGGGTAACAGGATCTGTGTCAGAGTCCGAATCAACCGGAGTCTTAGGACCGCAACCTACTACCATGAGGGCTACAATTGCCAAACACAAAACCATTCTGAGTATGGAATTGAGTTTCTTGTTCATAATATGTCCTCCATTTATGAATTTTGATATTTTTCACTACGCACAAATTCCTTTTTTCTTTTATTGATCGTGATTTTGCAGAGCAAAAACATCATTCAATAGAAGAAAGAAAGACTTCGCGAGCATATGAATATAGTAATTGTATCACATAAAACTTCACTTGTCAACCACTTTCGCGATTAAATATTAGTGATTGTTTTATAATTTTTGAATTTTTTCCATTTTTTTATTGCATTTTGGATTAATTATGCAGTCAAAAAGGGCTAAAAATGCAAGGAATGCTTATTTTGGGTATCAGAATGAGGCTCTGCGCGCCATTTATACAACTAAAAAAACGCTTTTGAGTTAACAAATGGGAAAATTAAACTTTTTTCCTCATTATTATATATACATATATGGCAGTATCCTCTTTTTGTGCACATCATTACTCCGCAGGTCTTGTCTTCCCTTTCCTTGCACGCTTAACTATTCTTATCACCACAAGCACTATTACTGCAACAAGCACAAGAACAAGCACCAATACAACATATGTAAAGAGGTTAGCATTGCGAAGTAGATGCACAGGATTGAGGCTTGCGTACACCACCTTGCGTCCGTCGGGGTTCTCATATCGGCTGTCCATTTCGTCATCCATTGCATCGAGATAACTTGCGATAGCGTACCACTCTTTCAGAGGATTGCCGTTTTCATCCTTCACAACATAGCTCACCAAGTCCTCCACCTCAATGGGATTGCCCTCTGCATCACGCGGAGTGATAGCGAGAATACCCATAGAGGTCTTTTCTGCCGATCCAAGCATCTGTCCCATATACATTCCGGCTACAACATAGTATAGTTCATCGTCCTTGATCTCCGAGAGAGAGCCGTCAGCATTTCGAAGCATAGCATAGTCAACCTTGTTGAAGATCATGCGGCTTGTATTAAAGGAGTATTCCACGCCCGACATAAAGAGCTGTGCCGAGGTCATAAGGGGCTGTACAGAGGCATCAAGCTCAATAGCATTCTTCAAATCCTTACCCGTGAGATAGATAGCAATAAGCTCCCCCTCTGTACCCACGCCAAGTGAAGCGGCATTGAAAACATCCGACACCGTCACATTTCCAATTGGCATAGAAGCACGGATAACGCCCGCGGCGGTCAAAGCAACATCAACCTTTCGACCCGTTGTTTTCTCTACTGCCGCCTTATAGGCATCGGCAAAGAGATTGCCGAGAGTAGACTCGTGCTGGGTATCGTAGACCTCGTCTACCGTATCAAATCTATAGCTATTTCTTAAGAGCACCTGATCAAAGGCAAAGCCGTATTTTGAAAGATAGTCCGTCTCAACGGCGCTCTTGTAGTTCTCAACAAGAGCGGCAATGGCTGCATCCTCTGTCACAGTTTCATTTACGGGAATAAGCTCATAGCTCTTAAGCTCTCCCCCGCGAGTTAGCTTGATAACCCCAAGATAGCGGCCATACTCCCCTGCCGAGGCAATGGCAGTGTTATTTACTACGATAGGCTCATTCAATGTGGTATGAGTGTGACCTGAAATTATCACATCAATACCGTCAACGCCCCTTGCTAATTCATAATCCTCGCCCTTTCCGTTCTCAGTTCCACTGTGGGAAAGGCAGATAACTATCGGCTCGGCACCGTATGTCTCTCTACAGTCCTTGACGGCAATATCAACAGTCTTTTGCGCTACCTCGATCGGATCCTCAAGGATCATGCCCGAATTCGGCGCACAGGCATCCGAATCAATGCCGAAGATTCCGAAGATCACATAGTAAACACCGCCTCTTTCAAGTATCATATAGTCCTTAACACCGTAATTGTTGAGGGCGTCCCACATAGTGCTGTCATAGCCCTCCTGTCCTTCAACAGGGGGCCAGTAGTTTGCGCAAAGGATAGGCGGAACAGGATCTGCACAGTCGGCCGCAACATTCAGCATAGACTTGAGCCCCGATTGCAGGTAATCATACTCATGATTGCCGAAGGTAGTAGCATCATAGCCCATTGCACCCATCATTCTCAATTCAATCGCAGAGGTGGCATAGGCGGTCTGGAAAAGCGAGCCCATGGAAAAGTCGCCGCCATCTACCAAAATGGCATCGGGAGCTATTTCCTTCTGCTCGCGAATAAGCGTCATAAGACGGGCATATCCGCCATACTCACCCTTCCCTTCCTCGTTTGCCGAGGGGAGCAGATGCGAATGAAGATCATGCGTAAAAAGAATAGTAATATCATCATCAGACGGCGCACTCTCGGCGTGAGGCACGGCGCAAAGAGTAAACAACATCACAAGGGTGATGAGCACTGTAGCAATGCGAAGAAAAGTCTTTCTCATATTAGATCCTTTCTAAAAAAAATAAAGCTTCACTGCGGTCGTATGAGCAAGGTTTCTCCATACTTATACACTGCATTTCTTGGGGCTAGTATAGCATAAATTTACCATGGTGTCAATCTATTTGCATCTGCTGCTCCAAAACAAAAACGCACCCTATTGGGTGCGTTTTTGTTTTGAGACAACTTAATGAACAAAGCTGCTGATCTAGAGATCGTTTTTGACCTTCAGATCACTGCCAAGCACGAAAAATTTGCAAGGATATACGTAAGCTATATCGTGATACCCTTGTAAGGAAATGTAAAAATACTCATCGCCGCCGACAGATGCGTTTTCAAGACCTTTCGAGCTGATATAATAATCCTTGCTCCACACATAATGCTTGTCGACGTTCGGAATTCTCCAACGACCGCCGGATAAAAAGTAAAAGAAGGTTACTTCTTTTGTAGTATGTCTATGCTTGCCGTGCCCATGGGGCTCGTAGATCGTCTCCATTGCGACGTGACTTAATTTTTCAACAGAAACAGAGATGTCACCGCGGTCGAGAACATTCGCAATGGCCTTTTTTCTTTCCCTGTATTTTCTGTATTCCATAACGTAACGAACAATATGATAAGCCGCAACAGAAAAGATCGCTATACCAATCCAAACACTTTTTAGGAAAATGCCGAGCATTACGGCAAGCAGCGTCACCGAAATAATAGAGAAAAATCGCCATTCCTGGACGTTTGACAAGCCAAAAAAAGCAACACGCCTCAAGTCATCGGTAATATTCTGAAGAGTCAACGTTTCTTTTGTCATTATTCCACCGCCTTTCTTGGATTTAGTATAGCATAAAAGCGGTGGGGTGTCAAGAAATTGGTTGGTGCGATATCCCCTCCACCTTGTAGGGACAGGCGTCCTCGACTGTCCGCTTTGGAGGTGACGTACGCACCAGTCGCTGTAGGGGTCGACGTCCTCGACGACC
>JAZOSH010000093.1:0-9795 GCA_045656985.1 Eubacteriales bacterium | reverse complement strand
GAAAATTATACCTATATTATACCACAAGCAAAAAACACTTACAATACCTCAAAAACAAACAAAAAGAATATGCCATTTTTTGTGAATATTTAACAAAAAAATACCCGCCGGACATAGCGGGTATTTTATCATTTTATTCTTTATCTTTCCTCAGCTCCCGCCTCGCGAATTATCGCCTTGGCAAGGATAGTTGACGGATCTATCGTATAAAATCCTGAAAGCTCAAAGCGCCTAAATGCTATCGGAAGCTCGGTACAGCCGAGAATTATCGGGCAGCCGCCCACCTCACGAAGCTCTCGTCTGAAGGCATCAACATCAAACTCAAAATGCCCCGACTTAACGCAGCTGTATATCAGCTTCATAACCTCTCTCTGTCCCTCCTCAGAAGGATGAAGTGTCTCTACTCCGTAGCGCGAGAGATATTTTTCGTAAAGTCTCATCTGCACAGTTGCATCGGTAGCAAGCAAGAGGGCGCGCTTATGCCCCTCACGCGCAACCACACGCGCAGTTTCGTCTATCATATTGAGAACGGGGATCTCAACCGCATCGCATATCTCGGAATAGTAATAATGTGAGGTGTTGCAGGATATCGCAAGGATATCCGCACCCATATACTCAAGCTTTTTTGCCATTGTAACAAGCTTTGGCAGGGGGCTCTCTCCACCGTGAAGGATCGCGGCAGTTCTGTCGGGCACAGAGCCATCGCTGTCAATAAGAAGATGCACATGGTCGGAGTCGCTCTCCGCCTTTGTCAACGAAACTACATTATATATGAGGTCGGCGGTAGCAAGGGGACCCATTCCGCCCAGAATACCGACTGTCTTTTTAATTTTTCCCTGCATTCGCTCACCTCCAAAAAATATAGGTAACGGAAAACCGTTACCTATATTTTAGCATATATATGCCTTTATGTCAAATAAATTTCAGCCCTTTGTGAAAAATCTTTCACGGCATCTCGGACAAACAACGCTATGTCTGCCCTTTGCGCGGGGCAAACGAAGTACCGCACGGCATTTGGGACACTTGCGGTAAACATGCGTTTTTCTGTCTCTGAATTTATTTTTTTGCAACTTTAAAAAACCAAAAAACTTCTCGTTCTCACGGCGTCTTTTCGCGATATTTCTTGAAAATGTTCTAAAAATAACTGTAGAAATCAGCGAGAGCGAAATAAATGTATAAAGCAGTGTCACAACAGGCGGCTCATCTATAAATATAAAGACCACCATTCTCAAAAGTATTAAGGCTATGTATGCCCACAGCAAAACATTATTAAGCTTATCGTTGCCGTATCTTCCGTACATAAATCTGTAAAGCCAACTTCTGAATCTTCCCATATCTACTCCGTTTCATTTTGATAAACTTATATCATTTTTTCTCCAAACAGTGTCTCAAGGTCCTTCTCAAGTGCGGCCTTGGGCGAGCGCAGATCACTTACATATGAGGGTCTGTCAGCACTACAAGCGCCATTTTTATTTCCGTGCATGATAGGATTGCATCTGTTGCCTGCTACGATAAAATGGTCAATAAGCTCAATTCCAAGTGAGGCAAGTGAGAAGTTTATCCTATGAGTTGTATCAATATCACTCCCCGATGGAGCGGCTATTCCCTCGGGATGATTATGCGCCACAAGAACATATGGAGCACCGCAAGACATGGCTACCTTGGCAACCTCGCCTGTACTAAGGCTTGCCGCATTTACAGTGCCGCTTCCAACAAGTTCCTTTCGTATGAGCTTCATCGCATTATTGAATGCCAACACATAAACGACCTCCTTTGACTCACCGGTAAAGAGTGCGACAAGATATCTTGAGAGATCCTCAAAATTTGCAAAGGATTTGTGAAGATCAAAATCCTCAAGATCGTGCACTGCGGAAAGCGCAGCAACCACCTTTATGAGTGTAGCTGAATTCATTCCTATACCGTTTACTTTCATAAGGTCATTCAGATCAGCATTATATATCTCTCTTATGCTTCCGTATCTGTCGTAAAGCTCGTGAGCGATCTCGTTGGTATTAACTCTTGCAAGCGAAAAGAAAAGCAGCAGTTCAAGAAGCTCATGAGGAGCAAATCCCCTGCCATTCTGCTCAATAAATCTTTTCTTTAATCTTTCTCTATGTCCGTCGTGACAACCCATAAGTTTCCTCATTTTATAAAAATTTTGCTTTCCTAAAAAGGAAGCTACCGCTATTGCGGTAGCCTCTTCTTAAAATGTCTGGTGTGACTTACGCTTCAAGCGCAGGAGCCTCAACCTTCTTGTCCTTCTTTGCGGACTTCTTAGCCTTCTCCTCGGGCTTTGTGTAGTCGATGAGTCTAACTATAGCCATCTCTGCACCGTCGCCTCTGCGGGGTCCGAGCTTGAATATCTGTGTATATCCACCGTTGCGGTTCTCATACAAGGGAGCGAGCTCTGCAAATACCTTTGTAACTACATCTTCCTTTGTAATGTATGCCAAAGCAGCGCGGCGGCTGGCAAGAGTATTCTTCTTGCCGAGAGTAATCATTTTCTCTGCAACAGAACGAACTTCCTTTGCTCTGGTGAGTGTTGTCTCAACCTGTCCGTTCTCAAGCAGAAGGGTAACCATACCGCGAAGCATTGCTTTTCTGTGAGCGGTAGGTCTGCCGAGTTTTCTTGTTCCGGGCATTGTATATTCTCTCCTTTTGGTAATTTTAACTTAATTGTGACCTGATCAGTCGTCCTCGCGACGAAGCTCAAGTCCGAGCGAATGAAGTTTGTTAATAACTTCTTCGAGTGATTTCTTACCGAGATTACGAACCTTTATCATATCCTCTTCGGTACGATTTGTGAGGTCCTCTACGGTATCAATGCCTGCACGCTTCAAGCAGTTGAAGCTTCTTACAGACATGTCAAGCTCCTCAATGGTCATCTCAAGAACCTTTTCCTTTATGGTCTCTTCTCTTTCAACCATAATTTCAACATTCTTTGCTTCATCCGACAAGTTTACAAACAAGTTGAGATGCTCGTTGAGAATCTTGGCGCCAAAGGAAATCGCTTCTCTGGCAGAAATAGTACCGTTTGTCAGCACCTCAAGTGTGAGCTTGTCGTAGTCGGTTATGTTACCAACACGGGTATTCTCAACTGTGTAGCTGACCTTATAAACAGGGGTATAGATCGAGTCGGTGTAGATCGTACCGATCGGTGCAGAAATGTTGCCACCAAGCATCTGCGCATGAAGCTGCTTATTTCTGTCCTGCGATACATATCCTCTTCCGCGGTCAAATGTAAGCTCCATATAAAGTCTTTCATTCTCACCAACGGTCGCAATGTGATGCGTGGGATTGAGTATTTCTATATCGGAATCCTGCTTGATATCACCAGCAGTTACCTCCTGCTCGCCTGTTACATCAATTATAACTGTCTTAGGCGAGTTTGTATGAAGCTTTGCTATGATACCCTTTACATTCAGAACTATTTCTGTAACATCCTTTTTTACTCCGGGGATAGTGGAGAACCCGTGGAGAACGCCGTCAATCTTTATATTTGTTACAGCGTATCCGGGCAACGAGCTGAGCATTATTCTGCGAAGCGAGTTGCCGAGTGTAATTCCAAATCCACGCTCAAGAGGTTCGACAATAAATTTGCCGCTTGTACCGTCTTCACTCAAGTTAACGGTAGTTATATTGGGCTTCTCTATTTCTATCATTCCAAATAAAACCTCCTAAATAATTTTTTTTGCATAGATGTTTGTCTGCGCATTGTGTCACACGACTATACAGCCGCATAAACCTTGGGGTCCGGATATATTACTTGGAATAGAACTCGACGATAAGCTGCTCGTTGAAATCGTAATCAACATCGTCTCTCTGGGGGAGAGCCACAACCTTTGCCGAAAGATTTGTCTTGTCAACATCAAGCCACTTGGGTGCGTTCTGTGTCTGGAGTCTCTCTGCGAGAGCCTTGCACTTTGCGGAGTCACGGAAGTTCTCCTTAACTGCTATTACATCACCTGCACTTACGATAATGGAGGGGATGTTGACCTTCTTTCCATTGAGAGAAAAATGCTCATGGAGAACGAGCTGACGAGCTTCCTTACGGCTCTCTGCCATACCCATTCTGTATACTACATTGTCAAGACGACGCTCGATGAGCTTAAGAAGGTTCTCACCTGTCATACCCTCTGTACGAGCTGCCTCTTCATAGTAGCCCTTGAACTGACCCTCAAGGACACCGTAGTATCTCTTGGTCTTCTGCTTCTCACGAAGCTGCATTCCATACTCTCTCTGCTTCTTTGTTGCTGCGCCGTGCTGTCCGGGAGCTGTTGCTCTACGGTCAAGTGCGCACTTTCCCGATGTACATCTGTCGCCCTTGAGGAAAAGCTTAACGCCCTCTCTACGACAAAGCTTACATACAGGTCCTGTATATCTTGCCATTCTCTGTTACCTCCTGTGAAATTAAACGCGTCTGCGCTTGGGCGGTCTGCATCCATTGTGCGGAACAGGTGTTACATCCTTGATCATTGTGATCTGGAGACCTGCTGTTTCAAGTGCACGAATTGCAGATTCACGACCCGATCCGGGTCCCTTTACATATACCTCTACGCTCTTGAGACCGTGCTCCATTGCAGCCTTTGCAGCTGTCTCGGATGCCATCTGTGCAGCGTAAGGAGTAGACTTTCTAGAGCCCTTGAAGCCAAGCTCACCTGCAGATGCCCACGAAATCGCGTTTCCGGCAACATCGGTGATTGTAACGATTGTGTTATTGAAGGTTGCCCCGATATGAACCGCGCCTTTTTCAATATTTTTTCTCTCGCGGCGTCTCTTGACAACTTTCTTTGCAACTTTTGCCATCTGACTAGTTCTCCTTTACTTCTTCTTGTTTGCAATTGTCTTTGCAGGACCTTTGCGGGTTCTTGCATTCGTCTTTGTTCTCTGACCTCTTACGGGAAGACCCTTTCTGTGTCTGATTCCGCGGTAGCAGTTGATCTCAACAAGTCTCTTGATGTTAAGAGCTACATCTCTGCGAAGGTCACCCTCTACAGTGTAGTTGGTCTCTATCTCATCACGGAGCTTTGCTATCTCGTCCTCAGTAAGGTCCTTTGCGCGTGTATCGGGATTAATTCCTGTCTTTGCAAGAATGTCGTTAGAACTCTTGCGGCCGATACCGTAAATGTAGGTAAGAGCTATTTCTACGCGCTTATTGTTAGGAATATCAACACCAGCTATACGAGCCATTTTGTTTATCCACCTCTCTGTAAAATTGACAATTAGCCCTGCTTCTGCTTATGCTTGGGGTTTTCGCAGATAACCATGACTTTGCCTTTTCTCTTTATGATTTTGCACTTATCGCATATCTTTTTGACGGATGGTTTAACCTTCATTTTTTATTATACCATACCTTTCTTGTGTAGTTTTGCGTTATTTCGCACGCCAGGTAATTCGGCCCTTGGTAAGATCGTAAACCGATACCTCTACCGTTACCTTGTCACCGGGCAAAATTCTTATATAGTTCATTCTGAGCTTTCCCGAAATATGAGCTGTTACTACATGCTCATTAGGGAGCTTTACCTTGAAGGTGGCATTGGGCAGTGCCTCAATTACCGTACCCTCAAACTCAATTACATCATCCTTTGGCATCTTTTTCCTCCTCTGTAAATCGTGACATTGTTCTTCAACCTCTTACCACTCGCTATCTATGAGGGTAAGTATCATCGGGCCCTCACTTGTGAGAGCAACGGTGTTCTCATAGTGTGCCGACAAGCCTCCATCGCGCGTCTTGACGGTCCAGCCGTCATTCAGCTCGTAAACCTCTCCGCTGCCGGTATTTACCATCGGCTCAATAGCCAAGGTCATACCTGTGCAGAGTCTTACTCCGCGCCCTGCCGTTCCAAAGTTTGGAACATCGGGGGACTCGTGGAGCTCTCGGCCTACGCCGTGACCAATATAGCGCTTTACCACCGAAAATCCGTTTGTCTCAACGCAGCTCTGTATTGCAGAACCGACATCTCCCATTCGGTTATCGGGCCTCAGGGCGGCTACGCCTCTGAAGAAGCTCTCTCTTGTCACATCGATAAGCTTCTGGGCCTCCGCGCTCACCTTACCGACAGCAATCGTTCTTGCGCTGTCTCCGTGGAAGCCGCGATAAAAGGCACCAACATCGATCTTCACTATGTCGCCATCCTTAAGTATCCTCTTTTTTGAGGGAATACCATGAATGACCTCATCATTGATACTGATGCAGGCAGATGCGGGAAACCCGTTGTATCCGAGGAAGGAGGGTTTCGCCCCTGCGCGCTCGATATGCTCACGAATGACCTTATCAAGCTCGTAGGTGCTTACTCCCTCTCGGACATGCTCACGGGCGACGAGCAATGCCTCGCCCGTAATGCGTCCTGCCTCTTTCATATCTTTAATCTGAATAGAGTTTTTAAGTTGAATCATTTTCAGTCCTCAATTTTACCAAGCGCCTCAAATACGGCTGCTGTGGTATCCTCTATCTTTTCCATTCCCTTCACACAAACGAGATTGCCCTTGCTTGAATAATATTCCTTAAGGGGCTCGGTTATGCTGTGGTATGTTTCAAGACGGCTGAGTACCGTTTCAGCTGCGTCATCTGCTCTCGTATAGAGGGCCGACGAGCAAGCGTCACAAACATTTTCAGTCTTTGAAGGATTATACTTGACATGATAGGATGCGCCGCAACCGGAGCATATTCTTCTTCCCGACATTCTCTCGATGATCTTTTCGTCATCAACCTCAATGCTGAGAACGCAATCTATCTTAACGCCCATGGCGTCAAGTGCTTCTGCCTGAGGAATTGAACGGGGGAAGCCGTCAAGTATAAAGCCATTCTGACATTTCTCGGAAGAAAGATATTCCTTGATGATGCCAATAACCAGTGCATCGGGAACGAGGTTTCCGGCATCCATATACGCCTTTGCCTCATTTCCGAGCTGCGTTCCCGCCTTTATAGCGGCACGCAGTATCTCACCGGTTGAAAGTGAGGGAATTCCCCACTTCTCAGATATCTTTACAGCCTGAGTTCCTTTTCCGGCGCCGGGAGCGCCCATCAAAATTAAATTCATATAATGTCTCCGAAAGAGCTATGAATTAATCAAGGAATCCCTTGTAGTTTCTGAGTGTCATCTGAGACTCAAGCTCACGCACGGTCTCAAGTGCAACACCAACTACGATCATAAGCGATGAACCGCCAAATGCAACCTGCGCAAAGTATGCAGACTTGCCGATGGTACCCTCAACAACAACTGCAAGCATAGGAACTACAGCGATTATTGCTACGAAGAGTGCGCCTACGAGTGTGATTCTGTAAAGTATCTTTGTAATGTATTCAACGGTAGGTCTACCGGGACGAACGCCGAGGATAGATCCGCCATTGCTCTTAATGTTGTTAGCAACCTCAATAGGATTAAAGGAAATCGCTACATAGAAGTATGCGAACGCGATAAGAAGAGCGAAGAATACTATAAGATAAGGCCAAGTGTTGTAGTTGAACCATTTGTCTATGAACTTTGCGAATCCGTTTTCGCTACCTGTAAAGCCTACGATAGTAGCAGGAATAGCAACTATAGAGTTTGCAAAGATGATAGGCATAACGCCCGACATATTGACCTTGATGGGAAGATTTGTGCTCTGTCCGCCGTACATCTTACGACCAACAACACGCTTTGCGTACTGGATCGGAATTCTTCTCTCTGCATCTGTAACTGCAACGATAAGAAGAACAAATCCTACGATAGCAACTATCTCAACGATAGCAATGATAAGTCCTACCCAACTGAAGCCCTTGAAGCCGCCGCCCTGGAAAACTGTGCCCCAGATTGCGGTTGCTGTAGAAAGGAATCCGGAAATGATGTTTGCGAAGAGGATCATAGAGATACCGTTACCGATTCCCTTATCATTGATCTTCTCTGCGAGCCACATAACGAGCATTGCGCCCGAGCAGTAGCAAGCTACCATAACGATCATTCTGTACCATCCACCTACCTGGCTATCAATGAGAACGCCGTAGCTATTAAGCATAGTTACATATCCGATACTCGTTATGATAGCAAGTGCGAGTGTGATAACACGGGTAAGAGCTGTTATCTTCTTTCTTCCCGCCTCGCCGTCCTGAGAAAGTCTCTGGAGGGCGGGGATAGCGACTGTAAGAAGCTGAATAATAATGGACGATGTAATGTAGGGCGATACACCGAGAGCAAAAAGTGTTGCCTGCGAGAGCGCGCCACCGGACATCGTGTTGAAGAGCTGCATAATTCCCGGCATCTCAATAGCGTGTCCGCTTACATAAGGAACGGGAATGTTTGCACCGAGACGATAGAGGACGACGATTAGTAATGTGAAGAGAAGCTTATTCTGGAGCTCCTTTATCTTCCACGCATTCTTGAGCGTCTGGAACATATCCTTATACCTCCTCTGTCTTTCCACCTGCTGCTTCTATCTTTTCCTTGGCTGTTGCCGAAAAGACTGTCGCTTTGACAGTTAATTTTTTAGTAAGTTCACCGTTTCCGAGAACCTTGAGACCGTCAAGTGCCTCACGGACAATTCTCTTCTCCATGAGTGCTGCGAGGTCTACTACTGCACCGTCCTCAAATACATTGAGTGCCGATACATTTACTATAGAGTAATTAACAGCAAATCTGTTCTTGAAGCCTCTCTTGGGAAGCTTTCTATACAGAGGAAGCTGACCACCCTCAAATCCGGGTCTTACACCGCCGCCGGAGCGAGCGTTCTGACCCTTATGGCCCTTACCTGCGGTCTTTCCGTTACCGGAACCGGGGCCTCTACCTTTACGCCAAGCTGCCTTTGCAGAACCTTCAGCCGGCTTAAGTTCATTAAGTTTCATTGCCTCTTCCTCCTTATGCGTTTTCAACCTTAACAAGGTGGGAAATTACTTTTACCTTACCAGCGAGAACTGCGTTGTCCTCGTGAACGATGCTATCACCGATCTTCTTGAGACCGAGAGAAGCAGCTGTTGCCTTCTGGTTAGGCTTTGCACATATAAGGCTCTTTACGAGAGTAACTTTTTTCATCTTTCAGCCCTCCCTTAACCTTTTACCTGCTCAACAGAGATGTCGCGGATCTTCGCAACTTCCTCTACTGTGCGGAGTGCCTTGAGTCCCTCAATTGTTGCCTTAACAACATTTGTGGGGTTGTTAGAGCGGAGACACTTTGCTCTGATATTCTTGATACCAGCGAGCTCAAGTACTGCTCTTACTTTACCACCTGCGATAATACCGGTACCCTGTGCAGCGGGCTTAAGAAGCACCTTTCCTGCACCAAACTCACCGACGATCTCGTGGGGTATTGTTGTTCCCTTAAGGGATACTGTAATCATATTTTTCTTTGCGTCCTCAATTCCCTTGCGGATTGCCTCGGGAACCTCGGCAGCCTTTCCAAGTCCTACACCTACATGACCGTTACCGTCACCTACTACCATAATAGCTGCGAAACGAGCAACACGACCACCTTTAACGGTCTTGGAAACACGGTTCAGCGCGACGAGCTGCTCACGAAGATCAAGCTCTGCCGGATTAATTCTTGTTGCCATTGTGTTTTCCTCCTGAATTGTGTTCAATACAATAAATTTGTGTTTGAACAGTGTACAAACCGGATTAGAACTTCAGGCCGCCCTCGCGAGCGCCTTCAGCCAATTCCGATACACGTCCGTGATAAAGATAGCCGCCTCTGTCAAATACGACTTCGGTGATACCCTTAGCGTTTGCTCTCTCTGCGAGAAGCTTTCCTATAGCTCTTGCCGCAACCTTATTTGAGCCGATACCCTGGAAATCTTTTTCCTGGGTGGAAGCGGCAACCAATGTT
>JAZOSH010000092.1:0-14681 GCA_045656985.1 Eubacteriales bacterium | reverse complement strand
ACCTTGCTCCGCCCTTGCGTGCTCACAACGGTCATAAACGAATATTGTCTGCACAAGTCCAAAGACAGGAGAGTTTTTGCCAAGCTTTTTGCAAAAAGCTTGCCGCCGGAGGCTCACGTCCTCCCCGATAAATCCCAATTTATATGTTTCAAAACACAAAAAAAGGAACAGACCGCGTCTGTTCCTTTTTTGCTATTTAGAAGAGCTCTATCATTTCCTTGGGGCTCTTCGTGAAGTTATAAAGCTTGCCCTCAAGGTCGATAGCCACCATATCTTCAATTCTGCAGCCGTACTTGCCCGAAATGTAAATACCTGGCTCAACGGTCACAACGTTTCCGCGCACGAGCCTCATCGTTTCGGGTGCGGCAAAGGAAAGTCTCGGGCTCTCATGCACAAGCATTCCCACACCGTGACCAAGCGAGTGACCGAAAAGTCCCTCGTAGCCCGCGCCATATATTATGTCACGCGCAACCTTGTCGGCATCGCGGCAAACTATTCCCTCCTCAATAAAGTCAAGTGCCGCCTTCTGTGCTGTAAGCACGGTATTATAAAGCTTTTTCATCTCGTCGTCAGCCTTACCGAGCACAACGGTTCTTGTCATGTCCGAGCAATATCCGTCAAACTTTGCGCCGAAATCCATTGTCAAAAAGCCCTTTTCAAGCTTTTTGTTCCTCGGAACTCCGTGAGGCATTGACGACGCGCTGCCCGAAACGGCAATGGTCTCAAATGCTATGCCCTCTGCACCAAGCTTTCTCATAAAGAATTCAAGCTCAAGAGCCACCTCTATCTCGGTCATATTAGGAGTGAGTACCTTGAGAATGTGAGAAAATGCCGCATCTGTCATCTTCTGCGCCTCGTTCATTATCTCAAGCTCGCGTGCGTCCTTTACCTCACGCATAGCATCAAGTATCGCAGATGCACCCGAAATAAGCTCAACACCCTCAAATTTCTTCTCAAAAAGCTCCTTTTGAGCCACGGAAACACTGTTTTCTTCAATAAGAAGGCTCTTAACTCCCTCATCTGCCATTATCGTGACAAGCTCGAGGAACATTCCCTTCGGCATACGAATATCAAAATCCTCTGCCGACACCTCTGCCTCTGCTGCCTCAATATACCTGAAATCTGTTATAAGAAATGCTTTTTTCTGTGTTACAAGAATATATCCGTCGGTGTAATTGAATCCGCTCAGGTATCTCTGATGAAGCTCCGACGATATAAGCGCGGCATCAACGCCCTTTTCTGCTATTTTCTGTTGAAATCTCTTTACGGTACTCATTTTTCTCTCCTTTTATATAAGTGATTCATAATATTTCTTCATTGCAAGAGCGTCCTCAGCCATCGTGCCCGCCGACTCACAGATAATTCTCGGTGCAACGCTCTCCTTAACGATAGCCTCGATAAGCGGCTCAAATTCAGGACCATATGTTGTATCCGAGAAGGTAAGATGCTTCTTTTCGCCCGCACCTGTGTACTCAATCTTTGAGAAGTGACAGTGCAGATTATAGGCATATTCATCGCCAAGTGCACTTCCTATAGTATCAAAAACACGACGGTAGCTGTCTACATCAGTAAAATATCCGCCAATATTGCGCGCATTGAGATGTCCGAAATCAACAACGGGATGATACTGCGGTGCAACACGGCAGAGCTCAATGACCTCCTCGAGCGTACCGAGCTGATTTATCTTACCCATAGTCTCAAGTCCCATTCTTATCTTTGTGTTGCCGACTGCCTCAATATTCTTCTCCAAGGTGTCCTTTGCAAGCTTCATCGCCTCCTCACGACTTATCTTTGAGGCACTGCCCGAATGAATAACTATCGTGTCTGCACCAAGAAGCTCGGCAGCCCAGAGCGATTTTTCAATGTAAGAAAGGCTCTTCAGGCGCTTTTCCTCCTCCACTCCAGACAATGAAATATAGTACGGAGTGTGCACTGATAGCAATATTCCGCACTTTTTCGCTTCTTCGCCTATTCTTGAAAGTGTCTCTGCTCCGGCAGCAATTCCGTTGCCGCCCTGAAATTCATAGGCATCAAGTCCGCGTGCGGCAAGCCACGCAGGTGCCTGAACTGTTGATTTGTATTTTTCAGCATAGAACGACTCGCTATTTCCTGCAGGGCCAAAGGTTGCTTTCGTTATCATATATCATTTTTCCTCACGCTTTAATTTGTGAAATTTTCTCATAAAGGGGCGCTCTATAAGGCGTTTTGTCTTAAAAAAGAGATTCTTTTTGTCCCTTATAGGTGGCACTATTATTACCGGAAGTCCAAGTCTGTGCCCCGCGAGAGCATCCGTAAGAAGCTGGTCGCCGAGCGATGCAGTGTGTTCTTTTTCGACACCCATTTCCTCTATTGCTCGCTTGAGCATTTTTGTTGATGGCTTGCCGCTTTTTGCGTATGCGGGAAGTCCGAGCTCCTTGTTAAAAAGCTCAACGCGCGCGTTATCATTATTTGATATGAATGCCGCAGAGATCCCCGCAGCACAAATTGCAGAGAACCACACCTTTATCCTCTCATCAGGCTCTGCCACCTCATAGGGGGCTATCGTGTTGTCAATATCAATAAGAAGTGCCTTTATTCCCTTTGAGGCGAGGAACTCTGGAGTTATATCGTCAAATTTTTCAAAATAGTAATCGGGCATCATAAGCTGCGCGAAGGAACAGGGCTTTTTCATAGAAGACTTCCTTTATAAGATGATTGTTTTCCTTATTTTATCATATATAAATGAAATAAGCAATAAAAATTCGAAATTTTTAAAAAATTTGATTTATGGTATTGACAAAAGGAAAAAGATGTGATATTATATTAGGGCGGTTCTGAAAAGAACGCTTTTGCGAGTGTAGTTCAATGGTAGAATTCCAGCCTTCCAAGCTGGCCGCGTGGGTTCGATTCCCATCACTCGCTCCATTGCATAAATGGCGCATTTAATGCGCCATTTATGAGTATGTGCCTTTAGCTCAGCCGGATAGAGCAACTGCCTTCTAAGCAGTAGGTCGGGGGTTCGAATCCCTTAAGGCACGCCATTATGGTGGGTATAGCTAAGTTGGTTATAGCGCCAGGTTGTGGCCCTGGAGGCCGTGGGTTCGAATCCCATTACTCACCCCATAAAAAAGAAAACAGAGGCAATAGCCTTTGTTTTTCTTTTTATATAGCAAGCTTCGAGACGAAGAACCCCGCTATTTTGCAAACGAAAATTTTTGGTCATTTTTTGAACAAAATTCATTTTTCTTTGTAAAATATTTATCTGTATTTTATTTCTGTACCTAATTTTGTACCTAATTCACATAGCCCTATCCTATTGACTAAAGCCATTTTTTATGTTAAAATAAAGCATAAACTTCGGGAGGAATGTTATGAAGGTCTTGATTGCATATTCAACAAAAAACGGAACAACATATAGATGTGCGCAGATGCTTGCAGAAAGACTGCCCGAATGGTTGGAAACCGACATAGTTGACCTAAAAAAATATCTCCCCTGCCCCAAGGGCTACGATGCCGTAGTGGTTGGCGGTCCGATGAGAATGGAAAGACTCAACAAAAGCGTGAGAAGATTTCTCCGTAACAACCGAGACACCCTCTCGGCTATGCCTTGCGCGGTCTACATTTGCTGCGGATTCTCGGAGCATTTTGACGAGTATGCAAAAACACAGCTCCCGCGCGGTCTTGAATGCTCGCTCGGAGTGCACCATTTTGGCGGTGAGCTGAAGCCCGACAAGGTAAAGGGCTTTGAAAAGCTACTTGTAAAGCTTTTAAGAGAATCAATTCTTACGCGAGAGCTTGGCAACAAGGAGACCGAGCATCTTTCGCTGCCCGAAATAATCCCCGAAAACATCAATTTACTGGCTGAAAGAATAAAAAAGCTTAATTTTAATCAATAATTTTATAATTTATTACAAATTGATCTTTTGTTTTTGTCTAACCTTTGTGCACATTTCCCGAAATAAAAATCTTGACAAAAAGTGGTGTATGTGGTATTATATATAGGTAGCGCAAAACGCTTGATCCACTAGCTCAGACGGTAGAGCACTTGACTTTTAATCAAGGGGTCCGGAGTTCGAGTCTCCGGTGGATCACCAAAAAAGCCGATATCGCAATAGCGATGTCGGCTTTTTTGATTATTTGCTTCACAGACTTGAGCTCATTCATTTTCCGACAAATCGGAAAATGAGTGTGCGTGCGGCAGCATGAATTTTGCCTCGGTTGCACATTCCGCGCGCTTGAGTTCGAGTCTCCGGTGGATCACAAAAAAAGGTGAAATCACTTCTGTGGTTTCACCTTTTTTGTTATTCTTTACTGACTTGAGCTCCCGCATTTCCTTTATATATTATTCAGCATTACCTCAACAAGCTCATCAAAGCAGCGAGAGAGCTCAAGGCGAAGCCTGCCCGAGGAGATAATCAGATGTCCGTACTGCTTTGGCAAGCTCCCTGCTCCAAGGCGTGCAAGGCAGCCGTCGTGCGCCTCCCGTCCCTTGCGAAGCAGCTCTCTGTATTCCGAAATCTCGGGAGTCTTATCGGGGCGACGCAGATGCCGCAGAAGCGCTGTTGCGTGACAGAGTCGTTCGGCAAGCTCGGTGCATATCAGCGCTTCCTCGTTTTTTATCTGCGCAGAGCAAAAATGCCGCATATTGCACGCCTCACAGTGATAGTCAGCCGCCTTGTCTACTACGCGCGAGAGGCAATGGGCGTATGCCGCTATGTTATCCCTCTCAAGCGGAGGTATAAAGTCAACAAACAATGCATTTTCGAGTGTACAGACCTTTCTGTCAGTCTCGCATCTTATCTCACAGAAGCTCTTTTGCGGCAAGCTTGCGCCCTCCTTGCACGCCGCGCTCACGGCAGAAAGCACAAGAGCGGCAAGCTCCTCAAGTATTCTGAAATAATCTGTCCTTATCATAAGTATCGCCTCACTTTTATCTGTAAAATATTAATCCAAGTAAAAAGCCTATCGCTCCACAGGCGGGAAAGGTGAGCGCCCAGGCAAGAATTATCTGCCGTACAATGCCTCTGTGAAGTCCACGCCCGCTTCCTGCACCCATTATCGCAGAGGTCTTTGAATGTGTGGTGCTTACAGGCAAGCCCAAAAATGAGCAAAGCGTAAGCACCAACGATGACGCAAGGTCTGCGGCGGTGCCTCCGCAGGCATCAAGGCGTGTCATTGATTCACCAACCTTTTTGATTATCCTCGTGCCGCCAAGCAAAGTTCCAAGTGTCATGACTGATGCCGAAAGCAAGGAAAGCCAAAGAGGGATTTTAAATCCCTCGTCGCCCGACGAGATGGAGAGCCCAAGCATAAGCACACCGATAAATTTCTGACTGTCCTGTGCACCGTGCATAAAGGCACTCCAAGCCGCACTTACCCTCTGTGCCTTCATAAAATAGCCTATCGCGCGGCGGCGGTCTACACCCGAGCAGAGAGAGGTGAGCAGGCGGCTTATAAGCTTTGATGTCAAAAATGCGGGCAGAGTTGAAAAAAGGAGCCCGAGAAGGACAAGCCCCCAATGATAAAGGTCTACCGTCCGGGGACTCATCCGCCCTGCAAGCGCCGCGCCCGTGATGCCCGCCATCAGCGCGTGACTCTCGCTTGTGGGAATTCCGAAGAGGAAGGCAACAAGAGCAAAGATAACAACTGCACTCATTCCTGCCGAGAGTGCGCTTAGAGCTATCTCCTCTCTGCCCTCAAAATTCACGATATAATAGACAGTTTTGGCTACATTTGGACTGATGAGAGCCATAACAAGCGCACCTGCGAAGTTACATACACCTGCCATTACGATGGCTGAAGTCGGCTTTAGAGCGCGGCTTGTTATTGCGGTGGCGATTGCGTTTGGGGCATCAGTGAAGCCGTTTACAAGCGTCACGGCAAAAACCATCACAACGAAGAAAACGACCATTCACTCACCCCCATATCACCTTATGAAAGGCTTCATAGATAAATTCGTGAGGACAAGATGAGAATTTCAGGAAAGAATATTTACTTACCAATATTCCACAGTAGCAGCTTTGTTGTCAGATTTTGATTTATCGTTCAAATCTTGACTCCCTAATTCCAGCCAATCTTTTCATTGACTTTATGCGCGGGATTTGGTATAATAATTATGTATATTATGTTTTTGGGACGGTAGCCTTATGAATACTGAAAATATGCCAAAAAATGAAATATTTGATGAAATAAAATCTCTTCGCGAGAAGCTTTTGTATCACTCGGAAAGATACTATGTGTATGATGCTCCCGAGATATCCGACTATGAGTACGATATGCTCTATGACAGGCTTCTCAAGCTTGAAGCAGCACACCCAGAGTTCTTTGACCCTGCTTCGCCCACTCAGCGAGTGGGCGGCAAGGCGCTTGATAAATTTGAAAAGGTTACTCATACGGCGCGTATGGATTCGCTCTCCGATGTCTTTTCATACGGCGAGCTTGAGGGTTTTTG
Source organism: Eubacteriales bacterium (assembly GCA_045656985.1). Classification (GTDB taxonomy): domain Bacteria; phylum Bacillota; class Clostridia; order Oscillospirales; family CAG-272; genus HGM12713. Next base: position 8,251 of record JAZOSH010000092.1, on the reverse strand, counting down.
CGACCGAGTTAAGGAGACACTAGGCGCCCCCATTTATTCGGTTGAGCCGAAGATAGACGGACTTTCGGTATCTCTGCGCTATGTTGAGGGCGTCTTTGTTGAGGGTGCAACGCGCGGTGACGGAATTACAGGTGAGAATGTAACTGCAAACCTCAAGACTGTCTATTCAATTCCCCTCAAGTTGAAGGAGCCTCTGACACTGACAGTCAGAGGAGAGGTATATATGCCTAGAGCTGCCTTTGAAAAAATAAATGCCGCACGCGAGTCGGAGGGTAAAGCGCTTATGGCAAATCCGAGAAATGCGGCGGCAGGCTCGCTCCGTCAGCTTGACCCAAAGGTCACCGCGGCGCGAAAGCTTGATATTTTCGTATTTAATTTTCAAGAGGGCGGCCTCTACCTTGACGGTCATACCCCCACAACGCATAAAGAGACCCTTGACAGACTCTCGGAGCTTGGCTTCATGACCCTTGATCACACGGCACTTGCTACGAGTGCCGACGAAATAATCAATCATATTGAGAAAATAGGCGCAATGCGTGACACGCTCCCTTATGATATTGACGGAGTGGTGGTCAAAATAAATAACCTTGGTGACAGAAGCGTGCTCGGTGAGGGCACGAACACACCGAAATGGGCGGTAGCATACAAATTCCCACCCGAAGAAAAGAAAACAAAGCTCATTGACATAACGATAGCAGTCGGTCGCACGGGAGTGCTGACACCCACGGCGCTTCTCTCGCCCGTAAGACTTGCGGGCACAACGGTCAGCCGCGCAACACTCCACAACCTTGACTTTATACGCGAGCGCGGCATAATGCTTGGCGACACAGTGACTGTGCGCAAAGCGGGAGACATCATTCCCGAGGTGGTAAAGGCGAACACAGAGGAGAGAGACGGTAGCGAGCTGGAATTCAATATGCCCACACACTGCCCCTCGTGCGGTGAGCCAGTCTTTCGTGATGACGGCGCGGCTATCCGTTGCACAAACGGAGCTTGCCCCGCACAGCTCTCGCGCTCTATTGAGCATTTTGCATCAAAAGATGCGATGAATATTGACGGTCTTGGGCCACAGGTGGTAGAGCTCTTGCTCGGCAATGACCTCATACACGATGCGGCAGACCTCTTTTCCCTCAAGGCAGAGGATATTGAGGGACTTGAAAGAATGGGCAGCAAGTCGGCGGAAAACCTTGTTTCTGCCATTGAAAAGTCAAAATCCGCAGGCCTTGAGAGACTCATCTATGCGCTCGGCATCAGGAATATCGGTGCCGTTGCGGCAACATCTCTTGCGGCACGCTATGGCTCTCTTGATGCACTTATGGCGGCAACGCTTGACGAGCTTGTTGCAATAGAGGACTTTGGAGAGATAACCGCAGAGTGCGTGATAAATTACTTCTCGCACGAGCAGAATATTGAGCTTTGCAAAAGACTCGCAGAGGCGGGACTTCTTACCACCTCAACAGCCGTTAAGGCGTCAAGCAAATTTGAGGGCAAGACCTTCGTACTCACAGGCACTCTCCCTACAATGAGCCGCGACGAGGCGGCAGCGCTTATCAAGGCGAACGGCGGCAAGAGCGCAGGCTCGGTATCAAAGAAGACCGATTATGTAGTCGCAGGTGAGGCGGCAGGCTCAAAGCTCACAAAGGCGCAGGAGCTTGGCATCACCATAATTGATGAGGCAACACTTCTCAAGATGCTTGAGAATTAAACACCCGTATAATCAAGAATTCCCTCATATATTCCGCGCGCAAAAAGCTCGGGGGATCCCGACATAAGAGCGGCATCGGAAGGATTTGTGATAAATCCGAGCTCAACGAGCACGGCGGGCATGGCCGTACGACGCAAGACATAAAGATTTGTTCGCGCAAAGACACCGCGATTGCGAAGCCCCGTGTAATTTGACATCTCACGAAGGATATCTTCTGCCAAGGATGCGGCGACGGAGGGCTTATAGAAGACAAACGCCTCGCTTCCCGTAGCGGCAGACTGCACTGCGGCATTGGTATGGAGACTGATGAAATAATCAGCGCCCCAGGCGTTTGCGTCGCTCACGCGTATGCGGAGGCTTGAGGAATTCGAGCTACCTATCACGGTATCGGGCGTGGGACGGGACAGACGCACCTCAAAATTCGGATTTGCGCGCAGAAGCGCGGCAAGCTGCACACCTACCTCGTAAACGATATCCTGTTCACGCAGTCCGTTCCCCTCTGCTCCCGCATTTGGATTTTGAGGATTATGCCCTTGATCTATGTATATTTTTATTGCCACTTGTTTACCCACCTTTCTATGCTTCTATAAAAAGGATATTCAGGCGAGGCAAATAATGTTAAAAAGGAAAAATTATGTTCACTGAAGAAAAAAATAAAATAATGCCCTCTACGCTCTATCTTGTGGCAACACCGATAGGTAATTTATCCGATATGAGCGATCGCGCTCTCAAGGTGCTCTCGGAGGTTGATTTTATCGCTGCAGAAGACACCAGAAATACCCTTAAAATGCTGACACACTTCGGAATACAAAAGTCACTTGTCTCTTACCATGAGCATAATAAGGCAGAACGCGGCGCACAGATAGCCGATCGACTTGCCGCAGGCGAGAGCTGTGCACTCGTCACCGATGCGGGAACCCCCGCCATCTCGGATCCCGGCGCCGACCTTGTGGCTATTTGCGCCGAACGAGGCATTACCGTGACATCTATTCCCGGTGCTTGCGCGGGAATAGTTGCCCTTACCCTCTCGGCTCTTGCAACCGAAAAATTCTGCTTTGAGGGTTTCTTGCCGGCGCAGAAGTCGGACAGGCGCAAGCGTCTTGATTTTCTCAAGAACGAGACGAGAACAATGCTCTTCCACGAAGCACCGCATAAACTCAAAGCAACTCTCTCTGACATGGCGATGGCATTTGGAGGCGATCGGAAAATAACTCTCTGCCGCGAGCTGACAAAGCTCAACGAGGAGGTCATTCGCACAACACTTGACGGCGCGGTAGAAATCTATAGCCAGAGGGAGCCGAAGGGTGAATATGTTCTGGTACTTGAGGGCACAAGCGAGAGCGAGACAGTCCCCGAGACAAACCTCACAATTGAAGAGCAGGTTGAATATTATATGAAAAGCGGAATGTCCAAAATGGACGCGATAAAGGCTACGGCAAAGTCGCGCGGCATACCGAAAAACGATGTTTATAAGCTTATGGTGTAAATTTTATACGCCCTGCACAAAAAGATAGCTTCAAAGCGCGCGAAGTTTACAAATTCTCACATTCAAAATTTCTTGATTTTTCGCGCTTGTTGTGTTATCATATATTTTATAGTACATTATTCAGCTACGGCTGTGGAAGGAAGTATTCATATGGAAAAGATGAAGGTTGGCGTTGTTGGCGCCACAGGTATGGTTGGTCAGAGATTTCTGACTCTCCTTGAGAATCACCCTTACTTTGAGGTAGTTGCTCTCGCGGCTTCTGCACGCTCTGCAGGAAAGACTTATGCCGAGGCAGTTGGTGCAAGATGGAAGATGAAAACTCCCATGCCCGAGAAGTTCAAGGATATGGTTGTTATCGATGCCGCAGATGTTGATGCTATGGGCGCGCTCTGCTCATTCGTTTTCTGCGCAGTTGATATGAAGAAGGACGAGATCCGCGCACTTGAGGAAAAGTATGCAAAGGCAGAGATTCCAGTTGTTTCCAACAACTCCGCTCACCGCTGGACTCCCGATGTTCCTATGGTAATTCCCGAAATAAATGACGAGCACCTTGAGGTCATCGCCGCACAGAGAAAGCGTCTTGGCACAAAGCGCGGTTTTATCGCGGTTAAGCCCAACTGCTCTATTCAGTCCTATGTTCCCGCACTCACACCTCTGCGCAAGTATGGCATCAAAGAGGTAGTTGCTACCACTTATCAGGCAATTTCGGGCGCAGGAAAGACCTTCAACGAATGGCCCGAGATGATTGACAATGTTATTCCCTACATCGGCGGCGAGGAGGAAAAGAGCGAGCAGGAGCCCCTTCGCGTTTGGGGCAAGGTTGAAAACGGTGAGATCGTCAAGGCTGATGCTCCCATTATCACAACTCAGTGCATCCGTGTTCCCGTTACAGACGGTCACACAGCGGCAGTTTTTGTAAAGTTTGAGAATAAACCCACAAAGGAAGAGATTCTCAAGGCTTGGGCAGAGTTCAGTGGCAAGCCCCAGGAGCTTGACCTTCCTCATGCGCCGAAACAGTTTATCACATATTTCGAGGAGGATAACCGTCCTCAGGCCGCTCTTGACCGCGACATCTACGGCGGTATGGGCGTAACTGTCGGCAGACTCCGTGAGGATACCCTCTATGACTATAAGTTTGTAGGACTATCCCATAACACTCTCCGCGGTGCAGCAGGCGGTGCCGTACTCATCGCAGAGCTTCTCTACAAAGAAGGATATTTTGATTAATAGTTTATAATAAGAAGATGCGGGGAAAACTTTTTAGCAAAAATACCTCGCAAGCTTGATGAGCACGAATCTGTCTAACAGGTTCGTGCTCGTTTTTTACCCCATCCTCGCCCCCCTTTCAAAAAATCTTAAGTAAGGGATAAATGCAATATTTTTGCAAACCTCCCTAATTATCTCCCCCTGAATGAATATCGTATAAAAAAGAGAGGCAGATGCCTCTCTTTTTTATTTATCAAATTTTCTGTCGTAAAGAAGTGACGCAATAAGCACCACGAGTACCGAGCCCGCATTATGCACAAGTGCGCCCGTTGTGGGTGTAAGCACCTTCATAAGCGAGAGCGCAATAGCACCGAAATTGATGATAAGTGAGGTTGCAATACCAAATCTTATCGTACCGAGTGTCGCTCTTGAAAGTCTGATGAGATAAGGTATCCTTGATATATCGTCAGAGGTGAGCGCGATGTCAGCGGCCTCAACAGCTATATCGCTTCCCATCGTTCCCATCGCGATACCCACATCACTTGCCTTGAGTGAGGGTGCATCATTGACGCCGTCACCTATCATGGCAACAACTCTGTCATCCTTGCGGAGAGCCTCTATACTTTCAAGCTTACCCTCGGGTAAGAGCTCGGCTCTCACATCTCCAATGCCTACCGCTGCGGCAAGATGCTCTGCCGCTTCCTTACTGTCACCGGTAAGCAAAACTGTATGCGCGCCCGCACTCTTAAGCAGCGCAACCGTTCTCTCTGCTTCGGGGCGGAGCGTGTCCGAAAGTGCGATACCGCCTATAACCTTGCCCCCTCTTGCAACAAGAAGACTTGCCTTTCCCTCGCCTCTTCTCGCAGAAAGAAATCTGCCTGCCTCCTCGCCAATATCAATGCATTTATCCAAAAGATATCTTTCATTTCCGCAAAGGACAGCCTCGCCGCCGACAACCGCACTGACACCCTTGCCCGCATTCATAGCAAAGTCCTCTGCCGCGAGGAGCTCAATTCCCTTTTCTGTGGCATATGCGACCACCGCCTTACCGAGGGGGTGCTCACTGCGGCTCTCTGCCGATGCCGCAAGAGAAAGAAGAGTATCCTCATCTGTCTGTTCGTCAAAGGAAGCTATGTCTGATACCTTAAGCTTGCCATAGGTCAGCGTTCCCGTCTTGTCAAGAGCAACTGTATTGACCTTGCCCATCTTCTCAAGTGCCTCGCCCGACTTTATGATAACTCCGTGCTTTGTTGCCTGACCGATAGCCGCCATTATGGCTGTCGGCGTTGCAAGAACGAGTGCACAAGGGCAGAAAACAACGAGGACTGTAACCGCGACAACAATGTCCTTCATAAGAATACCCGAAATTACCGCGATAAGAAGCGCCAACGGAACAAGCAGACTTGCCCATTTGTCGGCAGTTCTTTGCATGGGTGCCTTTTTGTCCTCGGCTTCTTTAACCATGCGGATAAGCCTTTGAAGCGACGAGTCCTCGCCAACTCGCGTTACCTTTATATCTATTGAACCGAAGCGGTTGTGTGTTCCGCTGAAGACGCTATCGCCAATTCCCTTATCAACAGGCAGCGACTCTCCCGTCATAACCGACTGGTCAATGCTTGTTTCACCCCAGATTATCTCACCGTCAACGGCTATCATCTCGCCGGGGCGTATGCGGATTATGTCACCAAGTGTGATGCTCTCAACAGAAACAGTCTCCTCCTCACCGTCAGCACGCACCCGTCTTGCGGTCTTGGGGGTAAGGCTGATGAGCTTTTTGAGTCCCTTTCTTGCGCGCGCTGTGGTAATGTCCTCAAGCTTTTCGCCTATCGCCATAATAAAGGCGACCTCACCTGCCGCAAAGAGGTCTCCGATAGCAATAGCGGCTATCATCGCGATTGAAATGAGGAGCGCCGAGGAAATTTTTGAAATTCCCTTGTTTACAATTATCCTCTTTATCGCGAGATAAAGAAGAGGAATTCCCGAAACTATCACCGCCAACCATGCAGGGTCGCACCACAGGGGAATAGATACATCAAAGAGCATGGGCACAAACAGGCTTGCAAGCAGACAAATACCGCCAAGAGCCGTTACCCATATATTTTCAAAAAAGTCTATAATCTTCTCAAGCATATGATACCTCCATTGACAAAGAAGAAGTTTTCGTGTATAATATATCCGTTACCGAACACATTGTTCTACATAATTATACCGCCTATAAGGCAAAAAATCAACAACCAAAAGGCGTATAATGTAAGATACCGAACATTTTCTTTGATTTGTACAGGAGAAGCTATGGACAGACGGCAAATGAAAACAAGAAAGGCAATTTTCCGTGCCTTCCGCTCGTTGCTTGAGAAAAAGAGATATGACCACATCACAGTTGGCGACATAATTGAGGAAGCAGATGTTGGAAGGAGCACCTTCTACTCGCATTTTGAGACCAAGGACATGCTTCTTGAGGCGATGTGCTCCGAAATCTTCCACCATGTATTTGAGAACGATCCCTGTCCTTGGGCAGACAAGGGCGACAGGCTTGAGGTGAAGCTTGCTCACACCCTCTGGCATATAAAGGAAAGCCGCTCCGACCTTACGGGAGTTCTGCTTTCCGACGGTGGAGAGCTTTTTATGGGCTATTTCAAAAAGCACCTTCATACTCTGTTTGAGGAGCACCTTTCGGAGTTTCCCACCGATGTGCCAAAGGATTTTCTCCTGAACCACCTTGCTTCAAGTGTATCCGAGGCGGTAAAATGGTGGGTCGCGCATAAATTTGAGGAAAGCCCCGAGGAGCTTGCAGAATACATACTCAAAACACTTAAAAAATAATAAAAGGACAGAAATCTGTCCTTTTTATTTTATTGTGAAACTAAAACCACAAGCAGTGTTGGTGGGTCCAAAAAGCTTTAGCTACGCGTAGTTTCCGCCGCAGCGGAAGGCTCCTTTGTGCAAAGGGTGTCTTACAGTGATAATAAATTTCCCGATAAATCTCAATTTATCATTCAAATTTTGATTTATCGAACAGTTAGTTGACGAGAAGGATTACCCAAAAACTTTCATTACAAAAGGTTTAGCTCCCGCAGACCTTGCTCCGCCCTTGCGTGCTCACAACGGTCATAAACGAATATTGTCTGCACAAGTCCAAAGACAGGAGATTTTTTGCCAAGCTTTTTGCAAAAAGCTTGCCGCCGGAGGCACGCGTCCTCCCCGATAAATCCCAATTTATATTAGATTTACGAAAAAGGGCGAACACAGTTCGCCCTTTTTTATTTTCTCATTTTCTCAATTATCTTTTCGTCGGGGGTGACATATGCCGTCCAGTTGGTGTGGTAAATAACAAGTCCGGGCTTCCCTCCTGCAGGCTTTTTTACATTCTTTGCGAGAGTGTAATCAACCGCGATGTTATCTCCCTCTGCCTTTGAGTAGTATGCAGCTATCTCGGCGGCACGGGTGAAGTCAAGGTCGGTAGGCTCGCGTCCGTCAGTCACGAGCAAAACATGAGAGCCCGCGGTATTCTTCGCGTGGAACCAATAGTCAAGCTTTGCCGCAAGAGTGTGCGTGATATACTCGTTCTGAATATTATTCTTTCCGCAAAGCACCCTCATTCCGTCATCTGTAATAAACTCCATCACCTGCGGCTTGTGAGCTTTACGCTCCTGGTAGCTCTTCATTCTTGAGGCGTAGCCCGATCGGTAAAGTTCATCGCGTATCTCAAGCAGGTCGGTAGGTGTCTCGGCACGCGTAAGCGAATCAAATACCGTATAAAGGTATTCAAGCTCGGCAACACCCTTTTCTATCTGCTTTGCGAGTTCTACCTTTGCATTTCGCGATTTTGCATACCTTTTATAATATCTCTGCGC
>JAZOSH010000091.1:0-30536 GCA_045656985.1 Eubacteriales bacterium | reverse complement strand
CCCACCGCCGAGGTCGCACCAAAGAGCGAGGTTGAGGAAATAATCGGTAAGTTTGAATGTTTCCTATGCCACGTTACAGGAAGCAGATTAAGCAAGTACACATACGATTTGCGGACAATGGAAACTGTCGCAACCGATTGTATAAACGAAACATATAATGACGGTTTTGGAGAGGGGTATAAAGAGTGTGCGAGGGAGATTTTTGAGGAGATTGAGAAACACCGCGATAATATACACGGAATTGTTTTATTGCTTCCAGAAGAGCTTGCTGAACTCAAAAAGAAATACACGGAGGGTGGATCTGAATGAGGATATTTGCGATTGATCCCGGGAACTTGGAGAGTGGGTATGCGGTGATAGATCTTCCGACATTCTCTGTGGTGGAGTGCGGAAAGTTAGAGAACGGTGAGCTATTAAAGCTCGTTCCGCTGCTCTCTGTAGCGGCAGACATATTCGCGGTGGAGATGATCGCGTCCTACGGTATGCCTGTGGGTAGAGAGATATTTGACACCTGTGTGTGGATCGGACGCTTCATTCAAGTGGCTGAAAGAGAAAGCACCTACATATACCGCAAAGACGAAAAGATTTGCCTCTGCGGTGATCTGAGGGCAAAGGACACAAACATTCGCAGGGCACTCATTGACCGATATGCCAAGCACGATCTTAAGACGGGCAAGGGAACGAAAAAGGATCCTGATGTGTTCTACGGTGTATCAAAGGATGCGTGGCAGGCTATTGCTGTCGGGGTGACGGCATATGAACAGAACAAAGCTTAAAAGCAATACAAGGGGAGAGCTTCGGCTCTCTCTTTTTTCTTTGCCCGGCGGTGGGGTAGAGAAGCGGGACGGATATTTGGTAAACTACAAAAAGAAACGGGAAAGGAGGCTTTCTGTGGATCTGTGGAATGCCATAAAAAAAGAATACATAGCGGGCGGAACGAGCTACAGGAAGCTTGCCGAAAAATACGGCGTTTCTTTCAGCACCTTGCGAAAGGTTGCAGCGAAGGAACAATGGACAGAGTTGCGGAACAAAGCGAGCACAAAAGCGGACACAAAGTTTGTGGAAGCTGTCAGTGAGAAAAATGCCCGTGTCAATGACAAGTATTACGAGCTTGTAGACATGCTTTTTGACAAAGCCAGAGAGGTTATTGAGAAAACGCCTGTGTGGCAGGTCACGACTCTCAAGGAGATGGCTACGGCTATGAAATATCTTAAGGACTGCAAGGGTGTGAAGTCCGATGCCGATATGCGTGAGCAGGAGGCTCGCATCAGAAATCTTGAGAAGCAAATAGAGCGCGAGAACGATGCGCTTGCCGAGATTGAGGTGGTCTTTAAGGCGGGAAAGGACGAGTGGAATGAGTAAGCTTCAGCTTGTACTTGATGCGCCGAACAGTGACAAGCAAGAGCGCTTCTTATCTGCTAAGACCAAGCACATCGGTTTTGGCGGTGCGCGCGGCGGCGGCAAGTCTTGGAGTGTGCGAAACAAGGCAAAAAGGCTCTGCATGCGCTATCCGGGCATTAAGTGTCTTATCATACGCCGCACCTACCCCGAGCTCGTTAACAACCACATTATGCCGCTTCAAGAGCAAATCCCCGTTAAGATAGCGCGTTACACAAAGCAAGACAAGATATTCAAGTTCTTCAATGGCTCGACGATAAAGTTCGGCTATTGCAACAACGACGGAGATCTGCTTCAGTATCAGGGCGCAGAGTACGATGTTATTTTCATTGACGAGGCGACACAGCTTCAGGAAATGTGGATAAAGAAGATCATTACCTGTGTGCGAGGTGTAAATAGCTTTCCCAAACGAGTGTATTACACGATGAATCCCGGGGGCGCGTCTCACGGCTATTTCAAGCGACTTTTTATTGACAAAAAGTTTGAGGGCGGAGAAGATCCCGACGATTATACCTTTATTCAGGCGCTTGTGACAGACAACAAGTCGCTTATGGACTCACAGCCCGACTATCTCAAGCAGCTTGAGGCTCTGCCGCCAAAGCTGCGTGATGCGTGGTTATACGGCAGGTGGGATATATTTGAGGGACAGTTCTTTGAGGACTTTCGCGAGACACCCGACCCCGAGCTTTGCAAAGAGGCGGGTATCACCCCCGAGGAAGCTCTTCTACAGCGCAGATTTACCCATGTAATAGAGCCCTTTGACATCAACAGCGGAGAGTGCCGCGGGTGGAACATCATGCGTTCCTACGATTTTGGCTACAACAAGCCCTTCTCGCTCGGTTATTGGGCTGTGGACTATGACGGGGTGCTTTACCGCATACTTGAGCTCTACGGCTGGACAAAGACACCGAATGAGGGTGTTAAGTGGTCGCCCGACGAGCAATTCAGGCGCATTTCGGAGCTTGAGCGCACTCATCCTTGGCTCAAGGGCAGAAAGATAATTGACAGCGTTGCCGACCCTGCTATATGGGACTCCTCCCGCGGCGAGAGCATTGCCGACACCGCTATGAAGTACGGTATATATTTTTCACCTGCCGACAACGAGCGCATAGCGGGGTGGATGCAGGTGCATTACAGGCTTCAGTTTGACGGGAACGGATACCCGCGCATGTACGCCTTTAAAAACTGCGAGGCGTTTATCCGCACTATGCCCTTGATGATGTTTTCCGAGACGCGACCCGAGGACCTTGATACCTCGCTTGAGGACCACTGTCCCGACGAGGTGAGATACATGTGTATGTCAAGACCTATAAAGCCTATTATCCGCGAGGACGAGAGAGTTGTGCTCTCTGACCCGCTTGAACAGTTCAAAAACACAAGGAGGAATATATGGAGATAGAGAAGAAGCCCGACCGCGCGGGCGCTATAGGCGCTGACGAGATACGCGCCTTTAACAGGATACTTGAGGAGTACAAGGCGGGAAAGGCAAAAACCGAGCAGCGCATTCTTGCGAGTGAGAATTGGTGGAAGCTCCGCAACAGCATTGAAGAAGAAAAGGAAGTAGGCAAGAGTGACAGCGCATTTAAGTCAACATCGGGGTGGCTGCACAATGTTATTGTTTCAAAGCATGCCGATGTTATGGAATGCTATCCCGAGCCGAATATCTTGCCGCGCGAGGAGAGTGACAAGGGAGAGGCGCGTATGCTTACCGCAATTATACCTTGCGTGCTTGAGCAAAACAAGTTTGAGCGTACATACAACAATGCTATGTGGCAGAAGCTCAAGACGGGAACGGGTGTATATAAGGTCGTGTGGGATGCTTCGAAGCTTTACGGTCTTGGGGATATTGGCATTGAACGCGTTAATCTTCTCAATGTCTATTGGGAGCCCGGAGTTACCGATATTCAGAAGAGCCGATATTTTTTCCATACAGAGCTATATGACAAGGACCTGCTTGAAGAGATGTATCCCGAGCTTCGCGGCAGACTCAAGGGGCAGGGCTTTATTTCTACGAAGTTCCTCTATGATGACCATGTTAAGACAGAAAACAAGCACACGGTAGTTGATGTATATTACCACAAGTCTGTAAACGGCAAAAGCACTCTTCAGTATTGCAAGTATGTTGGAGATACCGTTATTTATGCTACCGAGAACGACACAGAGCGACCCATGCGCGAAGAGATAGACCCCGCGACGGGCGAGGTGTATACGGTGGAGGCAGGTCCTTCTGCTGCCGAACGCGGTCTTTACGATCACGGCCTTTATCCATATCATTTTGACGCTTTATTTCCTATTGAGGGCTCTCCCTGCGGCTATGGCTTTGTTGACCTTTGCAGAAATCCGCAGACTGCCATAGATGTGCTGAACACAAGCTTCATTGAGAATGCCCGTGTGGGCGCCAAGCCGAGATATTTCTCGCGCCTTGACGGCGGTACATTTGAGGAGGAATTCCTTGATCTTTCACAGAGCATTGTACATGTGCCCGGTAATGTTGATGAAGTTAATCTGCGCCGAATAGAGCATGTCTCGCTTGACGGCATGTATGTGAATGTTTACGACAGACTTATTGCTGAGCTCCGTGAGACCTCGGGAAATACCGAAACTTCAACAGGAAACATATCCTCGGGCGTTACTGCGGCATCAGCTATCGTTGCCCTTCAGGAGGCGAGCGGAAAGGGAAGCCGCGACATGACGCAAACTACATACGAGGTATACTCGGACATCGTTGAGATGTGTATTGAGCTTATAAGGCAGTTTTACGACCTTCCCCGTAAGTTCCGCATACTCGGTCAGTACGGCACCGAAAGATATGTGAGCTACACAAACGCGGGCATTAAGCCGAAAGCACAGGGCAGTGCCTTTGGTCAGGATATGGGCGAGAGGCTTCCTGTGTTTGATATAAAGGTCTCTGCACAGAAAAAGAATGTATATACCAAGGTGACTCAAAACGAGCTTGCTATACAGTTTTTTAAGCTTGGCTTTTTCAATCCTCAAATGACTGATCAGGCACTTATGTGTCTTGATATGATGGACTTTGACGGCAAGGATGCCATCCTTCAGAAGGTAGCGCAGAACGGCACGGTGTATGAGAAGCTTATGAAGTATATGCAAATTGCCTTGAGCTTTGCCAAGACCGCTGACCCTATGCTTGCAGAGCAGATAGCGGGTGAGCTTATGACGATGTCAGGTGGCGGCACTCCAAGCGCTGCAGTACCGACATCTATGATACAGAGTAATAATATAGCGGGTATGAAGAATCGCGAGCCCGGAGTTGTCTCAAAGGCGCGCGAGCGAGCAAGCAGAGCAGCGCATCCTGACACTACGGGTGTTATATCAAAGGAGAGTAACAAATGATAAGCATAACCTATGACAGAAGAAAATGCCGTGTGAGTGTAAAGGGACATGCGAGGAGCGACCAATACGGGAGAGATCTTGTCTGTTCTGCTGTTTCTGCATTGGTGATAACGCTTGCGGCAAATGCAGAGCATCTTGAAAAAAACGGAGTGTCAAATTTGACCGTTATAAAGCTTAACGCGGGAGATGCGCAGATAAGGTGCGCTCCCATTGAAAGATACAGGCTTTCGGTGACGCAGATATTTAATACTGTATGTGCGGGATTTGAAATCTTGGCGCGTGAATATCCCGAATATATCTCATACAAAGTGGTGGGGTAGAGAAATCACTTTTGGTTGTTTTATAATCTTACTGTGCCATTATTCCTTTTTTCATCTCCTTATTTTTGCCTGTCCGAAATGCGTTTCGGGCAGGCACACACGGGGGAGACACGGAACAGCGAGGTCACGCCTCGCCTCCCCCGCAAATATAGCCTTATTTCGGCTACGGGACTCGCCGCCCCGACAAAGCGGCAGAAATTTCGGAGGATAACTCTATGACAAAAAACAAATGGCTTCTTCTTCAGCTTTTCGGCGGTGAGGGTGCGGGTGCATCAGGCGGTGCAGCTTCGGGTAGCGCCCCTCAAGGCGGCGAAGGCGGTGAGGGAGCTCCTACGGGCGAAAATACTGTTGACGCCGAACAGCAGAGGCTTTTGGAGTTGGGCGTTCCAAAGGACAAGATACGCAAAAGGTCGAAGAATACTGTGGCGAGGTCTCCATATGCAAGCGCGGTTGCAAACACGCAGGCACCGGAGAGCGCGCGAGAGGTACAGAAGGACGACTCTTCTGACATGCCTACGGAAGTTAAGGAAAGCACCCCCCAAAGAATGAGCTGGGACGAGATCATGCGCGATCCCGAATACAATAAGCAGATGCAGGCTGTTGTTCAGAGCCGCGTGAGACAGGCAAAGGCTGCTGAAGAGACGCTTGCTACACTTACTCCCGCACTTGAGGTCTTGGCGCGCAAGCACGGGCTTGATCCCGCGAACATTGACTACCAAAAGCTCACAGAGGCGATAGGTGACGACAACTCTTACTATGAAAGCCGCGCTCTTGAAATGGGTGTTCCCGTTGAAACTGCAAAGAAAATAGACAGAGAAGAGCGTGATACTGCGAGGGCTCAGCGAGAAGCCGAGCGCAATCTTGAGAACGAGAAGATGCGAAAGCATTTTGAAGGCCTTGAGTCGCAGGGGAAGGAGCTTAAAAAGACCTTCCCGAGCTTTGACCTTGCCAAAGAGCTTGATAATCCCGTTTTTGCAAGAATGGTTCACCCAAGCGTTGGTATCAGCGTTGAGGATGCATACCACGCGGTACACCGCAAAGAGATAATGACTGCCGGAATGCAGGTGGCAGCGCAGCAGACGGCGCGTAATATCTCTAATGCTATTCAGTCGGGCTCACGCAGACCTATTGAAAACGGCACAAGTGCAAGATCCCCTTCCGTAACAACATTTGACTATTCAAAGGCAAGCCGCGAAGAGCGCGAGGCGCTCAAGAGAGAGATCTACGCGGCAAGATCAAGAGGGGAAAAAATTTACCCACGCTAATGTTGATGCGTGTTTTCTCCTCAAAAACAAAATTACGAAGGAGAAAAAACTATGCTTGAGATCAGAAAGATCAATCTTCAGATGTTTGCAGAGGCAGGCACTCTCGTAAACACTACACAGAACTATGTAAATGCCTATGACGGCACACATGCCGAGTTTGACGGTGCCAACAGCCTTTCGGGCACTCTTAAAACCTTTTATGATACCGAGCTGCTTGAGAACGCGCGCGTTGAGATGTTCTACGCGCAGTTCGCAAAGAAGCAGCATCTTCCCGCAAATCACGGCACAAGCGTTGAGTGGCGCAAGTGGAACACCTTTGCAAAGGCTACTGAACTTAAGGAAGGTGTTATTCCCACAGGTCAGAAGTTCGGTATGAGCACAAAGCAGGGCGCTATCCGTCAGTACGGTACATATGCTACCGTATCGGACAAGCTTGAGCTTCGTGCCTACGATGATGTTATTCTCGGTGCGACCGAGGAGATGGGCGCGTCTGCCGCAGAGACACAGGAGACTCTTATCCGTGATGCACTGCTTGTAAACACAAATGTCCTTTACTGTGACAATATTACTCTCGCAACAGGTGCGAAGGCTTCTACTCCTACGACCTGCGCCGAGATGGAGGCAACTGACACAGTAATCTCTCTTCTCACTCCCGATATGGTCGCAAAGGCTGTTACAAAGCTTAAGAAGGACAGAGTGCCTACCATTAACGGCAAATACTATGCTGTTATTCATCCCTCCGTTGCTTACGATCTCCGTAAGTCTGACGCATGGATCGAGGCACATAAGTATGCTTCTCCCGATGAGATATTCAACGGTGAGATAGGCGAGCTTCACAATGTTCGCTTTATTGAAAATGTCTTTGCTCCCGTGCTTGGCGGTGAATTCTATACCAACAAGGCAGGCACTCGTACCTACGCTACATATTTCTTCGGTAAGGACGCTTTCGGTATCATAGACCCCGAGGGCGGTGCGCTTGAGATGATAGTTAAGGACAAGTCGCAGATCGGCGGTCCTCTCAATCAGTTCTCAACTATCGGTTACAAGTTCGAGACAAACGGCGCGACTATCCTTTACACCGAGAGAGTGCTCCGTGTAATGAGTGCTTCAAGCTACTCGGCTACCGATGAGGAAAACTGATAAACCAAAATAACGGAGGAAAATATGGCTAACGAAAATGCGGCAAAAGAAAAGCGCGTAAAGCTCTTTATTCCTAAGGGCGGCGCAAATGATGAGCCTAATCTCTTGATAAGCGTCAATGGAGTGAATTATGTGCTCCCGAAGGGCAAGGAGTCTCTTGTCCCTCCTTGCGTTGACTATGAATACAGGAGAGCAAATGCGGCGCAGGTAAAGCTTGACGAGAAGATCGACAAAATGACCGAAGTGCCGAAGTAAACAAAAACGGGGGAGCTTCGTGCTCCCCCGTTAATTTTTTAGGAGGTAAAACAATGACTTTGATGGATGCGATACACAAGATAGATACCCTTAAGCCAAACAGCTACCGACTTGCCGACAAAATAAAGTGGATCTCAACACTTGACGGTATTATTAAAACCGAAATTATTGATACGCACCATGACGGAGAGGATAAGGCATTTGGTGGCTACACCGAGGACACCGAGCTTACGACTCTGCTTCTTGTGCCTGCGCCGTATGACGAGATATATCTCTTTTGGCTTGAGTCAAAGATAGACTACTTTAACGGTGAGACTGCAAGATATAACAACAGTATCTCTATGTATAACGAGGCTTATTCAGCCTTTGAAAGATACTACAACAGGACACACAAGCCAAAGTGTAAGAAAAAAAGCTTTTTTTAGAGGTCAAAAATATGAAATATCCTATACTTAATGAGCTTAAGACCTCGCGAGAGATGATTGATGTATTTGCAGGCTACAATCATAACCTTCGCATTGGTGACGGCGAATTTTATGACATGACTAATCTCTCGTCTGATAATTTTCCCATTCTCTCCCCGCGCACTAAAAGGGGGATCTATGCGTCGCCAAGCAAGCCTCTCGGCCTTGTTGCAAAGGACAGCCTTTGTTATGTTGACGGAGAGTGCTTCGTTATTAACGGAGAGCGTATTGCCATGGGGCTTACTTCTGCCCCCAAAACCTTGATTTCAATGGGCGCGTATGTTATCATCATGCCCGATAAAAAATATATAAACACAGCTGATGTTTCGGATTTTGGAAGCATTGACGCAACTGTGAGCGTGACAAATGTATCGTTTGAAATGTGCACGGCAGACAGTGCGAGTTATGAGGATGTACCCCTTCAAGAGAGCAAGCCTACGAACCCTCAAAATATGGACCTGTGGATAGATACTTCGGCGACACCGCACAGCTTAAAACAATATTCTTCTGCAACCACCTCTTGGACAGCTATTGCCACTACTCACATAAAAATATCGGCAGAGGGAATTGGGCTTCCTTTCTCGGCACATGACGGGATCACGATAGCAGGTGTACAGAATATCCCCGAGCTTAATTCTTCGGCTATTGTTTGGGCAAAGGGTGACGACTATATCGTGGTCACAGGCACTCTTGATGAGGTTACAACACAACAAGAGGCTATAACCATTACGAGAAAAATGCCTGATATGGACTTTGTTATAGAATCGGAAAACCGCCTGTGGGGGTGCAGATACGGCGCAGATGAGAACGGTAATATGGTTAACGAGATATATGCCTCGGCGCTTGGAGATTTTAAAAATTGGAATTGCTTTATGGGTATTTCCACCGATTCCTATGCTGCCTCTGTGGGCACAGACGGCCCCTTTACGGGTGCTGTTACATACCTTGGATATCCACTCTTTTTTAAAGAAAACTGTTTACACAAAATATACGGAAATTACCCCGCAAACTATCAGATACAGACCACCGCCTGCCGCGGTGTACAAAAGGGGTGCGAGAGAAGCCTTGCTATCGTTAATGAGGTGCTTTATTACAAGGCTCGCTCGGGTGTTTGCGCTTACGATGGATCTCTCCCCGTTGAAATATCCTCGGCCCTCGGTGAAATAAATTATCACAATGCCGTGGCGGGAGTGCTTGGTAATAAATACTATATTTCAATGGCGAGCGAAGGGGAAAGGTACAGTCTCTTTGTATATGACACCAAAAAAGGGGTGTGGCACAGAGAGGACGACACGCAGGCCACGGTGTTTTGCAGTAGCGACGGCGATCTCTTTTATATTGATTATGCGGACAATCAGATAAAGTCTGTAAAGGGCAGAGGGCTTGAGGAGCCTGAGCCTATCCGTTGGGAAGCGGTTACGGGTATTATCGGGACCGACTCGCCCGACAAGAAATATATATCGCGCATGGATGTGAGAATGGCGCTTCAGGTGGGCACGAGAGTAGTGTTCTCGGCAGAGTATGACTCAAGTGGTGAGTGGGAGCACCTCTTCACGATGGCGGGAATGACGCTTCGCAGCTTTGCCGTGCCGATACGCCCAAAAAGGTGTGACCACCTGCGGCTTCGTATTGAGGGCATTGGTGACGCGAAGATATATTCTATTTGCAAAACTGTTGAACAGGGGAGTGATATTTGATGAAGGCAAAACTAAGATTACCCAACATCACGGGAAAAAGTGATAAGGAAAAGATAGAGCAGCTGACGGCATACTTGCGTTACCTTGTCACAGAGCTGCAATGGCTATTTGATTCTGCGAATGAAACAAAAGAAGGACAGGAGGAAAAATAAATGGGAAATTCTTTAGGAAAAAAGGTCTTGCCTTGGCTTTCTCAGGAAATATTTGATGAGGTAGGTGATTTCGGTCAGTCGGGAATTGATGACCTTGTCAGACAGATACAGGGAAGGCCCGACTTTAACTTTGACATAAACAGCGACGCCCTGTATAACCAATATAGGGATAAGTATATTAAACAGGGGCAGCTTGCCATGATGGACACCATGGGCCGTGCGCAGGCGATGACGGGCGGCTATGCTAACTCCTTCGCGCAGAGCGCGGGTCAGCAGGCCTATGGCAATGAGCTTGACGAGCTTAACGATGTGGCGCTTGAGCTGTATACGCAGGCTTATAACCGTTATAAGGACGAGGAAAAGTCACTATACGATCAGTATGATCTCCTTGCAAACGAGAGAGAGGCGGCGTATGAAAAATACCGCGCTTCTGTTGAGCTTCAGCCCTACTCTTTGAGCGAAGATGAGGAAGCTCCTTTGAAGGAAGAGAAGCCGGCAACCTTGTCTGCTGATGAGTATTCAAGGTGGAAGGGAATGTTTGACGGTGTTGCAAGTGATGAAAAGGCATTAAATCTTGTTGAGGAAATGATAAAAGCGGGTGTGTCTGAAGATATTGCATTTGAAATGTATAAAACATGGAAAGATTCTAAAATGACTCCCGATTACATTGAAGGATATGAGCCTGCCGATGAAGCTACCAAAACAGTTGAGGTGCCCGCTTTCAATACCGCTACATATACCTTTAATCCCAATACAGGTAAATGGGAATATCGTTAAGACGGAAAGGGGAAATAAAGGATGTCATCAATTAGCCAAAGATACAAGGAGTGGGAAAAGAAAAAGTATGGAGAGAACAGTACACCCTTCGCGTCCTCGTCTAAGGATAGATATAACCAATGGTATAAGGAAAATTATGCCGACGAGATTAAGGACAATGCTGAAAATATATACTCAAGAGTTGAGAGCCTGCTGAAAGGTCACAATGGCTATATAAATAACTACACCGAAAGATATAAAGACAGAACATTTACCGCCGATGACCTTTATGTGAGCGATGCGGGGAAATGGTACGATGATGTGGTTTCACAAAACGAAGCATTCAGCAGAGAGAGTGCAGCTATCCTTTCTAACCTTGAAAGAAACAAGGCTTATCTCGATGAAAATTGGGTTAAATCTATAACCGATGCTCTTTCTGAAGCAAGTAAGCAGCGAAGCAGCATTGTACAGACGGCTCTTGGCGACAGAGATTATTGGGCGCAGTGGGAGAGCGAGGATGCTTACAATAAGGATATCCGAGAACAGAAGGAATATGAGGGGCGGTTATCCTATGACCTTGAGGCAGGGAAATCAGAGCTTGACTATTTAAATAGCGAGCTTAATGGAATAGAAGTAACTGAAAAACGAATATCTGAATTAGAACAAGAAAACAAGACACTTAATTTAGCAGCAAAGAAAGGTGACAAAAACAGTCTTGCAAAGCTTGAAGAAAATGAAAGAAAAATTGCTTCATGGAGAGAAACCTTAAATGAGGCTTATACAAAGTATGGAAGCAAGGACGAGCTCTCATCATACATATCCGAGAAGCAGACTTATTATACCCTTGCCGAGAGAGCGCAAAATGCTGTCAAGCTTGCTTCTGTTGCTGATCCTAATTCTGAAAACTACGATGCTGAATTTGAAAAAATTGCCGGGTATGGAAAAAATTTAGGATATTCAATTGACGGTACTCCCAAAAATCTGATTGCTTACTACCGAGAAGGAAATAATGTAGGTGATTATAAAAAAGGTGGAGATAGGTATAACACTAAATATGACGGCATTGCAGTAAGTGGAATATTCGGTGATGCCGTGGATCAAAATTTAGAGCTCAAATATCAGGAGTGGATAAAAATAGCAGCTGACAATATGACAAACGATGAGTTTGATATATATTGTTATTATTTGGCTTTAGATGAATATAATTATAGCTTGCTACGAGGTGAAGAAAAAAGATCATACTCGTTTTTATCCGAAGAATATTTAAATAGTATTATGCCAACTTTGTTCAATAAAAAGGTTGAAAAAGAAATTAACAATGCCCCTGTACTTGAGCAAATTGGATTGAATATTGCATCAATACCTATGAATATATTTGGCGGTGTCTCAAGTTTTGCGAGTGACATGGCGCATGTTATTGCCGGACAGGATATCGAGCCCTACGATCACATGCATCTTACGAAGAATTATGCTGATGCGATAAGAGCTGATACAGCAATGGATATTGACAAGCTCACGGGCGGAGCTGCTATTCCTTTGCTTGATTTCAGTGCGGGAGATGCATATCAGGCCCTTATGTCGGGTGCTGATTCCCTTGCGGGTGCATACCTTCTTGGCGGTACGGGATATGGTGTGCTTATGGGTATGGGCGCGGCTTCATCTGAAATGAAGGACCTTTACGAGAGAGGTGCATCTACCGAGCAGATGCTTGCAGGCGGTATTCTTGCGGGCGCTGCCGAAATGGTTTTTGAGAAACTCTCTATAGATCATTTTGTAAAGTTGGGAGATACTAAATCCCTTAAGGTTGCCATAATTAACATCTTAAAGCAGGGCGGAGTTGAGGCATCCGAGGAAGCCTTTACAGAGATTGCAAATATCATTACCGATTCCTATGTTATGGGCAGTCAAGCCGAGGTAAAAGACCTTGGAACATTTGTGAAGAATGTTGTTAATGCAGGCCTTGGCGGCTTTTTGAGTGGCGGTGGTATGGGTACGGTAGGCTCTGCCGTGGGGGGCATGCAGTATAATCAAAGGACAAAAAAGCACGGACAAGAGATCATTGACAAGGGCGGTGTTGAGTCGCTGAAGAATACTGCGGCGACGCTTACCGATAATAAGACGGTTTCAAAACTCCTTAATAAACTTTCAAATAAGATGAGTGCGAGAACTGTGGGCAAGCTTGCAAATGCTGTGCAAAGCGCAGTTGAGGTAAAGGACAGAGCCGCCATTATTGACGAGCTCCAAAAAGGAGGCTTATCCAAAAAGGAAGCGCAGAAGGTTGCTGATTTTTCTGTGAAAATATCGCAAGGCTACGAGGCGAGTGAGAGCGAGATAGCCGAGATAGAAAAGATAACTGACAAGCTTCCCGATGTTATAGACGACAGCACGGCCGCAGAGGGCGCACAGGTGGCGCGAGAGAGCGGTGAGGTGGGCAAGTCTGCCGTGTTGGCACAGAACGGCTCACAGGGCGAAAAATCGGTGTCACAGGCGGAGAATGAGTATGATATTGACACGGATAGTGTGACGCCTGAGAGTGCGTCAAAGAAATACGGCGCACAGGCGGGGGCTATGATACATACCTACAAGGCAGGTCAGGATATTTCGCAGTTTGATGCCGCCTATAAGATAGCATATGACATGGGCAAGGCGGGTGTTTCTCTTGATTATGCCAAGCGCAGTGAGGCTGCTTCCTATCTTACCGAGACGCAGAAGGAGCTCGCATATGAGGCGGGAAGAGCTGCGGCGGGCGAGTTAGCACAGAGGAGGGCAAAACGCGTCAGCGAGCGAAAAAGCGGCAACACAGGGCGAAGAAAAGGCGTTGTTAAGGGCGAGGGAGTGAAGATTGAGGACCTTTCAAAGAGGTTTAACGATCCGCAGCGCAAGGCTTATAAGATACTTTCTTCTATTGCGGAGGTTACGGGCATTGATATCGTTCTTTATGCCTCCAAGACCGATGCTGACGGCAATTTTGTAGGCGCTCAGGGTAAGTTCGTTTGGAAAGAGGACACCATTTACATTGACATCAATGCAGGGCTTGAGAACATCAAAAGTGTTGGCGACTTGCAGGCATACACGATGCTCCGAACTTTTACGCATGAATTTGTACATTTTATTGAAAAATACGATGCGGTGTGTTATAATGAATTACGGAAACTTGTATTTGCCAAGCTTACCGAACGCGGTGAGAATGTTGACGAGCTTATTGCGCTTAAGCAGACTCAAAATATGTCATACGATGCGGCGAGCCGTGAGGTAGTTGCAGAGGCGCTTACCGATATTCTCCCCGACTCAAGCTTTATCGAAGAGCTTGCTACCGAACACAAGAATCTTCTTGACAGAATAGTTGAGAGACTCAAGGAGTACCTTTCCGACATCAAGGCTTATTTTGCGTCGTTTGCTGAAAATCCCGACCGCGCTGCGCGTGCTCTTAAGGAACAGGTCGGAGACGGCGTGAAATATCTTGAGGACATCGTCAAGCTCTTCGACAAGGCGGCAAAGCGGGCTGTTGAAAATTATCAGGCGACTGTGGCCTCGGATGATATTAGTGGTTTAACAGATGAAGAGCAAGCGGCAATTATGGCATATAAGAGTGGCGGAAGTTATCTTCTTAATGCTAAACTTCGCGAAGGGATTGACCTTAATGAACTTGAACAACAGATCGTATCAGCTCTTGACAAGGCTCTTGACAAGTTACCTATCTATAAAGGCACGGTTTATCGCAACATTCAGTTTGATGGGTTAGGTGACAAAGAGGCGAGAGATGCTTACATTGCCATGCACATCGTTGGTGAAACAATCTCTTATAATGCGTACATCTCATCCTCTACTGCGCTTGACGGTTATGTCTTGGACGGAGATTTTGTCGTTCATCATGTGATACAGAGTGCAAGCGGCAGAAGCTTAGAGGGATACGGCAACAACTTTGAAAGCGAAGTTTTGCTTTCTCGTACCGCTTATTATGTGACGGATAGAATTGAGTACGATTCAAACGGAACACCAACAATATATTTAACGGAGGTCTCATATGGAGAACGATCAGAAAATAGTGAAGGAAGAGATCAAAAAACACTTTCAGTCGATAGTAGAGGACAGCAGGAATCATCCGACATTTCCAACGCGCCCCAAGTGCAACGACTGCGAACACATGATTCCGAGAACAGCCAGGTGCAGTCTTCTGTATCCGAACGGAATACCACATCAAGTGATGGTAAACAAAGAGAGCTGCAAGGAGTTCAAACAGAAGTAAAAACTACTGTCAGTGAGAACGGCAACGCCGACGAGGATATAGTACAGAGTCAGAGCAGGGAATACTTGAGAGGAGAAAATTATGAGTCAAACCGAGAAGATTCCGCAGGAAAATTGGATAACAGTCGAATTGGGCGACGGAACGAGACGCAGAATGCCCAAAAGCAAGCTTTCGGAAGCAGAGAAAATGTCCGATTGGTTGGTGACAACAGCGATTCAGGCAGGCGCTACACCCCAGGAAGCGAAAAAGCTTTACGGAATAGTGAAAGTGTACGAGGACAGTTAAATAAAGAAACTTTAGAGAGCCTCAAGGGAACAGTAGTTGTTGACGCACACGGTTCTCCTATGCTTGTTTATCATGCGACAGATGTAGAATTTGATACATTCAAAAAGGGAGATATAGGTTTTCATTTTGGAACCTATGATCAGGCGGAAGAAAGAGCGAACCAAAGGAATATTGAACAGCCAAGATACATTAGAGCATATCTTAGGATAAAGAATCCAATATATTCTCCACGCGATACAATGTCGTGGAAAGCAAATGCAACAGCTTTGAATCTGTGGAGTATGGACATAATATCCGAGCAAGAGCGCGATGAAGTAATTTCAATGTGGAAAAGGTGTGATGATGAATATAATTCTGCCGCTGCAATCAGATTGCGTGAAATTCTTACTTCAAAAGGATACGATGGTATTGTATATCCCAATGGATTTGAGGGCGAAGGAGATTCCTACATTGTTTTTTATGATAATCAGATCGTTCGACAGTCTGATGATGATGTTCAATATCAACAGCGCAGAGGTGGTGCGGGCATGGAGCCCGATAGTGCTGATGAGGATTTAGCTCAGAGTCAGAGCAGAGAACATTTAGATCCCCCTAAATATAGCTACGAGTGGTTCAAGAACAAACCCGATATGTCTTTAACCATTGTGGATGATAGCGTGAGATATAGCCGTGCTGATATCGTTTCTCTCGCAATAAAAAATGCCGCTTTGGTTGGGCATACCAATCAAAACGGCAATGCTGTTGTTAAAGTAGCTGATATAGATACTGATGTCATAGTACCTAAAAGGAGTTTGGTGCATGGACTGGACCGAAGAATAAATACTCAGGCGCCCGTGCTCGTGCATATTGGAGATATTCTCAAAAACGCTATAAGAGTGAACGAGATAATACCGAGAAGTGAAAATATCAAAGACTCATATATTCTCATAGGTGCAGCGCGGAATCAAGAGAAAAAGTTGTTTATAGTAAGCTTTGTAGTCAATAAATACTCCAATGAGGTTGCCCAAATAGATGTGCTCTATTCGGCAAATGCAAAAAAGGAGTCAGCTGCATTGCTGCCGAAGATTACGGACAAGTCCGCTACTCCTACTGACTCCGCTATCAGTATATCACATCTTTTGGAATATGTCAACAGATATTTCCCCGACATTCTTCCTGAGGACATATTGCGTCATTTTGGACACGATAAAAGACCGGACGGCATACTTGGTGCAAGTGTACTTTATCAACAGCGCAGAAGCGCGTTGACTGACCGAGAGGTCCTTGAGCTTGCGGCTGACGAGATAAGCGTTGACGGACTGACCGAGGGTGAGGTGGCTGCGCTTCAGATATTCAAGGACAAGCTTTCAAAGCTCCGTGACTTGCAAGACGAGAGAGCTGCTCTTGGTCGCAAGTACAAGGAACAGCAGTTTGGCGAGAAGGTTGACCGTGCTGAAGCCCAAAAAACACTCAATCGCATGCGTGTGATTGACGGACAGATAGAGAAGTCTTCTCTCGATCTGCTTTCGGTTGAGGAAAAGAAGGTTCTCGGCGATGTTCTTAGAAAGGCGCGCACAGTCGTTGAGAGCGAGCAGAGAGCGCACGATAACGAGATTTATAAGCGCTATATTGCAAGGCAAAAGGAGTCTGCAAGCATAAAGAAATATCGCGACAGGATCGCCAAGGATGTTAAGGATATGTCGGAGTGGGTGCTCCGCCCCGATAACAAGAATGTCCTTAAACACATTCCCGATGTGCTTAAGGACACTGTAATTCCTTTTATTACGAGCATTGATTTTACGAGCAAGAGAGCTCTTGGTGGCGGTACCGCGACAAAGGCTGACGCGGCCTTTAAGGACAGGCTTGAGAAGCTTACGCGAGCTATAAGACAGATCTCTCCCGAGGAGCTTTATAGCGGCAAGTACGATCTGTCTCCAAGCTTTTTGCCTAATCTTGAAAAGCTTATTGATTCTGTAAAGGCTATTACCGAGCAGAATGGCGGCGAGTTTGTTATTAACAAAATGACAGCCGACGAGCTTGCGGCACTCTCACAGGTCGTTCGTAATCTCAAGTCGTATGTTAAGCAGGTAAACCGCTTCCTTTACAACAGTATGATAGAGTTTGTGAGTGAGGCGGGCGACAATTCAATTTCCGCTATGAGCGAAATGGCTGATGCGACGCGTAGAACTGCTACGGGCAATGCTGTGAACAACTTTGTTTTTTGGCAGAATATGCGCCCCTCATATGCCTTTGAGCGATTTGGCGAGGGCGGTATCGCAATATATGACGGCCTGCGCAGAGGTCAGGCGCAGCTTGCCTTCAACGCACAAACGATAATTGAGTTCGCAGAAAAGACATATACTGCCAAGCAGGTCAAAGAATGGAGCAAGACTTGGCTTGAGTTTGAGACCTCGGGCGGCACTGTCCGTATGCCCGTTGCCATGGCGATGTCCTTCCGTGAGCTCGCAAAACAGGATGACAGCTTGAGACATATGCTCTCGCAGGGTGTGCGCGTGGCGACGACAAAGGACACCGACCGTAAGAGCAGGGTGGACGGGGGACATCTTCTTACCGAAGCTGATGTGAGAACAATGCTTGATAAGCTTGCGCATGACTATCCCGATGCGGTTGAGGTTGCCGATGCTATGCAGAAGTTTATGGCGGACCAGGGCGGCAAGTGGGGTAACTTTGTATCTGTCAAGCGTTTTGGTGAGGAGCTGTTTGGCAATCCGCAGTATTTCCCGATAAACTCCGACGGGCAGCACCTTGAGTCAACTGCCGCGGAGTCTCCCGATGCTGCGAGCCTTTACGCGCTTCTCAATATGAGCTTTACCAAGTCAAGAAACGAAAAGGCTAATAACCGTATCATTCTGTATAACATATTTGATGTGTTCGCAAATCACATGGCGAGTATGGCGCAGTATAATGCTTTGGCGCTCCCTGTGCTTGATGCCATCAAATGGTTCAACTATCAGCAGAAGGGTGTGACCTCTGTAAGAGAACAGATGTCGCGCGCTTACGGAGTTCCTGAGGATAAAAGAACAGGAAGCGGTAACAGAGGTTATGCCGAGACATTCGTTATAAATATCATAAAGTCCTTCAGCGGAACTGCCGCGCAGGGAACACCTTATGACGGAATTGGTATGCAGGCCCTTCATTTGCACAGCGCGGCGCAGATCGCTTATAATCTGCGTGTAGTTATGCAGCAGCCTTTGGCTATAACCCGCGCGGGTATGATAATAGACTATGGCTCTATTATCAGAGGAATGAAGCTCTCACCTAATGCGATAGGTCAGAATATCAGAGAGATGCGCGAGCATAGCGGAATTGCCGCGTGGAAGGCGCTTGGCTTCTATGATGTGAATATTTCAAGAGGACTTACGCAGCTTATAAAGCATGAGGAAAATCCTGTTGATAAGATCATTGACATTGGTATGAAGGGCGCGGAAACTGCAGATACACTTACTTGGGCAGGCATTTGGAGTGCTTGCAAGGTTGAACTTGAGCGTAAGCAGGGCTTAAAATCGTCTGACGAGGGGTATTTTGATGCCGTTTCAAAGCTTTTTGAAGATGTTATTTACAAAACACAGGTCGTTGACAGTATTCTTACAAAAAGTGAGTACATCCGCAGCAAGGGCTTATTTGCAAGAGTGACGGGCGCTTTTATGTCGGAGCCGACTACTACTTTGAGTATGGCGCTTGACGCTGTTGATAAATTCCATATTGACAGACAGAAGGGGCTCTCATACAAAGATGCGTGGCAAAAGCATGGGCGGTATATTGCCCGCACTGTGAGTGTGTACGCGGTGGGAGCTATTCTTTTGGCTGCGGTGCAGGCTGTAGCCGACGCTCTTCGCGACGATGACGATTATGAGACCTTACTTGAAAAGTGGCTTGAAGCTTTTGGCGGAAATCTTATTGATGAGGCTATGCCTTTGAATAAGTTGCCTGTTGTGAGCGACTTTTATGATCTTGCAAAATCACTCCTTGCTGCTCTTGGTGCAGATACATACGGAAATCCTCCGCAGTCGGTATTTATGCAATGGTATGACAGTCTTGTAAAGGGTGTTGAGATAATAACCGACAAGCTCTTGGGTGAGGATACGAATTACACTTGGTACGGAGGAATATACAAGCTATTGCAAGCGCTGTCAAGCATGACAGGCTTACCTCTCGGAACTGCAACGCGCGAGATAATTATGGCTTGGAATAACACCATAGGCGCTATGGCGCCAAGTCTGAAGGTGAGGTCCTATGATGTCGGTGATGAGGCAAATATCAAGTATGCCTATAAGGACGGATTCCTTACTGCTGACGAAGCCATTGCCGAGCTTATTTCAAAGGGCCTTGTAGACAGCCAAGATGAGGCTTATTTCACCATTCAGGAGTGGGACGATGCTGACGGCAGGTATTCAAGGTATGAAAAGATACTTGATGCAGTTCGAAAAGGAGAAAGCATTGATTCGGTTATGGAAGAGCTTACTTCTCACGGATATACCGAAAAAGATGTGATAAGTCATATAAAGAGTAATATCGGTAAATGGTATTATGACGAGTGCAGCATTACCAAGCAACAGGCGATAGCGAAGCTTCGTAAGTACACCGATATGACCGAGGAGGAGATAACCTCGCAGGTCAACAGGTGGTCTTGCAAGGTCGTTACCGGCATATCGTATAACGATATCAAGAGCAAATATCTTTCGGGCGAGATAACGCGGAGCAGAGCTATTGAAATGCTTATGCTTTACGGCGGTAAAACGCGAGCGGAGGCGACCAAGCAGGTAAACAACTACGATAAGGAAAATTAAACAGCCGACATGGCGGCGTTGGGGTAGAAATCCCGACGCCGCTTTTGCTATTATTTAAGAAGAGTTAAAAGGAGGACATGCATATGAATTTTTCAAAATACAGATTTAATCTTGATATGCAGAGCCATATCTCACAGGTCTCCCTCCCGGTAAGGCATCTTGACACAGGCAGAAAGCTTTTTATAGGTTTGACTGACGGGGGCAATCCGTACATTATTGAAAACGGGTGCAGAGCTGTTTTCTACGGCATGAAGGCAGACGGAAACCCTATAATGAACGATTGTATTATTGAGAAAAATACGACCATTCGTTATGACCTTACAGAGCAGACGACTGCTTGCGAGGGAATTGTTGACTGTGAAATAAGACTTTACAGCGCGGAGGGATATCTTATTACCTCTCCAAAATTTATTATGGTGGTAGACTCAAGAGTGGTGCACGATGAGGACTTTCCCTTATCGGAGAGTGAGCAGACCATTCTTGACAACATAATTTTGAGCGAGACAGCGAGAGCGGCTGCAGAGGATGAGAGAATTTCTGCTGAGGCGGCTCGTGCTGCCGCTGAAGAGCAGAGACAGAACGCATCAGAGGATGTCCTTGAGACCCTTGAAATTGCAAAAACTCTTGCCAACGAGCTGAAGGCAAGGGTTGAGTCAGAAGAGTTTGATGCGGAAGAGATTAAAAGACACAATGCCGATGCCAAGGCACATAAGGGCGGTTTTGGCGAAGGCAACGAGGTTGGACTCAAGGGATATTGGGTGTCTGCGGTTGGTACGGCTCTCAATCAGGTGGTGCTGTCAGCCGAGACGGCGCGGGAAAATGTCGCCAAGCCTACGGTAAGTGAATATGTTGATGCTGATTATTCATCAAATATCCCTTATGCGATAGGAGACGAGTTTTCCATAATCACACCCAAGAACCACTACAACCTTTGCGGAAAGATAACGGATATAATGTACAATCGCATTGGTGTGGAGTATTACACCGAAATAGATTGGGATGCGGGAGACCCTCTTGACATCGGTGACTATAGCTTCTGTGTTCCCTCCAAGGCACACTTGGGTCTTGTCACGATCTCTGAGGGCGGTTTCCCTACGGGATATGGCACAAGAGCAGGCGGTGTGGGGTCAACATCAAGTGGTGCATTGACAAACGGACACGGAGATTATTCCGATGCAGGCGGCTTGAGAACCAAGGCAGGCTATTGCGGATTCACGAGAGGCTCTGACAACCGCGCAGATGCCAAGTATTCATCTGTTCCCGGCGGTATCAACAACAAGGTCGGTGTCAACGGTCAGCAAGGCTTTATCGGTGGCGGTAACGAGAACGAGGTTGATGCTTATTCGGGTAGTGCAAGGAACGGCAAGAACAGAGTATATGCCAATTACGGAGATGCAAGCGGATTTAATACCGAGGTTTCGGTTGGTGCTACGGCAGCTCGTTCGGCAGGACAGAACACGAAAGTCAAAGCTCCCTATGCTTCTGCAGACGGATTTAACAATACTGTGGAAGCCGAAGGAATAGCGGGTCACATCAGCGGTATAGGCAATCTGCTGAATGGCAAGGCTGCCTATGTTGGCGGTGAGGATTGTCAAGCTTATTATTGGTGGCAGTTTGAACATGGACGAGGTCTCCGCAGTTCTCTTACAAAACTTGCACAGGCAATTCTCGGTAACTATAACAAGGTCAATGACGATGCGGTTTTTCAGGTCGGCAACGGAGTTCTTGACTCGGCACGCTCTAATGCCTTTGAAATAATCTCCAAGAGAGACGGTGGTAACAACATCGTGTCAATGGTACTCGGCAACACCGAGATGAGCGAGGAAGTGTTTGCTTCGCTTGCATCAAGAGCCAAGATCGTTACGGGGTCTTATGTGGGAACGGGTTTGTATTATGAAAGTGCTCCCGATTCACCAAATAGCTTGACCTTTGATTTTGTTCCAAGGTTAGTCGGTATCGTTGGTTACAAGACTAGCTCAGGAAGTTATAGTCCCACGCTTTCCGTGGGCGAGAGTGAGCACATCGTGGATGTAATCGTGCCAAGCTGCTTATCTACAAGTTACGGAGCGGTTGGTACCGGCTTTGGAGCATCGTCAAAAGGCAAGGTGTCTGCTGACCGAAAAACAATTTATTGGTATAGTTCTGTTAACACTGCATCTCAACTCAATTACTCGAATAATACATATTTCTATTATGCTTTGGGATAAGGAGGTTATATTATGAGACTTATAAAAATAGAAAAGTTAGAAAACGGCGCTCACTGTAACCAAACTATCGACTGTGTCGTTAATGTGCCGAAAGGTTGGGCAGTTATACCCGATGATATGGTCTGCGAAAACTTTCCCTTTGGCGAGGTCACGGCAGAGGAGATTGACGGAGTTATGACAGTGACCAATTGGGTAGCAGGAGAGATACCCGAGCCTGAAGCCGTACCCGAGCCCGAGTCTGTCCCCGATACAGACGATATAACATGGGATGCGCTCGCAGAAGCATACAGTGAGGGGGTGAACAGCATTGACGAGTAAGGAAATCGTACTTAAGACACACCGCAATATGGGACGCGCGGATGCGCTTGCCTTGCGCGAGAAAGCTGTGGCAGGCGGTGTTACCGATACACAGATTATTGACCAAGAGGAAGCTGTTCCTGCTTGGAGCAAAGAGAAGGACTATTCAAAAGCTGCTACAGGTACGCCTGTGGCGCATGAAGGGCAGATATACGGGCTTTTACAGCCGCACAATGCTTCATATTACGATGGAACGCCTGCCACGCTGACGGCACTTTGGCGTGTAAAGCACACGACAAATCCTGATAAAGCAAAGGCTTGGGTTAAACCGACATCAACATCGGATATGTACCTTGTGGGCGAGTGTATGATATGGACTGACGGCACGGTTAAGCGTGCGAAGCGCGACACCTCGTACAGCCCTGATGAATATGCGGCAGATTGGGAAGATGTATAAGGGGGTAAGCCATGAAGATACAGACCTTTAATAATATGAAGGGAATAATTCACGGAAGTGACCCTAAGCGCATCGGTTGCGATAAGTCCGGTGTTCTCACTATAGGAAATACCGAAATAAAGATTTCGCACCAAGAGGATGCTATAATGCCTTCTCTTTTTCACGGCATATCGGGAGATTATAATGCCATATTCACAGATAGCGAGGGCAATATATATCACCTTGCAAAGGTGGCTGTGCGCGGTGGGCGAATTGAGCCCCCTTCGGCCACTGCTGTTGAGCTTATGGAGCTTCATTGCCGTGCGGACATCGCTGAAGCAGAAAGAGATGCTTTGGCAAAAAGAGTGTGGGAGCTTGAACATATCTTTGATACAGATGCACTCAACTTTTTAATAAGATAAAGGAGAACAAACAAATGAAGAAAATACTTGCTATACTTATATGCACCTTGCTGATATCTGTCTTTCCCATAACGGTCTTTGCGGAGGGCGAGACCGAGACAGAATTCGTCACGGAAGAGCTTGTGGAGACAGAGCCTTCCGACATCGTGACAGAAGACCTCAACGACCTTTCGGTTGATAAGATCGTGGAATATGTTCAGGTTCACCTTGAGGAGATATCGGTTATCGTAACTCTTATCCTTTCAATATTCTATAATGTGAGAAAGCACGGCAAGCTCAACAAGACTATCACAACACTTAATAATAATTCAATTGCGGTGGCAGAGAATAGTGCCGTGTCCATTAAGACATCCCTTGACGGAATGGAAGGTGTAGTAGCAACAGTTAATGCATACAAGGATGCTATGCTTGAGGCTCTTGAAGAAGTTCGTAGAAACGATGCCGAGAGAGCATCCCTTGAGGAAAGTCTTGCCGAGGTCTCCAAGTACCTTAAAGCCACAAGACTTGCCAATGTTGAACTCGCCAACGAGGTGGCAGAGCTTCTCATTCTTGCCAACATACCCAACTCCAAGAAGGACGAGTTTTATGCGAGACACCTCGCTGCCGTAAACGCAATTGCCGAAGCTGAGAGCATCGTGTTAGAGCCCGAAAATACGGAGGTGAAGGAGAATGAAGACGAAGGCGAATCGTAACATATACTATTGGCTTTTCAAGCTTGCAAGCATTATTGTAGCTTGTGCCTTGCCCTTGTGGGGGGTGATTGAGAAATTCCCTCTGTGGGTAGAGGACTACGGCGCGGGAAGGTCTTTGGGCGTGGGAGGAATAATCGGCATCCTTGTATTGCTTGTGGTCTTCCGAAGAACGGTATTCAACTTCCTCAAGGATAAGTGGAAGATGAGATATGCACCCCCTATAACCATATGGGGAGTTATGATAGTCATATCCTATATGCTGATGTTCGTCAGCAAGTTCCTATATGACATCACTACGGTATTTTGGATGGGACTTATAGGCTCTGCGATAGGCGCGATATTTACCTTTGTAGGCGAGAACTTCTTCGCAGAGGAGGAGAAAAAGAATGAGTGACCTTGAAAAAATCCCCGAGAAGCAGAAAAAGTGGACGGAGTTTCAGAAGGACTACAACACTACGACCAAGACCTTCGTTCATATTATAGGAACTAACATCTCTCTGTTCGTCTGCTTGCTTATCCCGATACTCCTCATTGGCTTCATATGGACAGAGTTTGGTGCACTCAAGATAGATGTTAAGTTCGTATCAGATGGGATCGTCACGGTGGCATTGTTCGTCATTGGGGAAATACTGATGATGCGCGTGGGCGCTTCGGGCGGAAAGCTTGATACTGAATATACAAATGCTAAAAATGAGTATGATAGGCTTGTTAAAGAGGTTAATAATCTTGGTACGATGTTTATGTCGGTGTTTTGCGAATGGCAAATTGATATGGAAATGGCGCAAGCAACGGCCCTCCGCCTCCGCTCCTTGCGGATCACCCAAGAAGAGTGGAAAAGACTCAAGGAGCTGCCTCGCAAAGAGCTCAAGGCAAGATATGGAAGAAAAAAGATGCGAAAGATCCTTGCGCTTAATCAGCTTGAGCCTGTTGAACTGAACGACGCTATACTGCTATTCAACGGCAATGATGCCTTTGCTCGAGGTGGTGTGCCTATTTCGGGTGAGGAATATATTGATAAAAAGACTCATTCTGCTCAAATGCTTATTTCAGCTATATTTACAGGCCTATTAACTGTATCTGTTGCACTCACTTTGACTACTGACATCAGCTTTGCGAGGGTGATGTATACCGCCTTCAAACTTATTCTCTTGCTTTTTCGCATGGCGCAGGGATACAACATAGGTGCAACCGCCTATAATACCGTTGAGGTAAAACAGCTATCTGCAAAAAATAATTACCTTCGTCAGTATATACGATTTATAGTTGACAAGACATACCTCAAGCTTGAGGACAGGTATGGAGATATAAGTTGTTTTGTAGATGTGTCAAAAGAAGAGATCTTGCCTGAAAATAAATCGGTCTCGGATTTCTCAAGCATGGAAGAGTATGACACGCGTATGACACAAAATTGCTTGGAAGTGTAGTAAATAAAGGGATTACAGTTCTCCAAGAGATAATTTCACGAAAAACAAAAAGCCCGAAATGCCTTGTGCTTTCGGGTTTTTTTTGTTTTTATGGTTGGGGGAAAATGGGCGGAATTTATAGGGGTATGACACACATATGACACACGCATGACACAAATTTTAGAGCTTATTAAGCTCCTCTTTTAGTATTTTAAGCTCAAAGTGTGTGTATACGATCTCGCCTATGCCCTTGCCGCTATGTCCTTGTATCTTTCGTCTCATTGATTCGTCAAGCTTCTTTTCTTTCCACATTGTTGTGAATGTATGACGCGTATCATCGGGGAGGTGCTCCTTTTCCTCTCCTTGGGCGTTCGTATATTTGAGTATTCCTATGTCTGCAAGCAGAGGAGTAAAGTAACTGTCTGTGTAGGATCTGTGGTCGGTGTCAAACTTGAATTTATTACCGCTTAAATTCGTCACGAGATATTCGTGACCTTTTTTTATCCAATTTTCAAAAAAGCGGTATGTCCTGTCGTGGATCGGGACCTTTCGGGCTGCGTTTACTGTCTTTCCTTTATGTATTGTAAAATATCCTTCCTTAAGGTCAACATCTCTTGTCTTAAGGTTGAACAGCTCGCCCGGGCGTACCCCCGAATATATGAGCATAAGGATAACTTGAACATATTCATTGTTTTCTGACCAACGC
The DNA here is from genome assembly GCA_045656985.1 of Eubacteriales bacterium. Taxonomy (GTDB): domain Bacteria; phylum Bacillota; class Clostridia; order Oscillospirales; family CAG-272; genus HGM12713. The sequence continues at coordinate 4,254 of JAZOSH010000091.1, read as the reverse complement.
CACAGAGCATCTACCTCGTCGTATGTGAAGCGGTAGTGCTTTGTGCTTTGTTCTTCTTCGCCTATGTTTATATATTCTGAAAGATTGCGCTCCTTTGAGATTATTTCGTGCATTATAGCATACTCAAAAAGCTGATTAAGCAGTGTTTTTAATTTCTTTTTGGTCGGATATGCTTTGCTTGATGCGTCCATAACCCCTTGCAGATGCGATAGCTTTATGTCAGCAAATTTCATATTATACAGGGCAGCACACAGCTTATATGATGCCTTATATCCGTTTACATTTGAGGGAGCGATTTCATTGAATTTCTTCTCTGACCACCTCTCATAGACCTCGGTAAATGTTATTTTATCGGCATTGAGATCGTAGGGGCTTGAGTTATAGGCAGCGAGTGCCTGTAAAGCAGACTGTCTTGTGGGGAAGTATCCTATTGTGGCATACTGCTGCTTTGTCTTTTGTGTTTTGCTGTCTACCTTCCACCCGACTGTTACTCTTGCTCGCCATGGATTTCGGCGGTTTCCTGATAGCTTTGATATATTTCCGTATCCGTTCGGCAGTCGCATGTTTTTCTCCTATTTTTTCTTCTTTATATAACGCACAATGAGTATTGTTGGAATAGCAATAATTGCTCCCCAAAATATAATTAGTGGAATAGTCATTATTGCCCCGTAATCCAAAACCGCTTGAAATGATGAAATAAGTAGTATGAGGATAATCGCGAAAAAAATGAGCGCACCAGAGCCTGCTATCGGTCCTATTTCTAAAATTATATCTCCAAAGGAGCCTGTTTTACATTTAGAAAGAAGCGGGCGCAATATAAACCAAACGACAGTATAAATCGCCATTAAAATCAGACAAGCTATCAAAGCGGTTCCGCCGTCAATTTGATCAAGCTCTTCAATAATATTTAGGCTTGTTATTGGCATCAATCTACTCCTCCATATAATTTTCTTGGGACGATTTTACCATTAAGTGCGTGTATTCTTATTGCCTTTTCCATAAAGCTATTGCTTACGCTAAAGTATTCGGCAAGTTCCCACACCTCGCGGCAACCTTCCTTTACAGCCTCGCATAGCTCGGAGAAGGGGACTATTTCATTTGTAGCCCATTCGTTCGCTTTGTTCTCGTGCTTAGCGCGAAGCTCAAAGGGAGAATATCCCTCGTAGAAGCTTTCTGTCATGCAATGGCCCATTTCATGCGCCACGCGTTCGAGCTTTGTGTATGCGGCATTTTCATCATTAGAAAGCCCGATAACCTTGCTTCCGTCGGGAAACCTCACAGAGATAGAAATGAGGGCTTCAGGACAGCTTTCGTCTATCGGTATATTGTTCTCGTCTGCCATTATATAAAGTTTTTCAAGTTTTCCCGTATTTTCCTTTAAGATATTCTGCATAATTCATTACCTCGCTCCACATCTCGTCGGTGACTTCTGTATCGCCGCCGAAAAGGGCAACCTTTATAGCCTCCTCGCTTACTGCGGCGGGGCTTTTTTCTGTTTGTTCTTCTTCGCTTAATAGATAATCGACCGTAACACCGAAATAAGAGGCAATTTTCTGTGCGGTGATTGCCGAAATGCCCTTGGATCTTCCTGCCTTAAGCTCTGACATTGTGCTTTTGCTCATACCAAGATCAAGACACATTCTGCTTCCGCTTACGCCTTTCTGCTTGCATAATTTAACAAGTCTCTCATACAAAGTAACCATATTTTTTGCTCCTTTTTTGTGCATTCCTACAAAAGTGCAGAAAACTGAACTTTTGTACTTGACAGGTACAAAAAGGTGTACTATAATTAAAGCATAAAGTACAAACCTTTGTACTAATTTGGTTGGTGGTACATCCATTATAGTACAAAAATAGGTACTTGTCAAGTCATTTTATAAAAAAGAAAGGAGAAAATGTGAGAAACAAGCTTACAGAGTTTGGAAAAAAAATTAAATATGCTCTCATTGAAAAAGACAAGACTCAAGCTTGGCTTATTGAAGAAGTAAAAAATAAAACAGGTCTTTTTCTTGATTCATCATATCTTAATAAGATTATGACGGGTAAACGCGAGGGCGACAAGATCGTTGAGGCGATCAAGGAAATTCTTAATATTGAGTGAAAGGGAGAAAAACAATGGAATTTTATTTATTTTCAAACGGAAAGAAGATTGATTTGACGGAGGAGCAGGCGAGGCAGATCGCCGAGAGCTTCACCTTAAAGCCGAGTGTGAGGCTCGGGGATGTGCCTGTGGGACAGGTGGTAAAGCTCGGTGAGTACGAGTTTGTTGTGCTTGAGCACAATTGCGGCACTACGCAGCTTATTATGAAGGGGATCCTTGAGGACGATGTTAAGTTCGGTGAGGATAACAACGATTATCGCAAGAGCAATGTGAGAAAAATGTTCGACGAGTTTGCTGACAAGCTTGCGGCTATCGTGGGTGGCGACAACATAATTCAGCATGCGGTGGACCTTACCTCTGAGGACGGACTAAAGGACTACGGTAGTGTTATTGAGCGCGTATCGCTTCTTACAACGGTGCAGTACAGAAAGTTCGTGGATATCCTTGACATGCACAAGCCCAATGTATGGTGGTGGCTTGCAACGCCTAACAGCACCCCGCGTCACGAAAATGACAGCTGGACGATTTGCGTCTCCCCGCGCGGCTATGTCGACTGCGTCGGCTGCAACTACGATTTCGCGGTGCGTCCGTTTTGCATATTAAATTCGGATCTTTTTATCTGATATCTTTGTATCTTGAAAAATTACATAAAGGAGAAAAACAATGAGTAAGACAAAAACAGTTCGTCTTGGAGATCTTCCGGCCGGCGCAACATTTAAGATCGGTGAGCGTGAGTTTATCACCTTTGGAGAGAACGACGGCAAGGTTGCTGTAGTGCTGAGGGACAAGCTTTGTTATTCCGAGTTTGGCAAAAGCAATAATTTTGCCAAGAGCGAGATCCTCACGAAGCTTACCGAGGAGTTCCTTCCCGAGATCGAGAGCGCGGCAGGGGCCCAGAACATTCTTGAATTTGAAACAGACCTTCTCTCGCTTGACGGTTCCGGGAAGCACGGTGTTATGCGCTCCAAGATAAGCCTGCCGACCTTTGATTTTTACCGCAAGCACAGAGCGATATTTGAAGCTAACAAGCTTGACGATTGGTGGTGGCTTTCAACACCCGACAGCACGAGTGAGTGGAATAGTGACAATCTTGTCGTTTGCGTCTCCCCGCGCGGCATTATCCGCTTCATCAGCCGCTACTTCAACGGTATCGCGGTGCGTCCGTTTTGTATTTTTGTATCTTCTATCTCTGTATCTTGCAAAGAATAAAGTAATATGACGGAAAAAGAATTAAAAGTAATAATCAAGGCAAAAGAATTAGCGAAACAGACATTTATTTTAACATCGAACTCAAATCGCTATCCAAAGAAATATCGACACTCGCTTGTTGACCGTATGCAGTTAAAGAGCATTGATATTTATACAGAATTGTTTGAAGCAAATCGAACAAACAATATAACGAATAAGGAAGAACGGCTTGATAAAATATCAAAAGCGATTATGTATTGCGACGAATTGTTATTCTTCATAGAATTATCAATGCAGTTAGGGTTGCTCACTGATGGCTCAACGGCATATTGGACGCAAATGGTTTGTGATGTAAAGTATATGGCGATTGCTTGGCGAATAAAAGAAAAAAATTAAAATTATAGGTTGTGCGTTGTATTAAAGTTTGCGTTTCGCCTAACGGCAACATCAACAACAATAACTACAACAACGAGCTCGGTGTTCGTCCGTATCGGTATAAAGTCAGACAGAGTAGGCAACAGCCGAAATCAGTACACCATATCAAAAGAACGCACATACCTTTCCATAAGGATAAAAATAAAAATATTATGACCGACTTTGAAAGAGTAGTTGATTTTAAGAATATGTATAAGGCTTATAGGAAGTCTAAGTGTGGCAAAGGCTTTAAGCGTAGTTCCGAAAAGTTTAATATAATGGCTTTGGACGGAATAAATACGCTCATAAGGCAACTTAAAGACAAAACATATAAAATATCAAAGTATAACGAATTTAAGGTTTACGAGCCAAAAGAGCGAATTATACAAACTACTTCTTTCAAAGATAAGGTCGTACAGCACAGTTTATGCGATAATGTTTTGCTACCAAAAATGCAAGAGATTTTCATTGAAGATAATTGTGCAGGGCAAAAAGGAAAAGGCACTTTGTTTGGTCTAAACCGATTGAGTGAGCAAATGCAAGCATTTTAT
>JAZOSH010000090.1:0-32212 GCA_045656985.1 Eubacteriales bacterium | reverse complement strand
TGGTGATGAACTTGCTCCCGCAACAGGACACAGCTACGACGATGGTGTTGTAACAACTCCTGCAACATGTACAGAGGACGGCGTTAAGACCTTTACATGTACTTGTGGCGATAGCTACACCGAGACAGTTCCTGCAACAGGTCACTCCTACGGTGAGTGGGTAGATCAGGACGATGGAACTATCAAGAAGACATGTACTTGTGGACATTCTGTAACCGTTGATAAGCCCGATGATAACTTTGACCTTGAGGACTTCGGTCAGAAGAACAACTTTGTTGGTGATGCAACAACCGAGGCAGATGCTCCTGTAGTATCTGATGAGAGCACATTTGATGCAAGCAAGTACGCAGTTCTTGCAAGCGCAAATGCAAAGGCCAACACACATGAAGGCTTCCTTAAGTCTCATGGAGCAGAGCATATGGCAATCGGCGAGGTCCAGATTCTTGCTAACTACACAGACACTTACTTCTACTTTGCAGTAGTAGTTGGTGATGAAGAGGCAAGCGATGACGATGCAGTTATCGTTAAGCTCACAGTTAAGGGCGCAGGCACAGCAACGATCACACTTGATGCAGCAGGCAACCTTACAGCTGATAGCGGTCTTGTAGCTAACAGCAAGGCAGTTCGCAACAATGGCGAGCTTGTATATGAGCTTCAGATCAACAGAGCAGCGCTCAGAGCAATCGGTGTTTCTGGCATCTCCGCAAACGGAGAGACAGAGTCCACCGATGAGCAGATACTTACTGATGTAACAGTTGTTGACCATAACAACGAAGTAGAGACATCGTTCAGATATGCTCTTGAGGGTGTAAATGAGACCACAGGTCATATTGTAACTCTCGGTTCAGATCCTGACAATTCCGTAACTGTAAACGGAAACGCAACACAGCAGATCGCTGTTCTCGGTCAGTTCATGGGCGCGACAGAGGCTTCTCTTGTAGTATCCGTTGACATTACTTGGGACCAGATCGTATTCACATATGAGGTTACCAAGACATGGAATGATACAACTCATAAGGACGATATATCTGCTGAATGGAAGGGTACTCCTGCAAACATCACTATTACCAACCACTCCAACCAGAAGGTTGAGGCAGGCTTTAGCTTCGCTTCTTCGACAGCAACCGGCGTTTCTAACATTGTAGGTCAGTTCAGTCTTGATGACGGAACAACTTATACAACAACAGAAACAATGATTATCGAGAGAGCAACAGAGGCAGGCGGTGCAACAACCGATGCTTGTAAGTTCAAGGTAACAGGTGGTTCTATCACAGGAAATGCTCGTCTTGGTGATATTACAATCTCCATCAGAGGTATCGGCAACTGATAATTGCCAAACAACAAAAAATCGTGTTTTCTAACTGAAAATGCGTAACATAAAAGTACCGCGGGGCTTCGGCCTCGCGGTATCTTTTTGTAAAAAGATAAGTGAATTTTAACCATTTACTTGACCTTTTGCGTATAAAATGATATAATTATTGTTTAGAAAGATGATTTAATCAAAGGGGAAAGAAAAATGACCAAGATAGATATTATTTCAGGTTTTTTGGGTGCGGGTAAGACTACGCTTATTAATAAGCTCATACGCGAGGTATATACCGGCGAAAAGCTTATTCTTATCGAGAATGAATTTGGTGAAATAGGAATTGACGGTGGATTTTTACAGGAGGCAGGCATCAATATTACCGAAATGAATTCGGGTTGCATCTGTTGCTCGCTCGTTGGTGATTTTGGCGATGCTCTCAAGAAGGTCATATCAGAGTACGCTCCCGATAGAATTCTCATAGAGCCCTCGGGTGTCGGTAAGCTCAGCGATGTTATTGCTGCCGTTCGTGATGTTGAGACCGACTGCGTGATACTCAATAGCTATACCGTTGTTGTTGACGCAGGAAAGTGTAAGATGTATATGAAGAACTTTGGGGAGTTCTTCAATAACCAAATAGAGAATGCTGGCTGTATAATTTTTAGTCATACCGACAAGGTAAGTGAGGCAAAGCTTTCCGAGGCAGTTGAACTTGTTCGTGCACACAATGAAAAGACGCAGATGATAACAACTCCTCTTGCAAGCCTTTGTGCGCACGATATACTTGATGCTATGGAGCAGAAAAACACACTTGAGAGAGAGCTGCATGAGATGATAGAGCATCATCACCATCACGAGCACGAGGAGGAGTGTCACTGTCACAATCACGAACATCATCACCATCACGAGCATGATGAGGAATGTCACTGTCACGATCACGAACATCATCACCATCATGAGCATGATGAGGAATGTCACTGTCATGATCACGAACATCATCACCATCATGAGCATGATGAGAAATGTCACTGTCACGATCACGAACATCATCACCATCACGCAGATGAGGTCTTCACAAGCTGGGGTAGAGAAACGGTACGCTCCTTCACCGATAGTGAAATGGCAGAAATTTTGGCATCTCTTGAGGACAGCGAGAAATATGGCTTTGTGCTACGCGCAAAGGGAATAGTTGCGGGCGAGAATGGTGAGTGGATCCACTTCGACTATGTTCCGGGTGAGCCCGATATCCGTCATGGTGCATCGGGAGTTATCGGAAAGCTTTGCGTAATAGGATCAAAGCTTAATGAGAAAGCAATATCCGAGCTTTTTGGGGTTAAGTAAAAGTAATTTGGAGGAATAAGATGCAGATTCCCATTTATTTATTCACAGGCTTCCTTGAGGGAGGTAAGACCTCTCTCATTCAGGAATCTCTTTGCGATAAGCGTTTCAATACAGGTGAAAAAACACTTGTGATCATGTGCGAGGAGGGCGAGGTTGAACTCGACCCGTCGCGTTTCTGGGGACAGAATGTAAACCTTAAGGTGATTGAGAATATTGAGGATCTCACTCGCGAAAACCTTGCCAATATGGTGAAGGGAAGAAAGATAGATCGTATAATAATTGAGTATAACGGAATGTGGCTGCTTGAAAAGCTGTTTGAGGCGATGCCCTCCGATTGGGTGATCTATCAGAATGTAACCCTTTGTGATGCTGCTACCTTTATAAGCTACAATGCCAATATGCGTCAGCTTATGTATGATAAGATAGTTGGCAGTGAAATGGTAGTTCTCAACCGTACTCCCAACGATATTGACAAGCAGGAGATCCACAGAATAATCAGAGGAATATCCCGCCGCGCGAGCATAGTTTACGATTATCCCGACGGTCATGTAGAGTATGATGATATTGAGGATCCGTTGCCCTTTGATATAAACGCAGATGTGATTGAGATATCCGATGATGACTACGCACTATTTTACAGAGACCTTTCCGAAAACATGCCTGTATATGACGGCAAAAAGGTAAAATTCAAGGGACTTGCCGCTAAAAATGCAAGAGTTGATAATAATACCATCCTAGCCGGCAGACACATTATGACCTGCTGTCAGGACGATATACAGTTTGGCGGTCTTGCTTGTATTTTTAAAAATCCGCCCAAGCTTGATACGGGGGATTGGGTGATAATTGAGGGCAAAATAAAGCTTGAGGCAAACAAGCTTTACAAAGTAAAGGGACCTGTTATCCATGTTGATAGCTATTCGCTTACCCGTGCCCCAAAGCAAGAAGTGGTAACCTTTTATTGATAATTAAAATAATAAAAATAAAAACAAAGAGGTATAATTATGTCAGAGAAAATTTTGATTGCAAGTGACAGCACATCGGACCTTAATGCCGAGCTTATTGAAAGATACGGTGTAAAGATAGTTCCTCTCGGAGTAACTCTTGGGGATAAGAACTATACCGATGGAGTGGATATTGACCCTGATATGATATATGAAAATTATGAAAAGACAGGTCAGCTTCCTAAAACTGCCGCAGTAAATGTTGCGGAATTTTCAGATTTCTTTGAGAAATACACAAGAGAGGGCTACTCAATAGTTCTTTTCACGATCAGCTCAGAAATGTCATCAACATTCAGTAACGCGCATCTTGCAGCCGAAGATTTTGAGAATGTTTATGTTGTTGACACAAGAAATCTATCTACAGGTGGAGGACTTCTCGTTCTCACCGCCGCACAGATGGCAGAAAAGGGAAGCAGTGCAAAGGAGATATACAACGAGTGCACCCGTCTTGTTGATTATGTTGATGCATCCTTCGTTATCAACAGCCTTGAATTTCTTCATAAGGGCGGCCGTTGCTCGGCTCTTGCGGCACTCGGTGCAAACCTTCTTCAGCTCAAACCCTGCATTACTGTAAAATCGGGTAAGATGGGTGTCAGCAAGAAATATCGCGGTAAATTTGGAGCTATCCTTCCGCAGTACATAACAGACCGTATCGGAGATGCATGCGATGTTGAGATAGACAAGATATTTGTTACTCACGCGGGCTGTGATAAGGCATATATAGATGCATGTGTTGCAAAGGTAAAGGAGCTTGCTCCCGAGGCAAATGTAATGATAACGCGCGCAGGCTGTACTATTTCCTCGCATTGCGGAAGAGACTGCCTTGGCGTACTCTTTATACGCAAAAATCCTATTGAATAAAAAAGAAAAGGCAGATGAAAGATCTGCCTTTTTTCTATCTTTTTTCACGGATTAAGATTTTATATATGAGTGATAATAAATACAGAAAATAATTGAAAAGAGGAGACAGATATGGTTAAAATTTGCAAATTATTTTCTGTTGTTCTTGCTCTTACTCTGCTTTTTAGTGTAAATATATTTGCAGAGGCACAAAGCTGGTACTGTAAGCGAAATTCTGAGCATAAGCAACCGTCGCTTGATACCAATATGAGGTTTATTGAAGATTATGGCGGATATTATCTTGATAGGACACACGGTGACGGGTGTGATGATAAGGTGATATATCTTACCTTTGATGCAGGATACGAGAACGGAAATATTGTCAAAATTCTTGATACACTTCGCGATGAGCAGGTAAGTGCGGCATTTTTTGTTCTTGAACATCTCGTAACGCATGACACACTTCTTGTAAAGCGTATGGCAGAAGAAGGTCATACCGTCTGTAATCATACCTGCAGTCATAAGGATATGACGAAGGCTCATGATAAGGAAGAATTTTACGAGGAGCTTTACTCTCTTGAGAAGCTTTATAACGAATACACGGGCTATGAAATGGCAAAATATTACCGTCCACCCGAGGGCAGGTATGATGAAAAAACTCTTAAATTTGCCTACGAGCTTGGATATAAAACAATCTTCTGGAGCATTGCCTATGCCGATTGGGATAACAATAATCAGCCATCACCTGAATTTGCTATGAAAAAGCTTCTTGATAATATTCACAATGGTGCTGTGATATTGCTTCATCCAACATCGGCTACAAATGCCGAGATACTTGGGGACTTTATAAGAGAGCTTAAGGCGCAGGGCTATCGCTTTGGTACACTTGACGAGCTTACCTCAAGCGAGGAGATGAGATGAAAAGAATATGCTCGCTTCTTCTTTGTGTATTTCTCTTAATTTCTTTGCTTGCAGGCTCAGTGAGCGCCGAGGATGCGAAGGTCTACCGAAAAAGTTTTGGGGGAACAAAAAAGATTGCCCTTACCTTTGATGATGGACCTCATCCGCGACTGACACCGCAAATACTTGCTATACTTGAGGAGTACGGCATCAAGGCGACCTTTTTTGTGATAGGACAGAACGCCATAAATTATCCTGATGCTATGAAGCTTATTGTGGAGTCGGGATGCGAGGTTGGAAATCACACCTACACTCACCGCGACCTTGACAAAAGGAGCGAGGAGCAGATAAGCAAGGAAATCTCCGATTGCGGAAATTTGATAAAAGAGAAATACTCGCTTGATATCTCACTCTTGCGCCCGCCGCGCGGAAAATATGATGAGGAGCTTCAGCGCATCGGGGGAGAAATGGGATATGACATTATTCTTTGGAATATTGACACAAGAGATTGGGAGCACACTCCTGCGCGTGAAATAGCAAAGAGAGTGCTTGGCCAAGTAGAGGGTGGAGATATAATTCTTATGCATGATTATGTTGCGGGAAAAAGCCCCACCTGCGATGCTATCAGATTGATAATTCCCGAGCTTCTTGAGAGGGGCTATGAATTTGTTACAGTCAGTGAGCTTATAAGAGACGAGATTTAACACTGAAGCCGTACTTTGTACGGCTTCTTTGTTGCGAAAAAAAGAGAAATTTCTTACTTTGGCAACTTCATTTTTGCAAAACTATATACAAATCTTAAGATTTGTGGTATAATATATTATGTATGAGTATGTTTAGTAAAGGATTTTAAGATATGGATAAAAGAAACGGACAGAGAAAATCTTCAAAATACGACAAAAGAGAGCGTGATAGAAGAAGAGAAAATGAAATTACCGAGACCGAAAATGAAGGTCTTGTTGTAGGAAGAAACGCAGTGCGTGAGCTTCTTAAGTCGGGCAGAGATATTGATAAGATATTTGTTCAGCGCGGTGAGCGTGAGGGCTCTATCGTTGTACTTACGGCAGAGGCGGCATCAAGACACATTCCCCTTGTTGAGGTTGATAAGATAAAGCTTGATAAGCTCACGGGAGGTGCGGCACATCAGGGTATTGTGGCAATGGCGGCAGAAAAGCAGTATTCAACTGTTGATGAAATACTTGAAATTGCCAAGGAACGCGGAGAAAAGCCACTTGTGGTCATCTCTGACGGCGTATCCGATCCACACAACTTGGGTGCTCTTATAAGATGTGCTGACGGAGCCGGCGCGCACGGAGTGATCATCCCCAAGCGTCGTGCAGTAGGCCTTACTCCTGCAGTTACAAAATCCTCTGCAGGCGCGATAGAGCATATGGCGATAGCCAAGGTGTCAAATATTGCGCAAACTATTGAAGAGCTTAAAGAAAAAGGACTTTGGATCTTCTCTGCAGAGGCAGGCGGAGATGCTTATTACGATACCGATTTCAACTGCGCCGCAGCAATAGTTTTCGGCAGTGAGGGGAATGGTGTGTCAAATATAGTCAAGGAAAAATCTGATTATATTACCTCAATTCCCATGTACGGCAAGGTAAACTCACTCAATGTTTCAACTGCGGCAGCGGTAATTCTTTCTGAGGTTGCAAGACAGCAAAGAACAAAGAAATAATCTATAAATAAATTATATGGAGGGGCAAGATGGAAAAAGAGAATAATAACAGTATTGAAGATATTCTCAAGCTTCTCAAGGACGAAGTTGAAAATACCCCAAGTGAAGAAATAAAAAGTGAAGATAGCACTCCCGTGGCAGAGCTTGACGACGAGAGTGTAAAGGAACGCTTGCGCGAGCAGTACGGAATTGGAGGCAATGAAAGCGCAAGCGACGAATATGCCCTTGATGAGAGCTTTATGCTTGATGCAGAGGCAGAAGACTATATGGATGAAGAGGCTATTGAGGTATCAAATACCTCTCTTGACGAAATAATTTCCGAAGATGAGCCTCAAATAATGGATTTTACCGAGAGAACAGAGGAAGAAGCAGTTGCTTTGCTCTCGGAGGATGAAGTTAATTCCGACGAGGACTCTCTTGAAGAATACATAGAGCCCGAGGATGAGTCGGGCGAGGAGTACGCAGAAGATGTTGTTGAGCTTGACAGTGAGATAATAGATGTTGAGCTTCGCGAGGAGGTTCTTGAGGAATACTTTGAAATAAAGCAGACTTCCACACCCGAGGACAACGCAGATGACGATCTTCCTTGGTTTGACGATGAGCCTGTGGCTGCAAAGGAGGAGTCCTTGGACGAGCCTATTGAAGATCCTTGTGCAGTGGATGCGACGATTGAGAATTTTGAAGAGGTTCCTTTGTTAGTAGACGATCTCGTAGATGAGAGCGGGGAGTTTTCCATTGAAGCGACATCTGATGAGGTAGAAAATCACATTGAGACTACCGATGCTCCCGCTGAAGAGGAGAAGAATGACAGCTTCTATCGCACGATAATGGATGCTGAACACGAGACACTCGCAAAGCGAGCCGCTATGAGACAGCTTGATGAGCTTATGGTTGAGGACTCCTTTGTTGATTCGGAAAATGATGGTGAGTACGACTTTGACGGTGAGGAGGCAAAGAGCATTCTCGGCGCAGAGGGTGATCAGCTTGGAGACGGCGATTCGGTAGCTGACGGCGATCTCGGGGCAAGGATAAGTGCAAAGGATAGTTTTGAGAAAAAATACGGAATTTCAACCGATTTTTACGATAATCTTGAGCACGAGCAGACAGCAGATGCTGCTCCGTCTGCTGAGGAGGTCGGCGAAGGCGTCGATTTTGAAAGCGAAACCGAGGACGAGGAAGCAGAGGAAACACAGGAGGTAACAAGAATTTCTGTGTGGGAAACTGCCAAGCCCGTTATTATGGGTGTGCTTGCATTCCTTATACTTTTGCTTGAACTTCTGCCGATATTTGATATAGTTCCGAAGGGACTTCTTGATTACACCGATTACGGCGCTATATATATACTTCTTGATCTACAGCTTCTCATATTTATGGGTATTTTGCTCCGTAAGAGGCTGATAGGCGGAATTGTCAGAATAGCAAAGCAGACTATGAATGTGTATTCCGTGCTTGCGGTAACAGCTATAATTTCGGTAATATACAGTATAATTGCATGCTTTCTAACGGGAGACGGAATGCCTCCGCTTTACAACTCTGTAAGTGCGCTTTATATGCTTGCGGCATATATAATTGAGGAGGCGGACAGAAAGAGAATAAAGCGCTCGATAAGCACATTGCTTGTTGGTGAGGAGATCTACAGTGTGAGACGCTCGCACGGTAAGAATTCCACCGCTGATAAGATGTATCTTGGCGGCATTTCGCCCGATACGAATATATATGAGCCCGCTACCGTAAAGGGAACGGGATATGCAAAAAATTTTGCAAGTGACAGAGAATATACTACAGATAAGACGGTGGTTTACGCAATAACCCCTGTGGTGATCTTCTCGGCACTTATGGGTGTTGTGGCAATGGTGCGTGAGAACGATTTTGTTTATGTTCTTAACTCAATGATAAGCACATTTCTGTTCCTTGTTCCGCTCACAGCCATTGTGTCAAGCTTTTTACCGATATACATAAGCTATCTGCGTCTCTTCAAGCGCGGTTGCTTTATTTCAAACGCAAGAGCAGCAAAGTTTGCAGGCGAGTGCGATGCACTTGTTTTTGAGGACAGACATCTCTTTGCTGCAGCTAACCCCAAGGACAACGGTATAAAGATCTATGCACATGACAAGACAAACGAGATACTCGGAGCACTTGACGCACTCTATTCGGCAATCGGCGGACCTATGGAAAGGGTATTCTCGGGCGCTAACGAAAGGGAGCGTCGCGTAAGGATAATTCGTATAACAAGAAGCGGACTTGAGGCAGTTATTGACGATCGGAGCAGTATTATCGTGGGTAGTTCCGACTATCTCTTGCGCTACGGAATAAATACCGATGCAGGCAGCTCAAAGGGTACAAATATGGGAATTCTGTATGTGGCGCTTGATTCACGACTTGTCGCGAAGATGAGTCTTAATTACAGAACAGAGCCCCTTTTTGAGCACTTGAGTGAGGTTATGGGAGACGATGGAATAAACACAGTTATTGAAACCTATGACCCTGTAATTTCAAGCGGATATATTGCCTACTGCAGAAAGGCACATAAGGCAAAGTACCCCGTAAGTGTGGTTCACAAAAATAAGGGTGACTACTATCGACATGACCGCAGACGCGTATTTGCATCAAAGTCAGGTGTTTTCGCTGTTGCATCAAGACTAAAGCTTGTTGAGCTTCTTACATTCTGTAAGAGAATAACTAAGGTGACAAGGCTTAACTCAATAATAAGAAGTGTAGCCTTTGGCTTGGCGGCGGTTTTGAGCGTAGTATTCACCGTGCTTGGAACAATGCAGTATATAAATGCCATTTGGGTGCTTGTGTATCAGCTTGTATTGCTTGCAATATTCACGGTGATGTCGGTAAGAGTACTTCCTATGTCCCTTGACAGTATAAAAAACAATAAGACAGATAAATAACAGAGAGAAATAAAATGAACGATATCAACAGTACCATATTAAAGTCAGTTACAAAGCCCGGAAGGTACGCGGGCGGAGAGTACGGACAGATAATAAAAAACAAGGACGATGTTAAGGCAAGATTTGCATTTTGCTTTCCCGACACCTATGAGATAGGAATGTCAAATCTCGGCGTTCGTATACTTTACGGTGCACTCAATAGGGAAGAGGATATCTGGTGTGAGCGAGTTTATGCTCCTTGGCTTGACATGCAGGCGAAGTTGAGAGAGTATGGACTGCCCCTCACGGCTTGTGAAAGCGGAGATGACATCAAAAAGTTTGATTTTGTAGGCTTCACACTCCAGTACGAGATGAGTTATACAAATGTCCTTGGAATGCTTGAGCTTGCTTCAATACCGCTTCGCAGTGCCGACAGAGACGATACGATGCCTATAATAATTGGCGGCGGTCCTTGCGCGTATAATGCCGAGCCTATCGCAGACTTCTTTGATCTTTTCAATATAGGAGAGGGAGAGGAGATGCTTGTAGAGATAGTTCGTCTTTATATCAAGATGCGCGATGAGGGAAGATATACAAAAAGTGCCTTCCTTCGTGAGGCGGCAAGAACTATAAAGGGTGTTTATGTGCCCTCGCTTTATGATGTGACATACAATGATGACGGCACAATAAAGGCGTATACTCCAAAGTTTGATGATGTTCCCTCAAAGGTAGAGAAGAGAATAATCAAGGATATGGATAAGGCATATTTTCCCGAAAAGGTGGTTATGCCCTATATTGAAACGGTGCACGACAGAGTAATGCTTGAGGTCTACCGTGGATGCATTCGCGGTTGCCGCTTCTGCCAGGCGGGAATGATTTACCGACCCGTCAGAGAAAAAACGCCCGAAACTCTTGATAAGCAGGCAAAGTGCCTCTTTGAGTCAACGGGCTATGATGAGATCTCGCTTACCTCGCTCTCAATAAGCGACTATACCCAACTTGAAGAGCTTACCGATAAGCTGCTTGCGTGGACAGATGACAAGATGATAAATCTTTCGCTTCCTTCGCTTCGCGTGGATAGCTTTACCAAGGAGCTTATGGATAAGATAGCCACGGTACGCTCATCGTCGCTCACTTTTGCTCCCGAGGCGGGAACGCAGAGGCTTCGCGATGTAATAAATAAAAATGTGCGTGAGGACGATTTGCTCCGTGCGGTAAATGTTGCATTTGAGGCGGGAAAGAATACCGTAAAGCTATACTTTATGCAGGGTCTTCCCACAGAGACCGATGAGGATCTTGAAGGTATTCCCACGCTTGCATCGCATGTTATAGACGCGTACTATAAGTGCCCCACAAGAAACAAAGCAAGACCTCCACAGGTAACAATAAGCGTTGCTTGCTTTATCCCCAAGCCCTTTACACCTTTTCAGTGGGAGGCGCAGGATACCATAGAGGAGCTTGAACGCAAGCAGGAGTATATTGGATCAAAGATAACAAGTAAAAAGATAAGATACAACCATCACGATGCGCGCGTCAGCCGTATAGAAGCTGTGCTTGCAAGAGGTGACAGACGCCTTGCAGACGCACTTGAGCTTGCCTGCCATGAGGGCTTCTCGTTTGATGCGTGGGACGAGTGCTTTGATTACGATAAATGGATTTCTGTATTTGAACGCACGGGTGTTGACCCTGCATTCTATGCAAACCGCGCCTTTGGACTTGATGAGGTGCTTCCTTGGGACATCATAGATTGCGGCGTTTCAAAATCATTTTTCTTGCGTGAGCGAGAAAAGGCATACAATTCCTGCACAACACCGAACTGCCGCGAGCATTGCAGCGGATGCGGTGCAAATAAGCTTGGAGGTGAGAGAACATGTTGTCCAAAGAGCAAGCAAGAATAAATAGCACACTTTCGCCCCTGCGTTTTACTGCAAGAATTAAGTTCGTGAAAAAGGGTAATCTTCAGTATATCTCGCACCTCGATTTACAGAGGACATTCAATAGAATACTCAAGCGCTCGGGACTGCCCATGTGGTATACAAAGGGCTTTAATCCTCATATGAAGCTTGTTTTCTCCTCCCCTTTGTCTATTGGTACAGAGAGTGTGTGTGAATACCTTGATGTTCAGATGGAGGGTGAGATAAGCTGCAAGCAGATAATGGACAGACTTAACCGTGAGGTTACAGATGAACTTCGCATAGTTGATGTTTATAAGCCTGAAAGAAAATTTGCCGACATAAGGTGGGCAGATTACAACTATGAGATATATACCGAGGGGGCATCGGCAGAGCTTGCCGCAAAGATAGACACACTTTTTTCGTCGTCGCCCCTTAATATGACTAAAAACTCAAAGGCAGGGGAGCGCGAGATAGATATAGTTCCTCTTATCAAAAAGAAATATATTGCTTTTGATGAGAAAAAGGGAGCCATAACAATGAGAACAAGACTCTCGGCAACAGCAGAGGAATTTCTCAATCCCGAGATGCTTGTCAGTGCTATGAAGCAGTACCTTGGCGTGCTTTCCGGAGATCCTACAAAGGAGAGATATACAGTTCTTCGCGTGGCACTGCTTGACAGTGATGAAAAGGATTTCAGATAATCATTATAGAAAAGGAGATAAGATATGGGAATAATCAAGGCTTTTGCAGGCGCTGTTGGAGGTGGACTTGCAGATCAGTGGCTTGAGGTCATCGAGGCAAATGAAATGAGCGACTCTGTGGTGTTCACCAAGGGCGTCAAGGTGAGACGCGATGACAAGCGCTCAAGCAACAGAAAGGGAACAGAGGATTATATTAGCGACGGTTCTATCATTCATGTTTATCCCAATCAGTTTATGCTTCTCGTTGATGGCGGAAAGGTTATAGACTATACTGCCGAGGAGGGATATTACAAAGTTAGCAACTCAAGTGCACCCTCTCTCTTTAACGGTCAGTTTGGTGACACTATCAAAGAAGCGTTTGGCAGAATTAAGTTTGGCGGTGTTCCCTCGGGCGCACAGAAGGCGTTTTTCGTAAATCTTCAGGAGATAAAGGGAATTAAGTTCGGTACAAAGACCCCGATAAACTATTTTGATAATTTCTATAATTCCGAGCTCTTTCTTCGCGCACACGGAACATATTCAATAAAGGTCACAGACCCCATCAAGTTCTATGCAGAGGTGATTGCAAAGAATGCTGAATATGTTACTATAAACGATATAAATGAGCAGTATCTCTCGGAATTCCTTGAGGCGCTTTCGGCCGCTATCAATCAGATGTCGGTCGATAATATAAGAATTTCGCATGTTACCTCCAAGTCGCGTGAGCTGTCGCAGTATATGGCTCGCGAGCTTGATGGCGATTGGAAGGATATGCGAGGCTTTGAGGTCCAGAGTGTAGGTATTGCAAGTATTTCCTATGATGAAGAGTCCAAGAAGCTTATCAATATGCGTAATCAGGGAGCAATGCTCGGCGATGCTGCTGTCCGTGAGGGATATGTTCAGGGCGCTGTTGCAAGAGGCTTTGAGGCAGCAGGAAGCAATTCGGGCGGAAGTGCCACAGCCTTTATGGGCATGGGAATGGGCATGAACGCAGGTGGTGGCTTTATGGAAGCTGCAAGCAGAACGAATGCAGAACAGATGAAGGCACAGGCGGCTCGCCAGAGTGCAGCAGATACATGGAAATGCTCCTGCGGTGCAGAAAACAGTGGCAAATTCTGTTCGGAGTGTGGCTCACAGAAGCCCGCGGCTCGCGCAGAGTGGAAATGCTCCTGCGGTGCTGTGAATAGCGGTAAATTCTGCTCTGAATGCGGTTCACCGAAGCCTGTTGACACCTATTGGTTCTGTACAGAGTGTGGTACAAAGAATTCAGGACAGTTCTGCTCGGAGTGTGGCAAAAAAAGATAATAGTATAGGGAGGAAGATATGAGCACTACTGTAACATATCAATGCCCCAACTGTAGCGCGGGACTTCTCTTTGATGCTGAGAAGCAAAAATTCTCGTGCGAGTTCTGCTTGTCCGAATTTGACGAGACAGAGCTTGCAAACACCGATTCTGCGCAAAGGGCAGAGGAGGCTGCAAAAAATGCAGAGGAATTCTGCTCTCATATGAATGAGTATTTTTGCTCAAGCTGTGGTGCAGAGATTGTGGCTGATGAGAATACTGCGGCAGATTTTTGTTATTACTGTCATAACCCCGTTGTGCTTGTAGGCAAGCTCTCTGGGCAGATGCAGCCAAACAAGATAATTCCTTTCAAGTACGATAAGGCTACGGCAAAGGAAAAATTCCTTGGCGTTGTCAAGAAAAAGTGGTTTTTGCCAAAGAGCTTTTTCGCTGATGACCAGCTTGAAAAAATATCGGGCGTTTATTATCCCTTCTGGGTGACCGATGCCGATACGACCTCTGCTATAAATGCTCGCGCAACGAGAGTTCGTTCTTGGACAAGGGGAAATTACAGATACACAGAAACCTCTCGCTTCGCAGTGAACCGTTCGGGCTTTATCCACTTTGAGGATATCGTGACCTCGGCACTTTCAGATGCGGATAAGGCGATGCTTGAGGGAATTCTACCGTATCCCTCTGACTCGCTCATGCCCTTTTCTATGCCTTATCTTTCGGGCTTTACAGCAAAGAAAAGAGATATTGAAAGGGAAGCGCTGACAGGTGAGGTGAGGGGTAGAATGGAGAATTATGCAGAGACGCTTTTGCGTTCTACTATTCTTGGCTATAATACAGTTACCGTTACCTCAAAGCATGTGAATGTCCTGAAGAGCCATTGGGAATATTCGCTTATGCCTATCTGGATACTTACATACAAGGACAAAAAGAATAGGGTATACACCTACGCAATGAATGGCTTTACGGGCAAGATATACGGTGAATATCCCTTTGATTTAAAAAAGGTACTTGGCTTTGCAGCAGCTCTTGCCGCTGTGATAGGCTCACTTGCCGCCTTGATAGGGGGTGCCTTCTTATGCTAAAGAAAGTAAGTCTTATCGCGGTGCTTCTTTTGTTCGTATTTGTTTTTACAGTATCAATTTCGGCACAGGGCGAGTTTGATGTTTATGTTTATGACGATGCCGATTTTCTTGATGTTGCAGAGGAGGCAGAGCTTAACACAAGGCTCTATGAGCTTTCGGCAGAAACCGGAGCGCAGGTCCTCGTCTATCTTACCGATGACAGTTATTATGAGGGCGTGTGGTTCTGCTCGGATCATGGCTATGACACAAGCGATGATATAATCCTTCTTATAATAACAGAGGATTACGGAACATATTATTACGATCTTTATACCTACGGTGAGGCATATTATGAGATATCTAACAGTGAGGTAGACAGAATACTTGACCATAAGGATGTATATGAAAACATCAAGGCAGGAAGCTTCCTTGCTGGCATTACGGGATATGCCGAGGCGTCCTCAAAGGCATATTCGGGAATTCTTTGGGCGCCCGTAAAAAGCACGCTTACAGTTGGTATTGTGGTATTCGTTCTTGTAATGCTTATTACCTCAGTGTCAATAATTTCATCATACAAAAAGAAGCTTAAGGCTACGATATATCCGCTTGAAAGATATACAACACTTGACCTTAAGGATTCAAGTGATGTATTTCTCGGTTCATCTGTTACAAAGGTGAGGATCAATACCTCGTCAGGTGGTGGACGAAGCGGAGGAAGCAGAAGCGGCGGTGGCAGCGGTCATCGCGGTGGAAGGTAAAATAAAAAAGCAGGTTCAAAGAACCTGCTTTTTTATTTTATTTGTCAAGATATCTGCAAGCTGCAAGTGCGGCGGTTGCGCCGTCTCCGCATGCGGTAGCTATTTGTCTGATGTTCTTCGTTCTGCAGTCACCTGCAACGAAAAGTCCATCGGTATCTGTAAGGCAGTTCTCGTCGGAAACGATGTATCCGCGGTCGGAAAGAGTTACAAGCTCTTTGTAAGCCTCATTCTCGGGTACCTGACCAATCGCTACAAACATTCCGTCAAGGTCAAGCCTTATCTTCTCATCCGTAGCTGTTCTCCTAATGATAATACCGGTAAAGTTTTCCTCTCCCGTTATTTCCTCAACAGTGCAGCCGTAGATTATCTCAACATTATCCCTCTTGCGAAGTATTTCTGCAAGCTTTTCTTCGCCGGTAAGAAAATCAAGATTTTGAACAACATAGACCTTCTGACAACCGTCAGAGAGCATTATTGCCTCCTGAAGCGCCGAATTTCCGCCGCCTATAACTGCAACTGTCTTGTCAGCGTAAAATGCGCCATCACAAACTGCACAGAAGGAAATGCCGTCGCCGATGAATTCCTCCTCGCGTTCAATGCCAAGGAGTCTGTGGCGAGAGCCTGTTGCAAGAATTACCGTGTGGGCAAGATAGTCACCCTCCTCATTAGATACGCAGAAGATATCTCCTTCCTTGCGCACACCGGTGACCTCGCACATATCAATCTCCGCGCCAAGTGCGATAGCCTGACCAACAAGCTTATCTGCAAGCTCATTTCCGCTTATCTGCTCAAATCCGGGATAGTTTTCTATCTTCGGCGAAAAGGTCATCTGACCTCCGAACATTCCCTTGTCAAGCACGAGAACACTTTTATCTGCGCGTCGTGCGTAGATCGCCGCGGTAAGACCCGCGGGACCTGCGCCGACTATTATCAAATCGTACATACTTGATGCCTTTCTAAATTATGCGTTTTCAAGAGCCTCTGCATACTTCTTGATATTGGAGAGGTTAGCCGCCTTAACGATCTCAACACCGTTGTCAACAACAACGAGAGTGGGAGCCTGCTTGATGCCATACTTTGCAACGAGATCGGGATGCTCATCAGCAAAGAGCTTCTCGTAAACAAGTCCTGCATTATCAAGGAAGACGCAAGCCATCTTACAGTTGGGGCAGGTCTTGGTAGTGAAAAGCATTACTCTGCTCTCACCGCTTTCCTCACAAACGCACTCTTCAACAACGGGTGCGGGAGTTGCCTTCTTCTCGGGCACTGTAAGCTCGGGGTGAAGCTCATTGGAGCGATCAATGTTATATGTGCGTCTCTCCTTGAACTCCTGGCTCTTACCGTCGTTCCAAGCCTGAACGGGACGGTAGTAGCCTGTAATACGGCTGTATACCTCTGTGGTCTTACCGCACTTGGGGCAGGTGTACTGCTCGCCGTTGATGTAGCCGTGGTCGGTACATACACTGTATGTAGGAGACATTGTGTAGTAGGGAAGCTTGTAGTTTTCAGCGATCTTGCGAACAAGCTCTGCTGCCGACTTCCATGTGGGTAGCTTCTCACCGAGGAATGCGTGGAATACAGTACCCGAGGTGTAGAGTGTCTGAAGCTCATCCTGAATGTCAAGTGCATCAAAGATGTCCTCTGTGTAGCTTACAGGAAGATGGCTGGAGTTTGTGTAGTAGGGAGCAGAAGCGTTGTCTGTTGCTGTGATGATGTCAGGCCAACGAGATCTGTCGTGCTTTGCGAATCTGTAGGATGTGGACTCTGCAGGAGTAGCCTCGAGGTTGTAGAGGTCACCGTACATTTCCTGATAGTCGGAAAGTCTCTCTCTCATATGGTTGAGAACATCCTTTGAGAAGTCCTGTGTCTTCTTATGAGTCATGTCAGCCTTGAGCCACTTTGCATTGAGACCAACCTCGTTCATACCAACAAGACCGATGGTAGAGAAGTGGTTGTTGAATGTGCCAAGGTATCTCTTTGTATAGGGATAAAGTCCCTCGTCAAGAAGCTTTGTGATAACTGTTCTCTTGGTCTTGAGCGAGCGAGCCGCGATGTCCATGAGCTTATCAAGTCTCTTGTAGAAGTCCTCCTCGTTCTCTGCAAGGTAAGCTATACGGGGCATATTGATGGTAACTACACCGACAGAACCTGTCGACTCACCCGAACCGAAGAATCCGCCCGACTTCTTACGAAGCTCACGGAGGTCAAGACGGAGTCTGCAGCACATCGAACGAACGTCCGAGGGCTCCATATCGGAGTTGATGTAGTTAGAGAAGTAAGGTGTACCGTACTTTGCGGTCATCTCAAAGAGAAGCTTGTTGTTCTCGGTCTCGGACCAGTCAAAGTCGCTTGTGATGGAGTATGTGGGGATAGGATACTGGAATCCACGGCCGTTAGCGTCACCCTCGATCATGATCTCAATGAACGCCTTGTTGACCATATCCATTTCCTTCTTACAATCCTTGTACTTGAAGTCCATTTCCTTGCCGCCAACGATACAGTTGAGCTCTGCGAGGTCATTCGGAACTGTCCAGTCAAGAGTGATGTTTGTGAAGGGAGACTGTGTGCCCCAACGAGAAGGTGTATTTACACCGTAAATGAAGGACTGGATGCACTGCTTAACTTCCTTATAGGTAAGGTTATCAACCTTAACAAAGGGAGCAAGGTATGTATCAAAGGAGGAGAATGCCTGTGCGCCTGCCCACTCGTTCTGCATGATGCCGAGGAAGTTTACCATCTGGTTGCAGAGGGTAGAGAGGTGAGAAGCAGGGGAAGAGGTGATCTTACCTGTAACACCGCCAAGTCCTTCCTGAATGAGCTGCTTGAGTGACCAACCTGCACAGTATCCTGTGAGCATAGAAAGGTCATGAATGTGAATGTCAACATTTCTGTGCGCGTTAGCTATTTCGTCATCATAAACCTCGGAGAGCCAGTAGTTAGCTGTGATAGCACCCGAGTTTGAAAGAATAAGTCCGCCTACAGAATATGTAACGGTGGAGTTCTCCTTAACTCTCCAGTCAAGAGCTCGGAGATATTTGTCAACCGTGTCCTTGTAGTCAAGAACAGTGTTCTGAACATTACGGAGCTTTTCGTGCTGGCGTCTGTAAAGAATGTATGCCTTTGCAACATCTGCATAGCCCGCCTGAACGAGAACAGACTCAACCGAGTCCTGAACATCCTCAACTGCTATAAGATTATTTTTTATCTTGGGTTCGAACTCTGCTGTTACCTTGAGTGCGAGAAAGTCTATTATGTTCTGATTGAACTGCTTTTCCTGTGCTTCAAAAGCAAGCTTTATTGCGTCGCTGATCTTCTGAAGATTAAAATCTACTATTTTTCCGTCTCTTTTTAATACCTTGTACATTTAGTCCTCCTTTTTTGCCTTTTTGGCTATATATTGATATTTTTTGATTTTAGGGTAGCATATATAGTATATCGTATAGCCTTTTGTTTGTCAATTGTGAGATGTGACAATATTTGTATATATAATTTGGCAATTATCGCTATATATTGTTAAAAAGCAAAAAATATAACACAAGATATTGTGCTAAAGCATGAAAATATAGCCCTAAATACAACATATGGACAAAAAAGGCGCAACACAAGCGTGTTACGCCTTTCTACATTTTTATTTATATAGACATTCCTCTTATTTCAGCGGCGGGGATATAGCGTTTAACTATGTCAAGTGCGGCCATCATCTCGCTGTCGCCGTATGCAGAAAAGCCTCCTTCAATAAGGTCTCCCGAGTCCTTGAATTGCTGAAGGTAATATCTTTTTGCACCCGATATCCATTTTCCTATATCCTCAAAATCGGATAGCTCATGTAGCTCGCGTACTACTGTTGTGCGGAACTCATAGTCCATCTTTCCCTCAAGGAGAAGAGAGACGCTTTTTGAAACCTTATCTGCATATTTATCTGTGCCTGCGAGCAGGGAATACTTTTCTTGTGAGCTTTTTATATCCATAGCCACATAATCAAGGATGCCTGCGTCAATCAGCTCCTCAAGCTTGTCGGGGTCAGAGCCGTTGGTGTCAAGCTTTATAGCATAGCCCTTCGCGCGAATTGCGGAGATAAATTTGTCAATGTCTTTTTGCAGAAGCGGCTCTCCGCCCGTGATGCAGACTCCGTCAAGAATGCCGCGACGCTTATCAAGAAAATACATAAATGCATCAAGGTCTATCTCAGGCGCGTCATTTGGCTTTATTACAAGAGAGGCATTATGGCAAAATGGGCAACGGAAATTGCACCCGCCCGTAAAAACGGTGCAGGCGACCTTGCCCGGAAAATCAAGAAGCGTTGTTTTTTGAAGACCTTTTATTACCATGTTATTACCTCATATGTGTATAATAAATAATTATATCATATTTTTTTTGCAAAATCTACCCCCAAAATTATTTTTATGTAAATTGCTATTTTTACCTTTTAATCGTCACTTTCTTTGTGAAAATTTTGCATTGACAAAGCAATAATGTAATGATAAAATATATAATAGGAAAGAATGGGTTAATTGGAAATTAATATATATTTTTGTTAAAAAGAAAGGAAAAAAATTAGATGGGAATTTTTGAAATTTTAGAACTTTTCCTCGGACTTGCACTATTCCTTTACGGAATGGATGTAATGGGCAACGGCCTCAAAAAGAGTGCCGGTAGAAAACTCAAAACTATTCTCGGTAATCTCACCTCAAGCAAACTTAAGGGCTTCTTGCTCGGTCTTGGCGTAACTGCAATAATTCAGTCTTCGTCTGCCACCACCGTTATGGTAGTCGGTTTTGTAAGTTCGGGTACTATGACGCTTACTCAGGCTATAAGCGTAATTCTCGGTGCGAACCTTGGTACTGCTGTTACCGCTTGGCTCACAGCTCTTAACAGCCTTGGTAGTACCGAAGCTGTTGCGGCAACTGCTTGGCTTGAATATCTCACACCTGACTTCTGGATGCCGATCCTTGCTATCATCGGTATCGTGTTTATAATGTTCTCTAAGAAGGAGAAGCAGAAGGATCTCGCTTCCGTTCTTCTTGGCTTTGCGGTACTTATGGTAGGTATGAGCCTCATGTCGGGCGCTGTTGGCGGTCTTAAGACTGATCCCAACTTTGCAAAGATACTTACAATATTCAACAACCCCATTCTCGGAGTTATTGTTGGTACGATTCTCACAGCTATCGTTCAGTCGTCGTCGGCATCTGTCGGTATCCTTCAGGCGCTCTCTATGACGGGCGGTATATCCTTCGGTATGGCTATCCCGATAATCCTCGGTCAGAATATCGGTACTTGCGTAACAGCAATGCTTTCGGCACTTGGTGCTAATAAGGCTGGTAAGAGAACGGCTGTGGCACACCTCTTCTTTAATGTAATAGGAGTTACCTTCTGGCTCTCAATGTATTACTTTGTAGGTTGGATACTTCAGATTACAGGTGTGTTTGACCTTTTTGCCCTTGCAAACACGAACTTTGTTAATCCCTTTGATATTGCAATTATTCATACTTGCTTCAAAATACTCGCTATCGCTGCTATGTGGCCCTTCACAAAGCTTCTTGAGAAGCTTGCTTGTGCAATCGTTAAGGGAGATGACAAGAAGGGTGACGAGTACACTGCGAAGCTTGACGATATTCTTCTTGACACTCCTTCAGTTGCTATTCAGAACGCATACACTGTTGTTAACCATATGAGTGAGGTTGCAATGACCTCCTTCTCAAAGTCGCTTACGCTTATTGACAAGTATGATGCAAAGCTTGCCGATGAGATAAGAGCCGAGGAGGGAATGGTAGATATTTATGAGGATGCTCTTGGAGCTTATCTCGTAAAGCTTTCAAGTAAGAACCTTGACGGAGAGGACGCAGCCGAGGTAACAAAGCTTCTCCATCTTATCGGTGATCTTGAGAGGATTTCCGACCACGCTGTAAATGTTGTTGAGTCGACAGAAGAGATCGCAGATAAGAACATTGTATTCAGTGAAGGTGCGAGAAACGAGCTTTCTGTTCTTTCCAACGCCCTTGCTGATATCATAAAGATGACAGGCGATGCACTTACGGCAGATGATCTTGAAAAGGCAATGCTTGTTGAGCCTCTTGAACAGGTAATTGACGACCTTAAGAACGAGATCAGAAAGCGCCATGTTCAGAGACTTCAGAAGAACGAGTGCACTATTGAGCTTGGATTTGTCCTTAACGATCTTCTCACAAACCTTGAGAGAGTTTCCGATCACTGTTCAAATATCGCAAGCTGCATACTTGATATTTCAGAATTCCATACTCTTGAGATGCATAGCTATCTTAAGGATATCAAGGATAAGGATGAGCACTTCTCCGAGAATTACAACAAGTATTCTGAGGTATATGCTCTTCCCTCAAAGAATCAGTAAATATAAAAGCAGGAACGCCTCCGCGTTCCTGCTTTTTTTAATATCCATTGAAATGGAATTTTTTGATTATTGAGGGGTAATCCTTGTATGCGTAATTGAGGTCAAATGCGGCTGTGTGTCCGTCAAAGCTTCCGGTCTGTGAATACTGCCAGATGCCGGTATTTGCGCCATATTTTTCAAGTGCCCATTCGGGAGAATCGGAGTTTGGGTATCTTGCATACCAAATGTCAAAAAGCTCGCTTACCGTTTCTGTGTGGTAATAGTTTTCAAGCCAATCATTGTTGGTATAGAGGGCGCCGAAATATCCATGCTTCTGAAGTTCGGTTATAAATGTTACACACATTTCGGTTATAAGATCTTTGCCGAGCGCTTGAAGTGTGTCGTCACCGTCATAACGAGGCTCCATATCAAAATAAATGGGGTACTCAAATTTCTTTCCGTCAAGTATGGGTAAAAGGTTGTCAAGTATGGCGTATATTTCATCAACAGATTTGGCGTAGATGTAGAAATACGCGCCAAGCTCAATGCCTGCTGATTTTGCATTTTTGTAATTGATTTCAAAGCAGGTATCTACTCCGCTTATTGACGATCCTGCTCTTATTATTGCAAAATCAATGCCTTGTGCCTTGAGAGATGACCAAGATACATGCTCGTTGTATGAGGAAACATCAACACCCTTCGCAAGAACCTCTGTGTTTCTCGTTCTTGCACCGGTGAAGATAAGATGCTTGTAGACGATGTCAGAACGATATGTGTATGCACAGCGGGAGCAGGTGTTTTCTGTATGTCCGTCATCAAGACTTGTTACGGGGTGATAGGTTTTTATATAATCGTGGTCAAGCGGTGAGGTATAATCAGTCAGGAGTGTTGAAGCACAAAGAGAGCAAACCTGCTTTGTGTAGCCTTCTTCGGTACAGGTAGGTGAGATTATCTCGCTTTCGTAGTTATGGGTTATTGCCGAAATATAATCAAATGTGTATGTGAAATCGCAATTTACGCATATGTGTTCGGTATATCCCGCTTCCTCACAGGTAGGTGCAACGACCTTTTCCTTAAGTGTGTGATTTGTTGGTTGAGTATAATTCTCGTTATATGAAAAACCGCAATTTATACAGGTAAGCGCCGTAAATCCAGATGATGTACAGCTTGGTGCGATAATACTTTTTGCAAAATCGTGCACTACCTCGTCAACAAAGTCGCTCTTTACCTCGTACTCGCATGCCGTGCAGGAATAAACTGTATAGCCCTGCATGGTGCAAGTTGGAGGGACGACCTTGGGTGCCATCTCGCTGTGCAGGCAGAAGCTGTTGCAGGAGAGAAGCACGAGTGGGAGCGAGAATAGAAGTAGAAGAAAAATAAGTTTTTTATATCTCATAATTAACCTTCACTTTAAACGGTAACTTATAGGAAGATTATAGCATTTTTTAATATTTTAGTCAAGGAGAAAAATGTCATGTGTGAAAATAAAAAACAGTCCGTAAGCCAAAGGCCTATGGACTGTTTTTTATTTCGTCAATCAGTGAGTGTGTGTTGAAGCAACGACGACATAGAGAACGACCGCAAGAACTGCGAAAACAACCGAAAGAATGGTTGTGAGCGTGCTCAATATCTTGTCCCAACGCTGTCCCTTGGTTTTGCCAAAGAAGCTCTCTGCGCCGCCGACGATAGCACCGGAAAGACGCTTATCCTTGCCCGACTGCATAAGTACCGCGAAAACGAGGAATATAGCAAGAAGGATAATGATGATTCCGAAGAGAATTTCTAAAAACATAATTTCATACCTCCAAAAATGATTGTGCCAAAAGGGCAATCACGAATAATCAGCCCTAATATTCTACCACATATTTTTCGAAAAATCAAGAGTATTTTGATAATTTAAGGAAAAATAATTATTTTTTCCTTTACATGACTAAAAAGAGTAGAATTACAAAAAAAAATTCAAATTTTATAAATATTTTTATTGCAATTTTATAAAAATATGTTATACTATAAACAGAAGATATTTTATGTCAATATAGGAGGATATAATTATGTGGTTCCAGAAAAAGAAAACAAATTACGGTAAGATAGTTGCTATCACTCTTGCAGTTGTTGCAGCAGCTTCCGCTATCGCTTATGTTGTTTACAGACTTATTAAGAAGTACACCGAGGATCTCGTTTTTGATTGTGACGATTTTCTTGATGAGTGCGATGAGTGCGATGTAGTTATCGACGAGGCTGACGAGTGCGAGGAGCTTGCTGAGGCTGACGCAGAATAATAGCAGAGTTAACCGAGCGGGGACTGTTGCATTTTGGCAGCAGTCCTTGTCTTTGTTTGAAAGAAATTTTAATTGAGAGGATTATCGTAAATGATTCTTTTTGATACCATAGCCGCCGTGGCCACACCGAGAGGCAAGGGTGGAATTGCCGTTGTCAGAATATCAGGAGAGCGAGCAGCGGAAATTGCGGATAAGGTTTTCACGGCAAGATCTCAGACGCCGCTTGCAGCAACAGAGGCTCGTCGTATGGTCTACGGAGATATTTACCGTCAATATGGCGGTGAGAGAGTTTGCATTGATGAAGGAATGGCAGTGATTTTTCGCGCACCTTACTCCTTTACGGGAGAGAATGTTGTTGAGATAAGCTGCCACGGCGGCGCACTTGTTACCGAGAGTGTTCTCTCTGCAGTTATTGAGGCGGGGGCGCGAATGGCAACGGCAGGCGAGTTTACCCGTAGAGCCTTTGTCAACGGAAAAATGAAGCTTACACAGGCAGAGGCGCTTGGTTATCTTCTTGAGGCAAAGAATGAAAATCAGATGCTTCTCTCGCGTGGAGGAATGCGTGGAATACTCTCGGGTAAGACAGATAACCTTTATGGTAGACTTGTCAATGTTATGGGAAGTGTTTACGCAAAGATAGATTTTCCCGATGAGGATCTTAATGAGCTCTCGCGTGACGAGATGCAAAAGGAGCTTTCTCTGATCAAGGAAGAGGTGTCAGGGCTTGCCGCTACCTACAAAACAGGGCGCGCAGTTGCCGAGGGAATTCCCACAGTTATCTGCGGACATACAAATGTTGGAAAAAGCTCAATTTATAACAGGATAGTCGGAAGTGATGCCGCTATCGTTACCTCGGTGGAGGGAACAACACGCGATATTTTGCGTGAGACGGTCTCGTTTGGCGGAGTTACCCTTCGCCTTTGCGATACTGCGGGATTGCGTAAGACTGATGATCTTGTTGAGAATATCGGTATTCAGCGCGCCCGTGATGAGATCTCGTCAAGTGAGCTTGTCTTTGCTGTGCTTGATATAAACAGCAAAATGAGCGATGACGATGAAGAGCTTTACAGAGAGCTTATTGCATCTGGTAAGACTGTGATTGCACTTTATAATAAATCCGATATCGTTAAGTGTGATATGAGTGCGACCTCGCCGATATTTGACAAAAAGCTTTTTGTTTCTGCCGCAACAGGGGAGGGCTTTCCCGCGCTTGAGGCGCTTGTTTCGTCCCTTTTCCTTGATGGAAGCATAAGCCTTTATAACGACGCAGTTGTAATGGATGCAAGACAGTATTCGGCTCTTGTCTCAACAAATATAAGCCTTGAGAGGGCGATAGCCGCTATCGAAGCAGGCCTTTCGCTTGACCTTTGCTCTCTTGACATAGAAGAGGCAATGTCATGCCTTGGTGAGCTTGACGGCAGGGAGATAGGTGAGGACATAGTGGCAAATATTTTCTCAAGATTTTGTGTCGGAAAGTAATCATGAAAAAATACTTGATTTATGTCGTAAATGGTTGTATAATAAAATAAAGTATAAAATATAATTGAAGAGTTTGGAGTAAGAATATGGAAAGAGTATCAAAACATAACTACTATCTTGATATCGCGCAGACAGTTGCAGAGCGCAGCACCTGTATCCGCCGTATGTTTGGTGCAATTATCGTGAAAGATGATGTTATCGTTTCAACGGGCTATAACGGCGCACCAAGAGGCAGAAAAAACTGTAATGACATTGGCTCCTGTATCCGTGATGAGCTTAATATACCCAAGGGTGAGAGATATGAGCTTTGCCGTTCTGTCCACGCAGAGGCAAATGCGATAATCGCAGCAGCTCGTGAGAGAATGCTTGGCGCAACACTTTATATGGTTTGTGTTTCCCCTAAGGATCACTCTCTTATGGCAGGCACAAATAGCTGTATGATGTGCAAGAGACAGATCATCAATGCAGGAATTGAGCGCGTTATTGTAAGAGATACAAAGGACGATTTCCGTATTATAGAGGTATCCTCGTGGATAGATGACGATGACTCACTTTCGGGTCAGTTTGGCTATTGATAAGCGAAAAATGGAGCAGATACATATCAAGCGACTTGATAAGGAAATGCTTGGCGGCGTAGCAGAGATTGAAAAACTCTGCTTTTGCTGTCCTTGGTCGGAAAATGCACTTGAGCTCCTGCTTACAGACAGAGCTGTTGGATTTGCCGCAGTGGGGGAGTCGGGCAAGGTATATGCCTATGGTGGAATGCTCACAGTGCTTGACGAGGGAGAGATAACCAATATCGCCACCCATCCCGATGCGAGGCGCAAGGGGTTTGGCAGGGCGATAGTTTCAGCTCTTATTGAATATTGCATACAAAATGGACTTGTCACTATCTCACTTGAGGTAAGAGAGTCAAATATGGCGGCGGTCACTCTTTATGAGGGTCTTGGCTTTGAGAGGGCAGGGATAAGAAAGAATTTCTATACCGCGCCCCTTGAGAATGCTATCGTAATGATAAAAAACATATAGGAAAACAAAATGTATATACTTGGAATTGAAAGCTCCTGTGACGAAACAAGCGCGGCTGTGCTTGAGGTGTCGGGGGGCAAAAACGGAGAAAAGATAGAGCGAAGTGTGCTTTCAAATATCGTGGCATCGCAGATAGAAACGCACCGTCTTTACGGTGGCGTTGTGCCTGAGATAGCAAGCCGTGCACATATTGAGGCAATAAGCCGTGTTACAGAGAGAGCACTCTCGGAGGCAGGAATTAAAATAGGTAATGTTGGTGCCATTGCGGTAACAGCATTTCCAGGTCTCATAGGAGCCTTGCTTGTTGGAGTAAACTTTGCAAAATCACTCGCATTTGCAAATAATATCCCGCTTGTGGCGGTAAATCATATAAAGGCGCATGTTGCGGCGGCGTATATAGAGGACGATAGCCTTTGCGGAGATTTTCCAGCACTCGTTGTGTCTGGAGGCCATACCTCTATCTACAGTGTTAAGAATTACACCGAATTTTCGGTGCTTGGGGAGACTCG
This sequence comes from Eubacteriales bacterium, assembly GCA_045656985.1. Taxonomy (GTDB): domain Bacteria; phylum Bacillota; class Clostridia; order Oscillospirales; family CAG-272; genus HGM12713. Next base: position 4,937 of record JAZOSH010000090.1, on the reverse strand, counting down.
CGATGATGCGGCGGGTGAGGCTTTTGATAAAATAGGCAGAGTTATAGGCTTGCCCTATCCCGGTGGAGCAGCTATGGATAAGCTCGCTTATGAGGGAAATCCTCATGCAATAACCCTTCCGTCTCCTGCACTGTCGGGTGATACACTTGATTTTTCTTTCAGCGGACTTAAGACTGCAACACTCAATTATATAAACGGCTGCCGTCAGCGCGGTGAGGAGCCCGTTTGTGCTGATGTTGCCGCATCTTTTACGGTTCGTGTAGTAGATGCCGTAGTTTCAAAGGCACAAAGAGCACTTGACATCACTAAATCCGATAAGCTTGTGCTTGCAGGCGGCGTTGCGGCAAACTCGCATATCAGACGCGAGCTTGGCAAGATGTGCGCCGAGCGCGGTGCAAAGCTTTATATGCCGTCGCTATCCCTTTGCGGAGATAACGCGGCAATGGTTGCTATGGCAGGTTATTTTGAATACCTTAGTGAGAATTTTGCCGATACCTATCTCAATGCGTCGGCAAATGATGAGATTTGACTTACAGGAGGGAACACCTATGGAGAATAAAATAAATATAAAGACAGATGTTTCGCCTGCGGTCATCAAGCGTCTGCCGAGATATTTCAGATATCTTCGCGAGATAATCAGAATGGGAAAAACGAGAGTCAGCTCTGCAGAACTCTCTAAAATGATGAATGTAACTGCATCGCAGATCCGTCAGGATCTCAACTGTTTTGGTGGATTCGGTCAGCAAGGATATGGATATAATGTCAACTATCTTTACGCAAAGATATGTGACCTTCTCGGTGTCGGCTGTGGCTTCCGTGCTGTTGTTGTCGGTGCGGGAAATCTCGGAAGCGCGCTTGTTGGAAGCCCCATGTTTGAAAAGCGCGGTGTTGATGTTGTTGCGATGTTTGATGTCAGCCCCGCAATAATCGGTAAGACTATCGGCGGTGTTACAGTATATTCAATGGATAAGCTTGAGACACTTTGTGAGGAGTTTTTTGCTGATATAGTTATACTTACACTCCCCAAGGAGCACGCAGAGGAGGTCAGTGAGCGCCTTTGCAAAACAAAAATAAAGGGTATTTGGAATTTTACGGGCAAGGAGCTTGTGCTTGAAAATGATATCGTGCTTGTAAATGAGCATATTGGAGATTCGCTGATGACTCTCTGTTATGAGATCGCCCGAAACGAAGAGGAAAAGGACTAATGAAGCGGACAGAAAAGGTCGCAACAAAAATAGATACAAAAACTACTGAAGAGGTCTTTTTTGAGGCACTTAAAAACGCCGATGAGGACGACCTTAAGGTATTGCTTGCCGCAATGTTTCTTGAGGGAAGAGAGGGCGAGATAGATACTGCAAGGATTTGCGAGGCGCTTGGCATAGGTGATGCCGAATTCAATGCTTCCTTCAAGTATTGGCATGGCGCAGGTCTTATGTCGGTAAAAAAGTCAGCGAAAAAGGAAGGTGCCGAAAAAAAGGAGATAAAGATAGACAGTGCCCACAAGGACGGCAAGCTTCAAAGCTCTGACGAGATGCCGAGCTACTCTACAGAAGAGCTTGCTGTGCTTATGAAAAGACGCAAGATAACTTCTGAATTTATCGGTGAGGCAGCTCGCGTTTACGGAAAAATATTTAATCAGCATGAGGTCGGTATAATCGTAAGAATGATAGATTACATCGGCTTTAGCGAGGAGAGCGTGCTCATGCTTCTCTCTCATTTTGCAAAGCAGGAGCAGAGAAAGACGCTTCGCTACATAGAAAAAACGGCACTTGAACTTTATGATGAAGGAATATGCGAGCCCAAGGCGCTTTCGGCAAGACTTGAAGCTATTGAGGCGTCAAGAATGCTTGAGGGTAAGATTAAAACGATGTTCGGCATGAACGGTCGCTCACTTACCACAAAAGAGAAGAAATTTATATCCTCGTGGGTAGATAAGGGCTTTGACATTGAGATGATACGCCTTGCTTACGAGATAACCGTGGATAAGACACATGAGCCTGCTCCCGCATATGCTAACGCAATACTTGAGCGCTGGCACGCAGACGGAATTGACACCCCGGAGAAGGTGAAGGCGGCACAGGAGAAGAAAAACGCAGAAAGCGCGGGTGATGTACCAAAGAGCTTCGATAATGATGACTTCTTTGAAGCAGCGCTCAAGCGAACTTATGGGGACAAAAAATAAAAATTGAAAGGCGGAAGACCAGATGGCATTTAATAAAGAGGTTTTCGCAAAAGTTAAGGAAGATTACTCAACTAAATACAGAAGAGCGCAGCTTGCCGCCGATGCAAGAAAGGCAGAGCTTCATTCAAAGGTAGACGGTCTTGCACTTATAGACAAGGAGCTTTCTCTCACAGGTATAAAGATACTTGAGGCTACTATGGCAGGGGGAAGTGACAGAGAGGCAAGGATTGAAAGTATAAGAAAAAATAACACAAGACTTCTTGCAGAGCGCGGCGTGCTCCTTCGTGCTTACGGTTATCCCGAGGATTATACTGATATTCAATATGAGTGCGAAAAATGCGGTGACAGCGGATATGTTGATACTGTTATGTGCGATTGCATGAAGCGTGCACTTGTTGTTGCAAGCTATGAGTCATCAGGTATTGCGGGACTTATGCAGAGTCAATCCTTTGAAAATTTCTCACTTGATTACTATAAGGATTCGCTTGCAATACATAGCAATATGAAGCGCGCATACGATTTAGTACGGGGCTTTGCCGAGAGCTTTTCTGCCGATACATATACCAACTTTCTGTTTATGGGCGGTACCGGTCTTGGAAAAACTCATCTTTCCACCTCGGTGGCAAGAGAGGTCATAGACAGACATTTTGATGTACTTTATGTAACCGCCTCTGGTATGATGGGTGACTTTGAGCAAAAGAGATTTGGAAACAGCGCTATTGAGGGCGATGCGGGAGATACATCAAGATACTATACTGCCGATCTGCTTATTATAGATGATCTTGGCACAGAGATCTCAAATCAGTTTACTGTTTCTTGCCTTTATGATGTGATAAATTCAAGAATTATTTCAAGAAAATCTACAATAATCAGCACAAATCTCGGCAAGGACGAGCTTTCAAAGCGTTATTGGGATAGAATCACAAGCCGCATCTTTGGAGAATATCTTCCCGTTGTTTTTGCAGGAACCGATATAAGACGGCAGAAGATAACAAAAAAATAAAAATGAATAAAAAAGATATACACACGAGAAACTATGTGTGTATATCTTTTTTTATGGAGAAATTTTTATGGAAACCAAAACAAATAACGCAACGGCAGATCTGCTTGACCGTATGTATAAAAATGTAAAGATGGGATCTGATTCAATAATCAATCTTATGCCCAAGGTAAAGGATGAGACACTTCGTACAGAAATGACAGGCGAGCTTTCGCAGCTTGAGGAGTATTCCTCAAAAATAGGAAAGATGCTTCACGAGGAGGGAAGAACTCCAAAGGAAGAGAATATGATGACCAAAGCTATGTCAAAAATGGGCATCAGTATGAATACAATGATAGACTCCACCTCAAGCCACATCGCAGAGATGATGATGGAGGGCTACACCATGGGAATAACGGATATGACCAAGGATATAAGAGAATATGAGAATACAAAGGCATCGGAAGCATCGCTGAAGCTCGCGAGAGATATAGTAAGATTTCACGAGAAAAGCTTTGAGACGATGAAGAGTTATCTTTAAGTATAAAAAGGCTAAAATAGGAAATACTTTCAGTATAAATCTATTTCTTGGAGGTTTTTATGGCAGAGATAACGGCAAAAGAGCTTGGCTCACTCTCCGACCTTATGAGCGTTGAAGAAAATCTCGCGGCGAAGTGCATGACCTACGCATCGATCACACAGGATGCAGAGCTTCGCGCGAAATATGAGCAGATTGCGGAAACGCACAAGAAGCACTATGATGCGCTTCTTGCACATCTCAAATAAGGAGGCATTATGAAAATGAATAATTTTGATGACAAGGCAATGGCGCAGGATATTCTCAATTCCGAGAAAATGCTTACAGGCAATTATAACACCGCCCTTTGTGAAAGTGCAACGGACGAGGTAAGACACTGCCTTTCGGGAATCCTTGAGAGTGTGCACAAGATCCAGGAAAGCGTCTATGATGACATGAATGCGCGTGGCTGGTATCCCGCCCCCAAGGCGGAGGATGAAAAGCTCAAGGAAGCCAAGACAAAGTTTGAGAATGCAAGAGCTACAATGTAAAAAAAGCGGTGCTATGCACCGCTTTTTCGCTTATAATTAATCAAGTATTATTGATTTTTTCTTACCATTTTTATTCCTTGGGTATTCTCTGATCCTCATAACAAAGTCAATATTTATTGCCTCAACAGTTCCTTTGTTTTCAAGCAAAAGCGCACTCGCGCCGACCTCTTTGATGGTGCCGGTTATCTGGGTTCCGTTAAAGGTATAAATAAGACACTCCTTGTCAATAAATTCTTTTGCAAGCTCTATCATATTGATTTTATCCTCCGGACTTTTTCTATTAAGTAGCCTTTTAATTACCATATTGTTCTGCTTCTTTTCACTTGTAAAAATAACCAGAAGCACTAAAAATATGGGTATAAAATATGTGGGTGACAAGAGACCGCCTCCATAAAAATTTAAACTTATTAAATTTATTCCTCGTTTTCTTCCTTATCCGCCTCGCGTGTCGCTCTCATTTCCTCTTGCTTTGCGCGAAAAGATATTAACTCCTCACGAAGTGAATCAAGTGTGGCGATAGCCTCGGAAATAGCTTCTGCCTGTGATTCTCCTGACTTAAGCTGCTTATAGGTAAGTCTGCCAAGCTTTTCGTAAGCAGAGGAGAGCTTTGATTCAACCACCTTTATTTTAACTGCAAGAGAAGCACTGTCACAAAGCTCGCTCGTTTTCTTTATTGCTTTGTTTGCAAAGCTGTTTATGTCATCGCGA
>JAZOSH010000089.1:0-6245 GCA_045656985.1 Eubacteriales bacterium | reverse complement strand
ATAATTGTAATCCATGTATTTTTAGATTTAGTTTTCATATTATTCCTCCATTTACGATTTATTGATTATTTTTCCGCAAGGGCCACAAACAAGCTGTGTATCTGAATAATCCTGCCATGTATGATCTTCGGTCATATATGTAACAAAACAAGCGCCACAAGTCACAGAATGCTCTGTATCACTTATAGAAAGCTCCTCGCGTGATCCCGAATGGTTACTGCTATCAATCTCGATAGCTTCTGTATAACTGTCGCCACAAGAGCAAGTAAAAGTGCGAACACCCTCAGCAACGCAAGTTGCCGCAGTAGTTATCTCAGAAGTGTAACTATGAGTATGCGAAGATGATGATATACTGAATGAAGCTAACCATTCGGCATCACTTGAAACACCCGAGATTTCAAAACTATAGAATCCACTCGAAGAGCTGTAGACGAGCTCAAATCCACTTATTCCGGAAGAACAACTATATGTTGCAGATGAAATTATATTTGTTGATATAACAAGCAAATCATCACTATCCATAACATACTCACTCTGATAACCCACTTCAACACCATTAAGCTTTACAGAAGTTATACGAGAGCTTGTCAAACTCCCGGAGCTGCTACCGTTGACAGTAAACATAAAACTGAAGCTATGTGTTGTCAACGCGGGCTCTGTATCACCGGGCACTGTTACGGTAGCGCTATCGGTGACGGTATCAGATTCGGTATCGCTGTCTGAAGGAAGCTCTTCCGGAGATTTACCGATGTTAGAAGCTCCGGCAATTGCTGCTATAAGAACAAGCGCGATTATAATAAAAAATAGCTTTTTCATTTCATCACTCCTGTGTAAGTGTAATTACATGCGGGTATCTTGAATACATTGCAAATGTGTTTTCAATGCCGGAAACAAAGCCGAACCAAATACTGCCGTTATTGGTGTTAGTGCTTATATCGGTACACTTATATTCAAGACGAAGGAGAAGCGCTTCAGGATCTACAAGGCCCGACTGCTTAAGCTTGAGCTTAACATGCATCATGTTTGTGTTCTCATCATAGGTGATGTCAAAAGAGGCAACAAGCTTCTTAAGAAGCTCCTCCGAGATATCATAATAAATGACATCAGAGGCCTCATTACTTGTGCAGCTTGCAAGATAGCCGAGAACTCTCGGATTACCTGTGCGGTACTCCACAAAAACGCGGATCATGCTATTTGTATAGAGACCATTGCCGATATCAAAATAAACGCTCTCGCGCATATTTTCATCTGTGTTCGTTACAGTCGTCGCGAGATAGATATACTCACTATCCTTTGCGGCATAGATGTCAACATCATTGACTGTCTGTGTATTCGTGCTCGAAATAAAGAAACGGTTATCACCTGTCATTGAATAGGCCGCGCTCTTTGCGCTCGGAGCCATATTCAATACAGTGAGATTATATTCTGCAGCATTTACAGTTCCTCTTTCGGAGGGAGCAGTTGTTACAGCATTTCCTATAAAATAGGACTGCTGGCCGTAAGTTGAAAGCTCTGATCCGTTAAGTGCTCCATCGGAAACACTTATCTTTGCGATCTCCTCATCAACATAATAACCGCAGGTCTGACATGTCATGCGGAGCATACCAAACTCATCAACCGTGGGAAGCTTGACAAGCTCGCCCTCATTCATTGAGTGCAGCTCACACGCCATGATATATACAGCGTCCTTTATAAGAGCATCGTCAACGATAACAAGCTTATCCTTATAGGTTACAGTAAAGGTCTTTTCAGCCGTTGAAACAAGAACATAACCATCTGACTCGTCTATGCTCCAAATGTAATCACCCTTCGCGTTCTCCGAATCAATGAAGTCGCGCCAGGACATACCCTCCTCAAAATTGTAAAAGGCTTGAGCTTTGCTGTCATTTACGAAAGAAAGAGAAAAGCTATAAATATCCGGGCCCTTATCCTTATCCCTTGAGATAAGGCTTGTCGCCGAGACAGCACCGACAACAAGAAAGGCTATCAATATCCATATAATAAATTTTTTCATGTTTTTTCCTTTCAGCTCTCCCGGGGAGATATACTCCTCGGGAGAACAATTTTAGATTTTTACTTTACCTCGGAAATCACAGGTGTGATTCTTGTGCCGATAAGACCGAAATAATGGTCCTTAGCCCAATAGATCCACACAGAAACTGTTGTCTCTTCCTCAAGAGTGAAAGTATCGTTAACAGCATTTGCATCATTCTTCTCAACGCCGGAATAAGCGACCTTATTCAGACCGTCAGAAACATACATGTAAAACTCGTTTACATCGCATTCATCAAGGCCTGTGATACGGTATGTACCTGCCTTAAGAGTAAGCTCTGTTACCTTGAGCTCATGAGAAGACGATGCAGTTCCGGTAAGAGTAATTTGGCCGCTATCTTTATTGACTTCTACCTCAACACCCTTTGCAGTGTTATGAGATACGATATAGTTATCGTCTATCTCAATTACATTCTTGAGATCTTCCTTTTCAAAAGGATTCTTGATCTCGGTACCTGTGAAATGAAGAAGCGTTCCGCAAGCAAGAACGCCTACGAGAAATGCAGCAACGATTTTAATAATCTTTTTAGTTTTGTAAGACATAAATTTACCTCTCATAAATGAAAAATTGAGCCTTGAGGAATAACAGATGTATTCGGCTCAAGGCTCTATGTTGTTTATTTGTTTTTTGTTTTTTGAATTTCTGTTATCGGGATACGCTTTTCCTTTTTGCACCCCTTACAGATAATAATTATGTCCGAACCGCTGTCGCTGATCTTAAATAGCAGCTTCGCACAGTCGGGACACTTAATCGGTTCATCAGAACTTTGCATTTACAGCAACTACGCTTAGCGCTTCAACTTTACCCCAACGATTATAAAGAGGTGTTACCTCGCAACCTCTTAAATCGTCAAAACAGGTAACAGGAAAACCATTTGTAATAACAACTGTTGCAAAGCTATTCGGGACAGAAAGAACTTCACGCCAAAGTTCACCTACAGGTTCAACAGCATTAGGACGCTCGTCCTTCGTTACGCACTGAAAATCAACCTTGTCCCAGGAATATTCATTTCCTGTAGCTCTATCCTTAGATTTTCCCTTATTAGGCTTATACGATTTAACAATATATCTCATAATATCTCCTTCTCTCGAGTATAAGCGCCCGAGCCGCTTAATTTTCGGGCACAGGCTTCTTGACAAGACCGCGCATGCGCCGAGCCTTTATCGCTCTGATCTCCTGATAGTCGGGCGGTTCAATCGGAACTCCGTTTTCATCCGCACGCTTATCATTATCATTTACGGTGCATAATGCATCGGCAAGATCGTCAAAGAAATCTGCAGCCTCTGTACTTTGATTTTTTAGAATGGCAAGTCTTGCTACTTGCCCCTGGAATAAGCGTCGAGATTTTAGAATAGACGCATTTTGATCATAGCAACGATATAATTCCAAAATCTTATCTGCGCTGTAATCAATTTGTGTACCGCGAATACGCTTCCACCACCGCATATAAGGCTCACCTTCTTCAAGAAACTGCTTTTTTGACATTTTCCTATCTTGGACGAAGGACACAACATTGCCATACCCGGTGAGATAGTCAATAATGGCTCTCGCATTACCGAGTATCAAATATATATCCTTCAGGAGAGGATCAAAGCTTGTTATGCCTGAAACAGCTTGCTGTTCTTCTGTAGGAACAGTCACCGGAGCAGTTACACCAAAAAGCTTGGCAATATCCAATTCCTCAAAGTCTACAAAATTATCAAAGAAATCGCAACATGTTGCGTAAAACTTTCTTTTAGTCTGATACTCAATATTGAAAATCAATGTTACTTCCGGAATAATATTCCGTATTTTCTTTTCAATTTGAGCACAATTGTCAGACTTGATAAAATTTGTATTAAGGAGATTTTGGCAAAGCTCTTTGATCTCTTCATCTGTACCGAATTCAAGATACCACTTGAGACGACCAACAAGGATCCCAGTACGATAAGACCTTAATTTATATGCTTCCTCATAAACATATTTGTCAAACTCGGATATAAGGTGATTGTCAAACCATCGTTGGATGAAAAAAGCTTTATAGTTATTTTTAATAACCTCTTTGCCTTTGTTATACATTCTGACAAAAACATTATTTGATTTACGGTTACCAAAAGAGACAGTATCTATTTTAAGATCATCTTCAGTAAATTCCATAAATTTATTGATCAATCTCAAATTAGTTTTACAATGCTCTTTAAGATTTTTATCTTGAAAAAACTTATAAGGATTTTGGATCAAATTAGTGTGAAATGCATAATCTATTCTATTTTCTCTGACCTTTACGGGAAACAGCCCAAAAGGTTTAAGAAATTCCTTCAAGTAAGACAAAGACTCTTCAACAGCCTTTTTTACTCCGTCAAGAACAAGATACCGGGAACGGAGCTGAACAACTACCCTCGGTGTATCGGCATTTGGTAAATACGAAGCTATGAAGATGTCAAACTTTTCTTCAATAGACAAACAAAATTCGTATGTAGCAAATGCCTTCGCAACCATCTCCAGCTCACCGTATTCAACAGTCCTGTTCTGATTTGTTTTAATGACCTCTTTACTACCACGCAATTCAGACACGAAATGTGTTATATATTCCGGCAAATCATTATTCTCTTGAAGAGTTACTATGTGCTCCGGCTCGTTTAATGTTACGGCATAATAAAGAGTATCTATATGATGAAGTGTCTTCTGAATGGAAATTCCAAAATATTTGTCCTGCTGTTCCCGTGAAAATTCATTCATTATTTTACATCTTTTCACCTGAACAGCAATCATTTGTTCCTTTTCAACTTTCATATTTTTTGCCAAAGCTGCAACGAAATTTCCGTTCATTCAAATTGCTGTTTGAATGAATGAAAAAATGCCGTCAAAGCCTTGAAAAAGCTGATTTTTTTATTTTTTATGTATGGGGCGTATTACAGAACTGCCCCACCAACGAGAGCCGAAGCTCTCGCTTGAATTTTTTGGACATTTTTACACAGTAGGATCTCTGCACTTTGGTCGTGGATTCATACCCTTAGGGCCTCCTTCAGAAGCTCAATCTCACGGCGAGCTTCACAATATTTGTTATACAAATCTGCCCAAATTTCAATAGCGATCCTGGCTCCGTTAGAGCAGCGCTGAAATGAGAGCATAGCGTAACCTTCTCTTATGTACTCACTATCTGTAAGCACATGCGTTACAATGACCTTGATTGATCGCCCGGTGAGCTTCTCTCCGTCATACTCGTGAAGCTCAAGTATATCCCCGGCGCGAAAATCTCGGTCAAGCTTGCGGACCTCTGCAGTTTTTTCACCGCTGCAGGCGAGCGCATACCATTTAGGCAGGGTTTTCAGATGATGCAGCATCGGAGATCTTCTTACGCCGGCCATAATCTAACCCCGCAATCTGAACAACTCTTTCATCAAGCTCGTCGGGAGATGCGGCAGCATTGACCGCATCAGCAAGAGCCTTCGGGGACGAAAGAGAAACTATGTAAGATAAAACAGTTTTAAAAAATTTCATGATTTACTCCTTTTTACAAAGCCAACGAGCAAGAAGAGCGATAGGAACACCGCACCGACTCTTTGGACCTTCGGTAAGTCTGACAAGCGGAAGAGGATTTTTAACGCGCTGCGTCATATCCTTTACCGTACGATAATCAACGCCGAGCGCTCTTGCACATTCAGTAAGTGATATGACAATACGCTCGGGAAAAAGGTTTGAGAGCATTTCAATGTTTTCTCTGTATCCGACGAGTTCCATCTTTACTCTCCTTTCTTTTCCGTCTTAGGAATGTTATTCTGATAACCTACATTGTAAGGATAATCACATCCTTGCGCTTCAACCTCAAAATGAGGGAATATCTTACGACCTGTAAGACCAAGCTCAACCGTTGCAAAATTAGAGTCACTGCTTTCCCAAAACTCATGGGTACACTCCGGGCAACAGCTGATCTTATGATATGTTTTGGTGTAGTCCGTTCCTTCTGCGTTATAGTTTCTTGCAGGTACGGCCAACTCCTGAAGAGCTTGTCCGTTATCAAATTTTTTAAAGCATATATCGCAATAAAAATAGTTTTTACTTACAAAGCCCATCAGATCACCACCTTTACCTTTGTGTAATACTTATCCGAAATGTCAATCTGCTGCTCTATCGGCAGTGATGAAATTCGTTCTCGCGCTGCAGCTCTTCCTTCAATGACCTCTTGCTCGGTCTTAAAGAAAGAACACTTTGC
>JAZOSH010000088.1:0-3898 GCA_045656985.1 Eubacteriales bacterium | reverse complement strand
CCTGAATGTTCTGTGTAAACAAGCCCTTGGATGCCGCATTTGCAGGTGTAATATCTGTGAGCGACCAGTTGTACTCACCGGGATTGATAACACCGTCTGCTGCAAGTGTGGGTGTGTTATTTGTTCCGCCTGCAGTAAGTGCGCCAACTGTTGCCTTGCTTACGAAGTTATGCTCCTGCTTTGTGAGTGTGAGAAGGTGCTTATCGTTCGGTACACCAAGAGGCGCAGCCTCTGCATTCTTACCACCGCAAACGCCTGCAACACATGCATAATTTGTTATACCGGGCTTTGTGTATGTGGGATCCGAAACAAATACTCCATTAGTAGAAAGCTCATGTGTAGCATACTCAACATGACCGCAGAGCTTACAAATTACTCTGTGAGTTGTCTCTGTTGCATATACTCCTGTTGTCTCATAATCATGAGAGCATGTATAATTTGTCTCAAAGTCGCCCTTCTCGCCAAGATAGAGAACATGAGGATAGAAGCCTGTCATTCCGCTGCCGGTAACGATCTTGTTGCCCGACTGTGTAACAAACATGGAGTTTGTCTCCATTCCAAAGAGTACTCTTCCTTCACCTAAAGCTGAATATGTTGCTCCAATATAGAGCTGATTTGCATTTCCGAAGGAAGAAAGCTTGTAAGCTATCTCGTATGTAGTTACATTTCCGTTCTTACCCGTTTCCCAATCGGCAAGGTGATCTTTTGTATTTACATGTTCACCGAGAGGATTCCAGGTTTCAATATTTGTGCCTACAGTATTAGGCATATATGCAGCCCATGTATTAATTCCTGTCTGGTCACCATATCCAAGAACAGGATATAAAGCATCGCTCCATCCGTCATCTTTCCGATCTTCTACCACTGCTGCAAAATAAAGAATATCGCCCTTCTTTGTAGCATAGAAATCAATGCCCTTGACATTGGAGAAGCCCCCAGTCACATTGACATAATAGGACTTATCAGCCGCATCGTTTGAAAGATTCAAGCTATGATGCCATGTGTACTCACCGGGTTTTACCTCACCGTCTGCCGCAGGAACTACTCCGTCTGCATCGGTGTCTATACCGGCATAATATGTCTGCTGATCTGCATAGAGGCCGAGCTTTGTTCCGTGAAGGGGAGAGAGGTTTACAACATGGTAACCTTTATCAGTGTGGAAATAATAGGGCTTTACTGCCGAAGCGGTATCACACCAGAACGCCTCACCGCCGTCACCGTTGATGAACGCGCGAACACCAAGCTGAGAAATGCTTGTGGGTTTATTCTCTGTTACATTTGCACCTGCGTACTCAACAAGAGCAGCACGGCTTATTTTCAACTCTATTGAGTTGATAATTCTTCCACCGTCGTCATAGAATGTTGCGGCACTGTCTACAATGTACTTTGATAAAGGATAAGTAGCATCACTGGCGGTATATGTATTGCGGTCTGTCTGATTATTGCCGTAATACTCATATACTGTTATATTGGGCACTGCCTGTGTTGCATACTGAGGATATGTAGTAGTATCGCCGTTTCTTGTGAAGTTAACAGCTATACTTATTCTTCCAACCTGATCACCGACACCCACACGAGGATTAAGCTCAAGCTGAACCTTTGTTGTATAGCCATTTCTCTCTCTATAGCCGAGATAGATGTAATCAGCATCATAGCTATAGTAGAAGGTTGAATTGAGCGGCAATGCGTTGGTATGATCTGCTTCAACGACAAATTCATTATCAACATCTGTCTTTCTGTCATAGGTAGACGAACGCCATGTATACTCATCTACATTTCGTATCGCCTTAACACTATCGGGGGCAGTAAAACTGCCCGTGTATGTCCACTTACTATCTCCGATTATACCGTCAATAGTAGGTGTTGTGGGAGTTGTTGTTCCCGAAACCGCAGTTCCGGCAAAATACTCCTTAGCAGTAATGCCCATTGTTACCACGCCAAGAAGCATAATAACGCAAAGCATTATAGAGAGAATTTTTCTCATACTATTTTCTCCTTCTTTATATAAAAATTGGCGCAACGCGCCTATGGGTCAACTTTATTTTACCATATACATATAAAATATGCAAGTTTTTTACAAATGTAAAAATTCACAATCTTTTTTTGAAAATTATAGCCATTTTGCACAATTCACGCCCTAACAAGCAGACAAAATGCATATTTTATAACATTTTTCTCTTCTTCTCACCACCAAACAGACGCAAAAAACGGGAGAGGTCTTCCCTCTCCCGCATGCAATTATTATACATCATCGCCGTCAACATCGCCCGATGCCTTGAGATTTTCGTATTCCTCAAGTGAAATAAGAATTCGGCGCGGCTTGTTTCCGTCCGCCTTGCTGACAAAGCCTCTGTCCTCCATAGCGTCTATTATCTTTGCAGCTCGTCCATAGCCAACTCCGATCCTACGCTGAAGGAGCGATGTTGCAACCTTGCCCTCACTTATGGCAAGTCTCACAGCCTGATCAAATTTACTGTCGCCGCCGCTGCTATCGCCATCCGACATGGGCTCGGGCTCACCCTGCGAGCCCTTCTTCTGTCCGCACTTTGCAGCCTCCTGATTTGCGCGGTCAATAAATTCCTCATTGTACTTGCCCGCGGCATTATTATCTCTTATGAAGGTTACGATGTTCTCTACCTCGCCGTCACTTACAAACGCGCCCTGAACACGCATAGGCTTTGACGCTCCAACGGGTGCAAAGAGCATATCTCCCTTACCAATAAGCTTCTCGGCGCCTGCAATGTCAAGAATAGTTCTTGAGTCGGTCTGCGAAGCAACCGTACAGGCAATTCTTGAGGGGATATTTGCCTTGATAAGACCTGTTATAACATCAACCGACGGTCTCTGTGTACCGATTATGATGTGAATTCCCGCAGCTCTTGCCTTCTGTGCAAGTCGGCAGATAGAGGTCTCAACCTCCTTTGCCGCCGTCATCATAAGGTCGGCAAGCTCGTCTATAATAATTACCATTTGAGGCATGAATTCTCTGTCGGGGTAATTCTCAATTGTTGCGTTATATCCGCCAATATCACGCACTCCTGCCTCCTCTATAAGCTCAAAGCGGCGCTCCATCTCGGCAACTGCCGACGCAAGCGTTCCTGCCGCCTTCTTGGGGTCACTCACTATAGGCGCATAGAGGTGAGGAATGTTCTTATATATTGCAAATTCAACCTTCTTGGGGTCTATGAGTATGAGCTTGAGCTCATCGGGCTTTGCCTTATAGAGCATGCTAACGATTATCGTATTGATACATACCGATTTTCCCATACCAGTTGCACCCGCGATTAGCAGGTGGGGCATCTTTGAGACATCAAAATAAATGGGATTTCCGCCAACATCCATGCCAAGGCAGGCAGTAAGACGGCTCTTTGCCTCAAAGAACTTCGGCGAGTCGATAAGATCGCGTAGATATACCGTTGCCCTTGTTCTGTTAGGCACCTCAACACCTACAGCAGGCTTATTGGGAATAGGCGCTTCTATTCTTACGCCCGTGGTCGCGAGATTGAGTGCTATATCGTCAACAAGGTTTGCAATAGCGCGGACTCTCGTTCCCGACTCGGGACGAAGCTCGTATCTTGTGATAGTGGGACCTCTTGAATAAGTTATCTCCTTAATGGATATCTTGAAATCATTGAGGGTATCCATAAGACGCTGCGCATTCTCCTGAAGCTCACGCGAGTAGTCCTCCTGTGTAGCACTCGGGTTCTTTGCAAGCATATCTATCGGCGGGAATACATATGGAGTAACTATCTCCACCTCCTGTGCTCCCTCCTCGGGTGCTACCTCGGCAACATCGGAGAGAAGCTCGTCCTTTCCTATCTCTCCGAGCTCTATTTCCTCGGAAATATTTTTCTTTTTGTCTGCCTTCTTGGGCGCGGGCTTTTCCTCGGGCTCATCC
>JAZOSH010000087.1:0-6689 GCA_045656985.1 Eubacteriales bacterium | reverse complement strand
GCCTTGCAAGCCTTGGGCTTGTTCATGAAGCCTTTCTCTTTGTAGAATCTCTGCTCGCCGGCTGTGAATACGAACTCGTTTCCACAATCCTTGCATACAAGAGTCTCATCTACAAACTCCTCGTTCTCGACTCCAACTTTTTCTTCTTCGTACATGGAATTTTACCTCACTTTGAAAATGGTATTTTTCCCTAAAACCAGTACACGACAGTTATAACTAACAGTGAGCGTCCTGAATTGTCAGGGTTTATATTGAAAGGCTATGCCTTTTCAATCATATTATTTGAGCAGCGTACGCAGCTTTTTGCGAATTCGGTAAACGGCGTTGCTCACAGATCTTTCGTCTCTGCTAATCGCCTCACCTATCTGCCTTGCTGTCTTTCCAAGCATATAACTACGCCATATCTCATATTCGTAATCGGAGAGATTTTTCTTTATCACCGAATATATCTCACGAATATTCTCTGCCTCAACCAAGTTTTCGGCAGGATCCTCGGCAATATCATCGCAGAACGCGCGACTATCAGGCTCGGTAAGCTCTTCCGCCTTGCGCTTATTGATTATTCTCATCTGTGAAACAAGCGCGTTATAAATACAAATTCGGGCATAGAGTCCAAATTCAACATCACTCTGTGTTTCGTCATAATTGAGAATCGCGTTATAGAAGACAAGCGTTGCTTCCTGCAATAGGTCTTCATAATGAGCTCTTGCGGTATCATCATTTGCAAATTTTGCAACCTGCGAATGAAGCAACGGCTCATACCTTTCTAACAGTGTAAGAAAAGCCATCTGGTCGCCGTCTCTTACCTTGATTATCAAGGAATTGAGGTCAAAATTATTGTTGATCTTGCTCATTTAACGACTCCCATCAGGGTACACTTATCCCATAAAATATCTAACCTATACCTTTTAATTATATCATTTATTTGTATAATGTCAATAGTTTTTGAGAAAAATATTTAGTATTTTTTTGACGAATTACTAAAAATTACAAGTTTTTAATTTGTTTTCTAAAAAAATCAATCGAAAAGATAGTTTACATTTCCTGCCATAAGAGCGAGCATTCCACGGTATATTGCCTCTGGTCTGTCATAGAAGTTATCCTTCATTCTCTTGGCACGGTCAAGGGTATCTACAGTGTACCTGAGCATAAAGATCTCCTTCTTTTGCTCGGTAAACGAGCAAGCCACTTCATACTTATCCTCGTCCTCACACTTATTTATCTCACACTTGCAAACAATACCGCGCTTCTTAAAATCAAGGTAACGAAGTGCTCTTGCAAGGCTCTGATCAAGAATAGTTGAAAGGATATCTCCATTGAGCTCACGCGCAACGCATTTTCCCTTCTCTGTAACCAAATATCTCTCCTCTCCGTCATAATCTATCTTCTCAATGAGGTCGCCGTCAAGCATCTCTCCAAATGCCTCGGCAAAGTCAAGATACATTACGAAATCGGTCTGCATCACGATGTCATTTATAGTGATAAAATCAAGTGGATAATTTATATTTTCCATAAGGTAAAGAACAAAGATTTTTACATTTCTCATGCTTCCTATGGGCGATGACATAATTTGTACCTCTTTTCTTACTATTTCTAAAATAATTGTACCATAATTGCAGTTTTTTTTCAATATATATTTGCAATTTGAAAAAAAATGTGGTATTATATCTATATTAACCTACTTGGAGGTAATTTTCATGATAAATATAGCTATTCTTGGTTTTGGTGTAGTTGGAAGCGGAACTGCTGAAGTCCTTACAGCGAATCAAAAGATAATAGAGTCGCGTTGCGGCTGTGAATATAACATAAAGTATATTCTTGACT
This sequence comes from Eubacteriales bacterium, assembly GCA_045656985.1. Lineage (GTDB taxonomy): Bacteria > Bacillota > Clostridia > Oscillospirales > CAG-272 > HGM12713. Next base: position 4,865 of record JAZOSH010000087.1, on the reverse strand, counting down.
TGAGAGATTTTCCTAACAGTCCTTTTGCGGATAAGGTCGTTCACGATTTTTCAGTAATTCTAAATGACCCCGAGGTAGATATTGTTGCAGAGATGATGGGTGGCTCCCACCCCGCATATGACTTCTCTATCGCGGCTCTCCGCGCAGGAAAGCATGTTGTGACCTCTAACAAGGAGGTTGTGTCTAATTTTGGTACAGAGCTTTGTGCTACTGCAGCTGAACATGGCGTAAGATATCTCTTTGAGGCAAGTGTTGGCGGTGGTATTCCCGTAATCCGTCCCATCATCAATGACCTTGCATCAAATAATATAAATAGAATATGCGGTATCCTTAACGGAACAACCAACTATATACTTACAAAAATGCGTGACTGCGGCGAGTCCTTTGAGTCAGCTCTCAAGGAAGCACAGAGACTTGGTTATGCCGAGGCTAATCCCTCTGCCGATGTTGACGGAATTGATGCAGCAAGAAAGATTGTAATTCTCGCGGCGCTCGCCTCGGGAAAGCTTATTAATCCTAAGAATATTCATGCCGAGGGTATTACAAACATCACCCTGCTTGATACAAAGCTTGCGGCATCACTTGGATATGCTATAAAGCTCGTTGGATGCGCTTCCCTTTCTGACGGAAAGCTCACAGCTTATGTTGCCCCCCATTTTGTCCCCATGCAAAATCCTATTTCTACGATAAACGATGTCTTCAACGGTATTCTTGTTGGCGCCGATATGGTAGGCGAGGTTATGTTTTACGGACCTGGCGCAGGCAAGCTCCCGACAGCAAGTGCAGTTGTTGCAGATATCATAGACATTATGAGCACAAGAACAGAGGATGCCAAGACTGTTGCTTGGTCTGATGCAACTGACTCCGACCTTGCCGACTTCTCACAGTACAGCTGCAAGCGCGTATTCATCGTCAAGGGCAATAATGCTCCAATAACCGCCGAAAAGACGCTTACAGATGATGGGGTAACTGCTCTTGTTACCGCATCTATGACAGAGGCCGAGGTAGACGAGATAAAGAGCCAGCTTGGCAACAAGCTTCTCTCCGTTTACAGAGTTCTTTAATTTAAAATCAAGTGCTGATGCAATGCATCAGCACTTTTTCTTTTTATGGCATATTCCTCCCTTTTTATGCCGATAATAAAAGTAAAGATTTTAGTTACGAAAGAAGGTAGAAATATGGCAAAGCCACAGATAACAAAATGCACAGCTCGTGAAATACTTGACTCAAGAGGATATCCAACAGTCGAAGCAACTGTATTTCTGTCAGACAGCACAGTTGGAGTTGCAAGTGTACCATCGGGTGCATCAACCGGGATATTTGAGGCACATGAAAAGCGAGATGGAGAGATGGCAAGGTATGGGGGCAAGGGCGTTCTTAATGCTGTGTGCTCGGTCTGCAAGACTATTTCCCCAGCCCTTTGCGGCATAAGCGCCACCGAGCAATATGAGCTTGACAAGGTACTCATTGCCCTTGACGGCACAGAAAACAAATCAAAGCTTGGCGCAAATGCAATCCTTGCAGTCTCGCTTGCAAATGCCCGTGCAGCGGCAAATTGGCACCATATTCCACTTTACAGATATCTTGGCGGCCTTGATGCATACAGATTGCCCATACCTATGATGAACATTCTAAACGGAGGCGCACACGCCTCAAACAATGTGGAAATACAGGAGTTTATGATAGTTCCGTTAGGTCTTTCCTCTTTTTCAGAAGCGCTTGCAGCAGGTAGCGAGATATATCACACACTTGGTACTATTCTTAAGGAAAACGGACTTGCAACAACGGTTGGTGATGAGGGTGGCTTTGCGCCAAGCCTTGAAAATGACGAACAGGCTATCGAACTTATCTGTGAGGCAATAAACAGGGCTGGATATAGTACAGACGACATAAAGGTTGCCCTTGACGCTGCTGCATCGGAGTGGTATGCAAGCGAGGGAGAATATCTTATGCCAAAGACCAAAAGGACTTACACAAGAGAAGCTCTTATTGAATATTGGGAGGGGCTTGTTGAAAAATATCCAATAATCTCCATAGAGGATGCGCTTGAACAACGAGACTTCAGCGGCTGGCAGGAGCTTACAAGACGCCTTGGTGACAAGATAATGCTTGTGGGTGACGACCTCTTTGTCACAAACACAAAAAGGCTTGTGGAGGGCACGCAGAGAGGAGCGGCGAATGCTATTCTCATAAAGCCCAATCAGATAGGAACGCTCTCCGAAACACTCGATGTTATACACACAGCCAAAAAGGCAGGCTACAGCTTTATAATCTCTCATCGTTCAGGCGAAACCGAGGACACTACTATCGCAGATATTGCTGTTGCAGTGAACGCTCCATTCATCAAAACAGGAGCTCCCTGCAGAAGCGAGCGAGTAGCAAAATATAACCGACTTTTAAGAATTGAGGCATCGCTTAATTCGTCTGGCAGATATGGTCTATAGTAATAAAATACTACCGCAAATGCGGTAGTATTTTTATTGACTCTTAAAAGAAAATATGTTAGAATAAGATATAAGATATATGGAGGTATATTTTGATGGAAAATATTGATATTACTGCCCTTTTTAATATTGGATATGGGCTTTATGTGGTAACCTCAAATGATGGTGAACGCGACAACGGTTGCATCGTAAACACCGTAGTTCAGCTGACAAACACACCTAATAGAGTTGGCGTTGTTATCAATAAACAAAACTACTCACACAACACCGTAAAGAAAAGCGGTATTCTCAATGTCAATGTTCTCACAGAGGAAGCTCCCTTCTCTATTTTTGAACGCTTTGGCTTTAAGAGCGGCAGAGACACCAATAAATTTGAAGGAATAACTGTTTTCCATTCGCGTAACGGTCTTGCGGTGCTTACCGATTATATAAATTCCTTTATTTCTCTTAAGGTTGAGAGTTATGTTGACCTTGATACGCACGGAATGTTCGTTTGTACGCTAACAGAAGCACACAACCTTACAAAGGCACCAACTATGACATATTCCTATTATTTTGCAAATGTCAAGCCCAAGCCTGCAGCTCCGAAGAAAAAGGGCTTTGTATGCAAAATTTGCGGCTATGTCTATGAGGGAGATGCACTTCCCGAGGGCTATATCTGTCCCATCTGCAAGCATGGCACAGACGATTTCGAAGAATTAAAATAAGCTTTGGAGAAAATTATGTTCAGAATATATAAAATAACCTCACACCCTACAGTTGATTTTGCTGCGGAAGAGCTCAAGAAGTATCTCCGCATGATGATGCCACGCGCAGGTGAGATAAAGATCTCCTACGACCCCTATGCGAAAGACGGCTTCTGCCTCGGTCTTATGTCTGACTTTTCACTCGACACAAGTGAAGCAGACGACATCTCGCTTGATGACATCATTCATATTGATACAGATACCAAAGGTGGCATAATTGCCGGTTCAAATGCAAGAAGTGTTCTCCTTGCGGTATACAAATATCTGACACTTAACGGCTGTCGCTGGCTCTTCCCCGGAATTGACGGAGAGCTCATCCCCATAAAAAACATTGAACCCAAAAAATATCATAAGATGGCTGACAACCGCTACCGCGGCTGGTGTAACGAGGGTGCGGAAAGTCAGACCTGTATGATGGAGACGATTGACTTTGCCCCCAAGGTCGGAATGAATGTCTATATGCTTGAATTCTTCTGTCCCTTTAATTATTACGATTACTACTACCGTCACCGCTTTAATGAAGCAAACCGTGAGCCCGAGCGAGTTACGCGCGAAACGGTCACACAGTGGAAGCGCATGTGCGAAGTCGAAATTGCAAAACGCGGACTTCAGTTCCACGATATAGGGCACGCGTGGGCATCGATGCCCTTTGGACTTGACCCTGACAAGTCATATGCTGAGGGTGAAACCGATGAAGCGCTTGAAAACGCTCTTCCCTATATGGCACTCGTTAACGGCAAGCGCGAGCTTGTACATGGCACACCGATGTACACAAATTTCTGTATGTCTAACCCCGAGGCGCGTGCAAAGGTTGTAGAAAAGGTTGCTGAATACTGTGAAATGAATGCCCATGTAAGTTATCTGCATGTCTGGCTCGGCGACTCGCTCAATCACTCCTGTGAATGTGAGGACTGTCAGAAGAGAACGCACTCCGACTGGTATGTCATACTCCTCAACGAGATCGATGCAGAGCTCACAAGAAGAGAACTTAACAACCGTCTCGTTTTCGCTGCATGCTATGAATCCTTATTCCCGCCCGAGACAGAGACACTTAACAACCCCTCCCGATTCTCACTTCTGCTCGCTCCTATATACCGCTCTTATACTCAATCGGTGTCGGCAGAGTCTCCCGAGCTTGATCTTCCCAAATTCGTCAGAAACAAGAACATCTCCCCCACAAACCCCGCAGAGCCTGTTGCGTATGCCGAGATTTGGAGAAAGAAATGCGGTGTAAATGTCATTCTCTACGAGTATCATTTCTGGGTAAATCAGGTTTATGAGGTAACAGGATTAAAATTTGCCGAGATCATCCACAATGATATAAAGGGCTACCGCGCACACGGATTTGGCGGCACTATTGAGGACGGATCACAGAGAAGCTTTTTCCCTAATGGATTTCCGATCTACACATATGCACAAACTCTCTTTGACACATCTCTTGATTTTGAGAGTATAAAGGAAGACTATTTCTCACACGCATATGGTGAGGATTGGCGAGAGGTTGTTACCTTCCTTGAGAAGATTGGCGAATGTGTTGATCACAAATTCCTTGCAGGTGAGAGATCGGCAGACATGTCTGTAGGTGCATACTACAATCCTGCAGAAGCATCAAAGCTTCGTAAAGCTGCTCTTCTTGTCAAGGAATTTACTCCCTTTATTGAAGCACACATGAATA